>NZ_JBYUPU010000014.1:0-164131 GCF_058135425.1 Paenibacillus sp. MAH-35
TGGTTTGAGGAAATGGGTCTATGCAGTCTTCTTGAGCTTTACAATGAACATCACCCCCAAAGGGGATAATCTTGGAGGAGCCGGATGCGATGACCCGCACGTCCGGATCTGTGAGAGGCCCATGCAACTGTGCATGGGCCTACTCGATTATAAAGATAACGCGCGTATCGTCTGATTGTTCCTGCTTATGCCAGTTCCGTTTCCCGTTTCCGGAGGCGTCAGTGATTGACAAGTCCCAGCTGTGCTTGCCGGTTCGCCTGCGGTTCAATCCGGGTTTTGCCGATCAGCGCATAGCGGATACTGTCCAGCAGCGCTTCCCAGCTTGCTTCGATAATGTTCTCGGATACGCCTACTGTACTCCATGTATTGTTGATGTCGGTCGATTCGATCAATACGCGAACCTTCGCCGCGGTAGCGTCTTTTTCATTAATGACGCGGACTTTGTAGTCGGACAGATGCATGTCGCGAATATCGGGATAAAATTGGACGAGCGCTTTGCGAAGGGCGTTATCCAGAGCGTTTACCGGTCCGTTGCCTTCGGCCGCCGTATATACCGTCTCCCCGTGAACTTTCATCTTCACGATCGCTTCCGATACGACCGAGTCTCCCGGCGATTTGGCGACGATCAGCTTGAACGACTCCATCGTGAAAATATCTTCGATATCGCCGAACGCTCGGCGCAGCAACAGCTCCAGCGAAGCGTCCGCTCCTTCGAACTGGTAGCCTTGATGCTCCAGCTCCTTGATTTTCTCGATAATTTGCTTCGTTTGATTCGTCTCGTTGCTCATATCGAGATTGAGCTCTTGCGCCTTGACCAGCAGATTGCTCTGTCCGGCGAGCTCCGATACGAGCACGCGCTGCTTGTTGCCGACCAGCTCGGGCACGATATGCTCGTACGTTTTGGCGTGTCGCATAATCGCCGAGACGTGAATGCCTCCCTTATGGGCAAAAGCGGCTGAGCCGACGAACGGCTGATTGACCGCCATGTTGACATTTGCGATCTCGCTGACGTATCTGGCGACCGAGGTCAGGCTCTGCAGCTGCTGTTCGGATACGCAGTTGTAGTCGAGCTTGAGCTGCAGGTTCGGAATGACGGAGCATAGATTGGCATTGCCGCAGCGCTCGCCGAAGCCGTTGATCGTCCCTTGTACTTGGCGCGCGCCGGCCTGAACGGCGGCCAGACTGTTGGCGACCGCCAGCTCGCAATCGTTATGAGCGTGAATGCCGACCGGCGTTTTCAGCTTGCTGCATACCGTCTTGACGATATCCGACACTTCGCCGGGCAGGGAGCCGCCATTCGTATCGCACAGGACGACCCAGTCGGCGCCTGCCGCTTCCGCTTTCTGGATCGTGGCCAGCGCGTATTCCGGATTGTTCTTGAATCCGTCGAAGAAATGCTCCGCGTCATAAATCACTTCAAGTCCTTGACTCTTCAAATAACGGACCGAGTCGTAAATCATGTTCAAATTTTCTTCAAGCGACGTCTGAATCGCCGTATGGACGTGGAAATCCCACGATTTGCCGAAGATCGTCGCCACGCTGACACCGGATTCGACGAGACGGTTCAGATTCGGATCGGTTTCCGCCTTCGAGTCTTTCCGGCGGGTGCTGCCGAATGCCGTCACTTTGGCGTGGGTCAGGTTCAGCTCTTTGGAGCGGTGAAAAAATTCGATGTCTTTGCCGTTGCTGCCCGGCCATCCGCCTTCAATATAATGAACGCCCAGACGGTCGAGCTTTTGGGCGATTTTCAATTTGTCCTCGACGGAAAGGCTGATTCCTTCCCCTTGCGTTCCATCCCGTAAAGTCGTGTCAAAAATAATTACTGGGGTTGCCATGAACTTCCTCCTCCGCATTCTGAAGCATTAGCCGCGCTGCATTCCCTCCATTATAACATTTTGACCGAAATATTGAAGTAGTTTTGCAAAGTTGTCCGGTATTAGTCCTGTCTTTTTGGTATATTGTCACGAACGCGCGAAAAGCGGGCCCCGCTTGACCCGAAGCGCCGGCAAAGGTATGCTGGGATGGAACGCTGATTAGGGGGAACGCCCGATGAAATTCGCGAACGAGCCATACTTGCACGCTCCGGCGGAGCATAAGGCTTCGAGAATGGCAAACGGTACCGGTCCGTTATGAATCGAACGGCAACAGACGGCCATTATCCCAAAAACGGCAGAGTCATTCTGCATATCGATATGAACGCGTTTTACTGCTCGGTGCACGAGGCGGTGGAGCCGGACTTATATAAAGGAAAGCCTCTTGCCGTCGGCGGCAATATCGAGCTGCGCAAGGGCATTATCGTCACGTCCTCCTATGCGGCAAGAGCGAAAGGCGTCAAGACGGGGATGCACATCCGCCAAGCTTTGAAAGTGTGCCCGGACCTGATCGTGCTGCAGCCGGACTTCGATTTGTACCGCCAGTTTTCCCGCAAGTTTATGCAGATCGTCTACAATTACTCCCCTTTGGTGGAAGCGATGTCCATCGACGAATGTTATGTCGATATTACGGGCTCCAAGCAGTTCGGCACGCCGCTGCAGATCGCCGGAATTATTCAGACGCGAATCCGCGACGAGCTTCGTCTGCCGTGCTCCATCGGAGTCGCCCCGAACAAGCTGCTGGCGAAGATGGCTTCCGATATGAAGAAGCCGAACGGCATAACCGTGCTTCGCAAGCGCGACGTCGAGCGGCTGCTGTGGGACAAGCCGTGCTCGCACCTGTTCGGAATCGGCCACCGGATGGGAGACCGGCTGCGCAAGCTGAACTTGTACACGATCGGGGATGTGGCGAAAGCGGACGAATCGTTTCTGGTGAAGCATTTCGGCGTAAACGGATTGTGGCTGAAGCAGGCGGCGAACGGTATCGACGAATCGCCGGTCAATCCGGAGCGGGAGCAAAGCAAATCGATCGGGCATACGACGACGCTGCCCAAAAATTTGACGGAGGCGTCGGATATTTCCCGCGTCTTCCTAAACTTGTCGGATCAGGTGGCGAGAAGGCTGAGGAGGCAAAAGCTGCTCGCAAGCACGATCCAGATTACGATCCGCGACCCGGATATGAAGACGATTACGCGCTCCCATACCATCTCCGTGCCAACGGAAAATGCGGATGAAATTCACCGGTTGTCGGTCAAGCTGTTCCAGGAGCATTGGGGGTACGGAAAGCCGGTCCGCTTGCTCGGGGTAACGCTTCAGAGCTTGCAGCCGAAAAATACGGCGGCGATCCAGCTGGATCTGTTCGAGTACGAGCAACCTCCGAAGAAAGAACAGCTCAACGCCACGATGGACCGCATCCGCGACAAATACGGCGAAGACGCGATCCTTACCGCCGGTATGGTCGGCACCGATCCGTCGACATGGATCCGCAATCATAAGAGGAGAGGCACTTCGCTGCAGATGGACCATCTTCGTGAGAGGGGGCTGGACGAATGAAGGGAAGAAAGCCGCATATAATCGGATTCGCCGGCTACTCCGGAAGCGGGAAGACGACGCTTGCCGTTCAGGTCGTCGAAAGAGTCAGCCGGCACGGACTGAAGGTGGCCGTCGTCAAGCACGACGGCCACGGCCATTACCGGGAAGCGGAAGGGACCGATTCCGCCCGTTATGCGGCGACTGGCGCCGAAGCGGTAATCGTTGCCGGCCCCGGCTACACGTACAAGTACGAGAAAACCGGCGGGGGAGCGGGCCTTCGCGATGCGCTCGCAGGACTGGACGGCTTCGACTTGATCGTCGTGGAGGGGTTCAAGAAGGAGCCGATCCCCAAGCTCGTCCTGATGCGGACGGAGGAGCAGGTACGAGACGGGAGTCTGATCGACGACCATACGGTGGCGCTCGTCCTTAAGAAGAGCGGGGATGGAACGTATCGGGCGGCGGGAGAGCGGAATATTCCGGTCCTGGACATCGACGACCCGGACGGGGTCGCCTCGTTTGTTTTGCGCCGTTTTTCGTATATTTAAAGACGTGAAAGCGTAGCCTATATAAAGGTTGGCAAGCCTCAAAAGGTTTGAACTTTATATAGTTTTGTATTATAGTGGACAGTAGAGGTTACTATTTGAGGAGGAATTATTCATGGCTAAGTACACATGGGTAGAAAAAGATACATGCATTGCATGCGGCGCATGCGGCGCAACTGCCCCTGACATTTACGACTACGACGATGAAGGGCTTGCGGAAGTTATTTTCGAAGACGACAACAACCGCGGCATTACGGAAATTCCGGACGATCTGTACGACGATCTGCAAGATGCCTCCGACGGCTGCCCGACCGATTCGATCAAAATCGCCGATACTCCGTTTAATAAATAAGCTGTGCGAGCGAAGTCTTCCCGTTTAGGGAAGGCTTTTTTTGAACGTTAAAGAATATTTTAGTTTACTAAAGCATTAAAGCGGTAAATCAAAACATACTTTACCAAGAAAGCCTCCACTTACGCAGGGTCATTCATCGTGGCAAGGCTTCTTTTAGAAGTTTTTCTTAATATGACATACTGGCGACCGTTCATCATGGAAGCTCGGTCACGTGTGCCCGCTTATGAGCAAGGGGAACCGATTAAGAGCGGTTTGCACCCTCTATTTTGTCCGAAAACCCGCCTGGGCACGGAATAAGAGTGGTTTGCGAGACTGTCGATTCATTGTGTAGAAGTGATAGCAGGCCGTTCCAAGTGAAAAGTTACCTTCTTCTGCTCAGACAGGTTGTCCGGAATCCCTAGATTGAATAAGGATTGTAAGGTAGGGGATTCCAGACAAAACTCGCCAGAAGGTAATCTTTTCCCTTTCCACTTGGTTGTCCACATTGAATCGACAGCCTCGTTTGAAGCTTCTATTATCCGCGAAAAGGGTGCAGATGTGGCCAGCAGGTTGAAATAAGGGGTACATATCGCCTTTATCCGTCTCTGTTTTCCCAACAGGCCGAGAATAGAGGGGGCCAGAGACTCTTATTATGTGAGTTAGAGTGAAACCACGGTAAACCGCCGTTTTACGCACGAAGTTTGTCATGAAAAAACGTTTCTGAAGAGACGCGAAAGCAGGCATTTTTTCAATGTTCTTAAAGAAAATTTAAACTGGATATCGTATACTGGCCAAGGAGCAGACCGGAATTGTTAATTTTCACACCAATTGTAAATCTGTCGTTGCTATAAGTCGATACGCGGAATACAATAGGCATATGGGAGGGGCGCGATGCGTCTATTTTCCTATTACGACAGATCGTACGGAGAGGTTCGGGGAGGAGCCGATGAATAAGAGAAACTGGAAAACAACGGTCGTCGCGGCATTGGTTGTTTTTTTATTTGCCGTCTTCACGTATACGACCGGAACCGGCGGAACGTTCCACTATATCGAGAATCCGCTGCGCGACGCGCTTGGCGCCAAAAACGTATGGCAGCGAACGCCGGATACGAGAATTAAAATCTTGAAAATCGATTCCAAATCGCTGGATGCGATCGGTCAGTTTCCATGGGACCGTTCCGTATACGCAGCCGTCATCGAAAAGCTGGAGCAAGGCAAAGTAAAAGCGATCGGGCTTGACGTCACGTTCCCGGAGCCGAGCAAGGACCCGCAGCAGGACCAGGCTTTGGCGGAGGTCATGCGCAAATACGACAACGTGGTGCTTCCCGTTAATTTCAACTTTCCCGCCAAACAGCAATCCAGCAATCTGCTGGAGTATGACCGGATTGAAGTTCCCGCACCGGCCATTCAGGCTCCGAAAAGTCAACTGGCGCACATTAACGTGTTCCCCGACAATGACGACCGCGTCCGCAGGCTGATCGTAGGGCTGCCGGAGAAGTCGGGGGAGATGATCGAGGCGTTCAGCGTCAAGCTGGCTAATTACGCTCTTGGCGATACCGAGAAAGTACGCTGGGATGCGGAGCAGCGCAAATGGTACCGCGGCAGCTCGTCAATTCCCGTTAACTCAAGAAACCAGGTGATCACGCAGTTTTACAGCGAGCCGCGGCAAGAGAAAGATTTGAGCACGGGTTACGATTCGTTCTCGTTCAGCGACGTGCTTAGCGGCAAAATCGACGCGAACATGTTCGAAAACGACATCGTATTGATCGGACCTTACACGACTGCTCTTCAGGACGAATATATGACGCCGATGAGCCGGGCGATCAAAATGTTCGGGGTCGAAATTCATGCCAATATGGTGCAGTCGATACTGGATAACCGGTTCTGGAACGAAGCCGGCAAGCCGGCCGGTACCGCCATTCTTGCTCTGGTCGTGCTGCTCTCCGCCTTTTTGTTCGGAACGTTCAGAGGCAGAGCCGCCCTATTCTGGTTTATCGGACTTTCAGTCTTCTACATAGGAGCGTTCATTGCCGCCAATGAAGCGTTTCGCACTTACTTGCCGATCTTTTATCCGCTGCTGGCGATCATTCTGATGTACGTCTGGTCGATCGTCGACCATTATTTGGCGGAGCGCCGGGAGCGCGGGCGTGTGACGGGCATCTTCGGACGGTTCGTGCCGAAGGCGGTCGTCGACCAGATGCTCGCTTCGGGCAACGAGGTGAAGCTCGGCGGAGAGCGGATGGACATATCGCTCGTATTCGTAGATATCCGCGGGTTCACGACACTGTCCGAGAAGCTGGAGCCCGAACAGGTCATTCAGTTTTTGAATGAATATTTGGACGTGTGCACGAAGGCCGTATTTAAATACAACGGGACGCTCGACAAATTTATCGGCGACGGCGTGATGGCGATGTTCGGGGCGCCGGTCAAGTACGATAACCATGCGGAAATGGCGGTAAGAGCCGCGCTCGAGATGAAAAAGCAGACGGCCAGTCTCGAAGAGCGGCTTATGCAGAAACTGGGCTTTACCGTCCGGTTCGGCATCGGCATTAACTGCGGCCCTGCGATCGTGGGCAATATCGGTTCGGAGGAGCTGCGTCTCGACTATACGGCGATCGGGGACACCGTCAATCTGGCGGCCCGGCTCGAATCCAACGCCAAGCCCGGACAAATTTTGATCAGCGAGGCCATGTACGAGCGGGTTAAAGAGTTGTTCGAGATCGAAAGTATGGGCGAAATCAAGGTGAAGGGCAAGGAGCTCCCGGTAAACATTTATCAGGTGCACGCAGAGAAGTAAGGACTGAACGGTATCCAATCATGCGAAAGAATTGATAAAATAAACGTACAACTTCGTTTTGCGCTGCCGAATCCGGCGGAACAGGAAACTAAAAGAGGAGATCTTACCAAGGAAGAGGAGAAATGGGAGAATGAAAAGCAGATCCGTATTGTCTGTGATGTTGTGCCTGACACTGTTGATCAGTCTGCTGACGGGCCCGCTAGCCGGTATCGCGAATGCCAAGGAGAGCCGTGCGGCGATCGTGGTCAGCGTTCAGGGCACCGTCATGGTAACGAAAGCGGGCGGATCGTCCCCCTTTAGGGCTGTCGAGGAGATGAGCTTGAATCAGGGAGACCATATCCGGACGGAGGAAGGCTCCCGTATCGTCTTGCGTGTGGCGGACGGGGAGGACGAAGTAACGATCGGCGAGAACACGGAGATGTACATATCGTCTCTCGTCGAAGCCGACGAGGGAGGCAAGAAGTCCAAGCTGAAAATGTGGGCCGGCTCGTTATGGTTCAAAGTGAAAAAGCTGGTGAACGCCGACGATGAATTCGAGGTGGAAACACCGACCGCCGTTATGGGCGTTCGCGGCTCGAACGGTTATATTGAAGCGAGATACGGGCAGCTTTTTGCCTTGATGACGTCCGGTGTGCTGGAGACGAGAGGGACAAGCGGAGCCCGAACGGGAGAGCCCGCGCTGGTATACCCGGGTCAGCAGATCATCCAATTGCCGGGAACGCCTGACGTCGGGGCGGATCATGTAACTCCGCTGGATGTGCAGTCGTTTGTTAACGAGGCTACGCCGGAAGTGATCAACGCTTTATTAAAGTCGATTCAGCAAATACGCGAAGAGAACGATCAATTTATCCGCGATATTGCGGGCGGCGCCAAGGAAATCGATCCGAGCACCGGCTTGGAGCTCTCATCCGAGGACGCCTTGCGTAAATTCGGCGAGAACTTGAAAAATTTGCTCGCAAACGTAGCCAAGGGCGCGATCGATACGAAGAAGCTGTCGGAAAGCAGCGTGCAGGAACTGATCGATAAAGCGAACGAGAAATACAGACACGACCCGATTGACCTTGGCAACATCAAGCCGTTTGATCCGTCGGTCGGACTTGATCCGAACGTACAAAAGGCCAAGCTGGATCGATTGAAGGAGCTTCAACAGCAGCGGGAACGAATGAAGCAGCAGGAAAAGCAGCTGGAAGAAGTCAAAAAACAGCAGCATACGGCGTTGGTCGAACGGCTGGAAGCGGAGCGCAAACGTCTGGAGGAAGCGAACCGGAAAGCGCAGGAGGAGCGCGAGCGGCTAGCCCGTGAGCAGTATGAGCGGCAGTTGGAGATGGAGGAACGTACGCGCTTCCTGGAAGACCAGCGGAAACATCAGGAGGAGCTTCGTAAGCAGGAGGGCACTACGCCTTCACGGCCGAATCCGGGAACGCCTTCGCCAGGCGGCACGGGCGGCAGCGGGGGAAGCGACAGCGGCGGAGATCCGGGCAGTACGCCGGACACGACGCCGCCGACCGGCACGGTAAAGATCAATAACAGCAGCGAATCCGCGCCGACGACAACGCTGCCTGCGGTCACCTTGTATATCGCAGCGTCTTCGGATACGGCGAAGGTGATGGTGTCGGAAGCGTTAGACTTCGCCGGAGCGTCGTGGATTCCGTTCCAGAAGTCGTCCGAAGGGGATTTCATGGCGCTAAGCCATCAATTATCGAGCGGATACGGTCTCAAGACGGTATATGTGAAGCTGCAGGATACGGCGGGCAATGTGTCGGCTCCGGTATCGGCTTCGATCGAATACGTAGACACGACGCCGCCGACCGGCACGGTAAAGATCAACAACAGCAGCGAATCCGCGCCGACGACAACGCTGCCTGCGGTCACCCTGTATATCACAGCGTCTTCGGATACGGCGAATGTGATGGTGTCGGAAGCGTTAGACTTCGCCGGAGCGTCGTGGATTCCGTTCCAGAAATCGTCCGAAGCGGATTTCATGGCGCTAAGCCACCAATTATCGAGCGGATACGGTCTCAAGACAGTATATGTGAAGCTGCAGGATACGGCGGGCAATGTGTCGGCTCCGGTATCGGCTTCGATCGAATACAAGGTTCAGCCGTCGGTTTCTCTCCGGACGGACAAATCGGCACAAGAGATGATGGAGCTGCAAGGTTGGGATTCGTTCCAGCTCGACATCGTTTTGAACAACTTTGCGGCAAACGATGCATTTTATGCAGTCGAGGTTGAGCTTACGTACGGCAGCGAGTTGTATGCCAATCCGTATGGCTACACGGACAGCGGTGACGATTACATTTTCGATCCGGATACGAGCGTAAGTACGGCAGGGCAGCAAAGAAACGGAAATCAGCCTACCGTTTTGACGTATGTAGCGACAAAATTTTCGACGACGGACAATTTGCCTCCGATCAGTTCGGAGAAAAAGCTTGTAACGCTGTCGTTCACTGCGATTAATGACAGTCAGATCGCCAAGCAGGGAACGATTCAAATTACCAAAGTAACCGTGGTTAACGCAAACGGCGATGAGATCGCGGGCATCAGCTTTACCGCCAATCCGATCTTGTATCAGGTTGCGGGTCATGCGGGAGGAAATTAAAATGAACCGAACTAACTTCAAGAGAAAGATTGCCGTCGTTCTGGTATGGATGCTGGCAGTGGGCTGCATCGGCTTGTCCGGTATGTTCCAGGCAGGCACGGCGGCTGCGCAGTCGGTCGGGGTAACTCTTGCTCCCCCTGTCGCTTGCGAAGAACCAGCCGTGCAGCAAACGGTCTATGTATCCGTCTATAATAAAAGCTCCGGTCAGACGTTGTGCTACCAGTCGAGCCTTTTCCAATTTACAGGCAGCGTCGGCGACCAGATGGAAGTCACCGTGCATATGCCCGAATTCGGGCAAAACGCTTTGATAGAATACCAGTATAATTACGAGCCGTATCCAAGCTATGAATATATGCAATCCCTCAGCCATAAGCTGTCCGGGAGTTTCATCATCTCGCAAGGAACGAATACCCTGCAGATCGGGGTCAGAACGAGCAGCAGCTACGGACCGGCGGTATATGCGAAGCCTAGCGGCACGCTGGCATACAGCCGCCATACGGATTCGAACGGAGTGCTGAAGCTGAATCCGGACGGGCAATCTTCACAATCCGGCAGCTATGACTTATTCATCGATTATTTCGGTTATGCGGAATGGGGAGTCCAACTGGTCGACTCCAGCGGACAGCCGTTATCCGGCGTCTCGGCCGTATCTCTGAACAACGACGGCCGCCACTCCTTTCCCCAAGTTCCGGTTCCGGCAGACGGACAAATTTATGCTGTATATACGCCCCCGGGGGGTCAAGGGAGCGGACGGATCGAGTCCGTTCTGATCGGTCATCTGCCGGATTCGAGCCAAGTCGTTAAGGTTGTACTCGATCCGGAGGGGCAGGCGGATGTTACGCTCGATCAGGTAGTCCGGACGGATGCGATGTTGAACCTGCTTGCGCGGTTTGGCAATCATCTGTACCTGCTGGATAATGAACCCGCCCCTCCGTGGGTTCACAAAGAAATTGTATTGGAAGCGACTCGAAATAGTCCGAACAACCCGACATCAGGCGGAGTCAAGCATTTGTTAACGGTTATATATACGGCGCCTGTGGAACAGAGTCCTTATGAGAACTCTCATTACATTCCGATTAATACGGATTATTGGAGAACGGTGACGCTTGTCCATGCGAACCCTGCCATGCCGGGCGGCGTTCTTTCGAACGTCAGAGTGTATTTGAATCTGGATGACTACCCTTCATTTAATCCGATGTATACGTATACCGACAGTCAGGGAAAAGCGACTTTTTACGATTTTGACAGTTATTCGGTAGAGCTCCCTTATACGTATAATCTGGCTTCGGAAGACGGAGGCAACGGGCACAAGCCTGCGCTTATTCAGATCGGTCCCGACTTCTGGAACAACGATACCGGCGAGACGCAGCTCAAAGTAACCGCTTTGAAGCGGCCGGGCAGCAACGATCCGAATTCGGAGTTCCAACTGAAGGATCTGGTCTGGTTCGCGCAAAACTTCCAGTCCCCCGAATACTTCTACGATATGAACCAGGATGGGGATGTAACCAAGGAAGATTTGAATATTTTGCTCAGAATTCTTGCACCAACTTTACTATTCGATTAACGGACAAAGGAGAGACCCATGAAAAAAAAGGATAAACTGCTCATCGCTCCGTTGCTGGCCGCTTCTTTGTTCCTTGGAGGCACGGCGGCGTCCGGCGCCGGCATCGGTTTGGCCGTAACCGGCGGGGAAGGACAACCGCTCTCTCAAGTTACAACGGTCGCGGGCAGAGGCGACTTGGGCGAAGCGAACGGCAAAGCTGCAGATTCCACGTTCCGGGCGCCATGGAGTCTGCTGGCGCTTCCGGACGGTTCGGTGCTGGTGGCGGATGCGCGCAGCCACTTGATCCGCAAGCTGGCCGCCTCGGAAGTTTCGACTTACGCGGGGATTACGATCGGCAAAGACGACTATTCCTACCCGATCGGCGGGATGATCGACGGCACGGCAGCCGCTGCGGTATTCCAGCAGCCGAAAGGACTCGCGGCCGATCAAGCCGGCAACGTGTATGTGGCGGATACGGAAAACCATGCGATCCGCAAAATCGGCAAGGACGGCGAGGTGACGACGCTGGCCGGCAGCGGGGTTCTCGGCAGCAAGGACGGGAGAGGGAAGGAAGCTGCCTTTCATACGCCTCAGGACGTAGCGGTGGCGGCTGACGGAACGGTATATGCAGCCGATACGTTGAATCATACGATCCGCAAAATAACCGCAGACGGAACCGTGACGACGTTAAATGCGTTATCGGAGCGTGCCGTGGAAGTGACGCCGGGTCAGCTCGTTCCGGCCGGGGATTATGCGGACGGCCCCTTGAAGTCGGCGAAGTTCAACGAGCCGGCGGGGCTTGCGCTTGACGCGAAAGGCAATCTGTACGTGAGCGATTCCGGCAATCAGGTGATTCGTTATATCGATTTTAGCACCGGCACCGTTACAACGGTGGCAGGCGACAGCAAGACGGCTTACGGGAAAAACCAGATGTATGCAGCCGGCGATTTCGCCGACGGGGAAGCGGGAGCAGCCCGGTTTAATTTCCCGAAAGGAATCGCGGTTACGGCGGACGGAGGTTTGCTTATTGCGGATGCGCTGAACCATTCGGTCCGTTACTTCAAGGACGGCGTCGTCCGCACAGTAGCCGGACAAAAGGATAACATCGGCGGCAACCGGGACGGAACGGAACGGTATGCCGGCTTCCATCACCCTGCCGATGTGGCGGTGCAGAATGACGGTACCATTCTCGTAGCGGACGCCTATAACAACAAAATCAGAAAAATCACGTTTTATGATCTGCCGGCAGGCATTGCTTCGGACGGCACGATTAAAGTCGTATACGGGGGAAGCCCAATCCGCTTCGACGCGCTGCCAGAGCTGAGCAACGGACGTACGATGGTCCCTGTCCGGGCCATTACGGAAGCGCTTGGCTTTCAAGTTACGTTTAATGTGGATGAGTCGACCGGGGAGAGAACCGTCGATTTGAGCAAGGACGGGGTTACGATCCGCCTGACGATCGGCCAGGAAGAGCTGAAGCGGATCGCCCAAGACGCGACCGTAACTCGTTTGCAGATGGACGTTGCGCCTTATATCCAGTCGGATCTTACGTACGTGCCGGTCCGGTTTTTCGCCGAAGGTCTCGGGTTAAACGTCGAGTGGCACGAAGCGACAAGCACTGTTATTTTGCGGGATAACCGGTAGAAATCAGAATACGTCCTTATCATAGGAGGAAGCCGTCGATTCGACAGGCTTCTTCTTTTTTTGTGCGCAAAACGGACCCGTGGACCCATTTTTGCCCGCTGTCTTCAAAACGTTGAAAGTCCGGCCGATATACAAAGATATACAGAAGGCAGAACAGGGGCGTATCGCGTTACTTCCTGATGGAAGGAGGGGCAGCATGGATCCGAACAATGAAGATCCGCAATATTTAAAAAACTATATTAAAGAACATCCGACCAATAAAATGGCGTGGTATTTGTTAGGGCGCCAGTATGCCGCCAAGGGAGAGGAAGGGAAAGCGAACTACTGCTTCGCCCAGGCTGGCGAGGTGTACCGTGCGTTTGAGAACAGCGCCGTTTTTACGAATCCACTCGAAGACGAAGAACCGGAGGAGGAGACGGCAGACCGGACGGAGCAGACCGTCACCGGCAGGCCGGGGCGCTGGCGTAAAATCGCCGTTGTGTTCCTGCTGCTGCTCGGAAGCCACATTCCGTTTCAGGACGACCGGTTCGAACGGTCTGAGGCGGAAGCGGCGGCAGTCGACCGGCTCGGACAGGATGCACAAAACCCGGCTGTGGAAACGGGCGGCAGTGCCGAATCCGCCGCAGGCGGGAAGTTCGGCGTGGTGTATACCCGGCCTGGCGGCGGTTCCGGTTCCGGATCATCACGGACGAACCAGATCGCGGATATGCTGAACCGGCTTTACTCCAGATCGCAGGAGAAAGCCGAATCGCTGCTGCTCGCCGATCCGACGTGGAGCGGGGACGGCAGATGGCTGCTATGGACGGCGCCTGCGAAGCCGATCGTGACGGCACAGCGGCCGGACCATGCCGCTCCCGACGCCAAGCTTACTTATTACGATGCTGCGGCTTGCCAGTGCGAGCCTGCTGACGCTGCCGTGCCTTCGGCCCAATACGCGAAATGGCAAACCGACGAGCTGCAGAAGCTGATTGTCCGCTCCTCTGCGGCGGCCTATGAGCAGCGAAACGGAATGCCGCCGGAGCAGATCGAGCAGATGGCACAAAACTACCCGGATAATCTGATGACCGGTTATACCGCTGCGATGAAGAGAGAGTTCGAGGTATGGCTGGCGGAACGGAAAAACGGGCAGTCCGCCGCTTCCGGCGGCGAGCCGCAGCCGGGACAACCTTCCGGGACGGCGCCTGCCGCAGCGAATCCGGGGAACGGAGAACTGCTGCCGGCATCGGAAGCTTTGAAGGAGCCGCTGCGCATTATGGTCGATATTACGACACACCGTCTGGCGGTTGTGAGCGGCAATGTGCTGCTGCGCAGCTACCCCGTAGGCTTGGGAGGCGACCGCACGCCGGAAGGTGAATTTCATATCTCGGAGAAAGTGCGCAATCCGAACGGAAAAGACAACGGTACGTTCGGCAGCCGCGGCATGACGCTCTCCGATACGTTGTACGCGATACACGGCACGAACCAGCCTTCCAGCATTGGCCAAGACAAGTCGCTCGGGTGCATCCGCATGCTGAAGCCGGATGTGGAGGAGCTGTTCGATATGGTTCCGATCGGCACGAAAGTAACGATCGGGCGGGATCTGCCGCTGCCTAACGAGACGCTGCGTGCTGCGGAGCCGCTGAAGCTGCCTTCGGTATCGGACGAGACGAATCCGAACAAGGTATACAAATGGCTGGACTAACCGGCATTTCTAGGACGGCCATCCCGGGTATTGGAGCACATAATCACGGAATTTGACGGCAGAGGGAGTGAGATGCCGGGTCTCGCTCCAGGCTAAGCCGATCGTCCGACGGCACACGGGATCTGCAATCGGCAGGCGGGCGAGGTTCGTCATATCGATGCCCGACACGTGAGGCAGCAGCGTAATGCCGAGACCCGCTTTGACGAAGCCGAGGGCACTTACCGCTTCATCGCTCTCGAACGCGATGTCGGGTGCGATTCCCGCTTGTTCGAATGCGTCCTCGAATATAGTCCGCGTCCCGTAACCGCGCTTCAGGACGATAAACGTTTCTTCGGCCAGCTCGTGAAGCGAGACTTGCTCGCGGCCCGCCAGCTTGTGACCGGCCGGCACGACGACGTACATATCTTCCGTCCACAGCTGTGCCCATTCGATCCCGGGTCTTGTTTCTGTAATCGAAGACATGCAGAAATCAAGCTCACCCTGCTCCAACTGATCCAGCATTACACTTGTGGAGTTTTGGAACAGCTGAAAATGAATTTGGGGGTATAGCTGAAGAAAGGACCGTACCAGATTGGGGACGGAGCTAAAGCCGAGCGTCTTCAAAAAAGCGAGAGAGACCGTTCCGCGATCCGGGTCTTGCAGCTCTGCGATTTCCCGCTTGGCGTCGGTGATTTCCTGGAGCACGCGCGTCGTTCTCCGGTAGAACATATCGCCGTAACGATTCAGCTTCACCTGCCTTCCGATCCGGTCGAACAAAGGGACTCCCAGCTCCTGCTCCAGCTTGGCGATCGAGCGGCTTAAGGTCGGCTGCGAGACAGCCAGTTTCTCCGCTGCGCGCGTAAAATGCTCCTCTTGCGCCACGATTAGCAAATACTCCAGCTGCTGCCATTCCATCATTTCGTCTCCTTACATCACTTATTCTATTGATTACATAATAACATCGAATAGATAGAGATTATACATTGGACGTCATGTGCAATCCGGTGTTTAATGAGAAGTAGCGGGAATGAAGCTGGAAATTAAAGCAGGATTCGAAGGATGATCTGCCGATGAGGGAGGATGTCCATGATCAAGTGCGGAATGAGTGAGCTCGTAATAACGCCGCCGCTTGGCAGTCCCATTCCGGGGGCGGGGAACGAACGCATCTCGACGGGAGTCAAGGACGATCTGTTCGTCAAGGCGCTGGTGCTTGAATCGGACCGGATCATGGTCGCGTTTCTTGTTCTGGACGCGATCGATATCGCCAGGCCGGACGCGGAGGCGATTCGCCGCAAGGTGCAGGAGCAGACCGGCATCTCATACGAGCATATTATCGTTTCGGCGACGCATGCGCATACGTCGGGTCCGACGATCGAGACGAGTTATGTGAAAGCGGTGGACGCCGCCTATGTGCAGTGGATGATTCAAAAAGCCGCGGATGCGGCAGCAATCGCTTATGCCAGCCGGCGGGAGGCGCGGATCGGCTTCGGTCTCGGAGTGGAGCGCGACATCGCGTTCAACCGCAGATTCCGCATGCGGGACGGATCGGTCCGCACCAATCCGGGCATCGGCCATCCGGATATTGTCGGACCGGAAGGGCCGACCGACCCTGACGTTCCGGTGATTCGCATCGACGATCCCGAAGGCCGCCCGATCGGGATCGTTACGAACTATGCTTGTCATGCCGACGTGGTGGGCGGACTGGAATACAGCGGCGATTACCCCGGCGAATTAAGCGCGGCGATCAAGCGCGTGTACGGCGATCAGACGGTCAGCCTCTTTTTTCAAGGGGCGAGCGGGAATATCAATCATATCGACGTCAGCGGACGAATATCGTTTGACCGGTCGGTGCATTACAAGAAAATGGGCCGGATTCTGGCGGGAGAAGCGATCCGCACGCGGGAAAAAGCGGAGACGCACGCAAGCCTCGATATACGCGTCGAACGTGTGTTCGTTCCAATCCGCTACAGGAAGCCATCGGAGGAAGAATTGGCGGTTGCGGGGCAGGTGCTGCGAGCGGAGGAGCGTTACCCTAGAAACGAGGTAAACTTCGCCCGTCAGGCGATGGAGCTTGCGGCACGGGAGGAAGAGGAGACGGAGGCTGAAATTCACGCGGTCGGTTTCGGACCGGATACGGCGCTCGTTTGCCTGCCTGCCGAACTTTTCGTCGAGTTCGGTCTTGCGATCAAACAAAGCTCCCCCTTCCGGCTCACGATCGTTAACGAGCTGTCCAACGGTTCGGTGAGCGGTTATGTGTGCACGCCCGAGGCGTACGGCAGCGGAGGGTACGAGAACCGGCTCCGGAAATACAGCAGGCTGCAGCCGGAGGCCGGGGAGCGGTTCGTACGGCGGGCGTTGGAGCTGTTGGAGAAAGTAAAGCTGGGTTATGCTGACGCAAGCGCAAACGCAAACGCATCAGACAAGGAGCATGAATGAAGCGAGAGACGATGAAACGAAGAGACGGCACCCGAAGCCAGGCAGTGTGAGCGGTTACCCGAAGCGACAAAATCCCCGTCAGCGGCTTGCCGTCTGTACGGGGATTTTGCTGTGTGGGGGTCCGGGTTCGAGCCTTAAGGATTCCAGATCAGAAGAATAATCATAAACAAAACAAAAGCGGCAAGGATCGAGCCGACCCAGATGATCGCCTTCTTGTTCAGTTTATCCTTCTTTCTGTAGGAGTAGCTTGGTTTCCGGTTCGCCAAATGAATCAACCTTCCTTCCGAACATGCCCAGCATGCATTTAAGCCTATTATAGCAAAATAACAGCCGCCCTGAAAGGGCTTTCAATCGCAGGGGTTGTCAACAATCCCGAAATGATATCCGCCACTTTCTTTTTGCTTCAGAAACAGATAAACTGTTCGATAGAGTCCAAGACAGAACGGAGTGTACTTCTCATGCTTTACCGCACTATTGCCAAACCGGTATTGTTCCGGCTCGATCCGGAGAAAGCCCATCATGTCACGGTGGACGGGCTGGGTGCTGCCGCCCGCGTTCCCGGCATGACCGGGGTGCTGCAAGGCCTGTTCGGAGTCGTCAGCAAGCCGGAGACGACCGTTTCGTTATGCGGATTGACGTTTCCGAATCCGGTCGGCTTGGCCGCCGGGCTTGATAAAAATGCAAAGGCGGTTCGCGGCTTTGCCTCACTCGGCTTCGGGTTTATGGAGGTCGGGACGGTAACGCCGAGACCGCAGCTGGGCAACGAGAAGCCGAGATTGTTCCGGCTGCCGAGCGATGATGCGCTTATTAACCGGATGGGCTTCAACAATGTCGGCGCGAGGGTGATGGCCGCCCACTTGAGGCAGGCGGGAGCCCAGCGTATTCCGGTCGCGGTGAATATCGGCAAAAACAAGGATACGCCGAATGAGCTGGCCGAAGAGGATTACCGGATCTGTGTCCGCGAGCTGTATCCGTACGGCGACTTCTTCGTCGTGAACATCAGCTCGCCGAATACGCCGGGACTGCGCAACCTTCAGCATGGAGCGGAGCTGCAAAGCCTGGTCGCCGCAGTCAAAGACGAGATGCAGCAGCAAAGCGCCGCGAAGAAGCTGCCGCTCAAGCCGGTGTTCGTGAAGATTGCGCCGGACGTCACAGGCACCGAGCTTGAATATATGGTCGAGACGCTCGCCGCCAGCGGCATCTCCGGGGTGATCGCCACGAATACGACGATCGGCCGGGAAGGACTGACCCATCCTCATGCGAAAGAAACCGGCGGCTTAAGCGGTAAGCCGCTGACCTCGAAGTCGACGGAAGTGATCCGCACCGTCTACCGGCTTACCGGCGGCAAGCTGCCGATCATAGGCTCCGGGGGTATATTTACGGCGGAAGACGCATATGAAAAAATACGGGCGGGGGCCAGCCTCGTCGAAGTATATACGGCTCTGATCTATAAGGGACCGGAGCTGCTGAGGGAACTAAACGATGGATTGCTCCGCTTATTGCAGCGTGACGGCTATACGCATATTTCGCAAGCCGTAGGCGCGGACGCGAAGGCGTGACAACGTTTCAGGAGGCGGGCGTATGGATAGCAGGGATTGGAAAAAGTTTTTGATTCCATACGAACAGTCGGTCGAGGAGCTGAAAGTGAAGTTCAAGACGCTCCGCACAGAGATGAAGGCGCGGGATGAATATTCCCCGATCGAATTCGTGACGGGAAGAGTGAAGCGGATCTCGAGCATATTGGATAAGGCGAAACGGCTTCATGTACCGATGGACCGACTGGAGGAAGGGATCGAGGATATAGCCGGAATCCGCATCATGTGTCAATTCATCCAGGATATACAGCGGTTGTCGGAGCTGATCCGGCAGCGGAAAGACATGTCGGTTATTTACGAGAAAGATTATATTACCAACTACAAGGAAAGCGGCTACCGCAGCTACCATATCATCGTAGAATACCCCGTTCAGACCTCGCTCGGTCAAAAAAACGTATTGGCCGAACTCCAGATCCGGACGCTGGCGATGAACTTCTGGGCGACGATCGAGCATTCGCTCAGTTACAAATATAAGGAAAGATTGCCCGAGCAGGTAAAGCTGAGGCTGCAAAAAGCGGCCGAGGCGGCTAACGCGCTCGATCAGGAGATGTCGAGCATACGTAATGAGATTATGGATGCCCAGAAGCTGTTTGAAGATAACTCCAACCTGGTGTCGAAGGTGTTGAACCATATTCAGGACTTGTACTACTACCACCGGGTTCGCGAAGCGGCTAACTTTCAACTGAAATTTAACGAGCTGTGGGAGTCGGAAGACATCTGGAATTTGCGGCTGCTGTCTTTGCAGGTCGAGGAAGCGGTTCTCCGAGCTAAAAAAACGGACCCTACGTGAACGTCAGCCGGCGAGCGTTATCGGTTTGTGCCCGAGCCCCTCATATTCGCCGCCGGCGTCTGATGAGCGGGCTCCTTTCCTTCAATCGATCGCTGGAGGCGAAGTTATGTTTATCGGTTATGATAATCTGTACATCGAGTTTTTGTACTACTTTAACGTAGAGCGGGACTATTTCGAATGTCATGAGGTGATGGAGGAGCTCTGGATGGAAGAGGGACGCAATCCGCTTCATCAAGGGCTGCTTCAGATTGCAGTCGCTCTGTATCATCACCGCAACGGCAACGTCGGCGGGGCGATCAAACTGTTCAACCAAGGAATCGAGAAGCTGCAGTTTTACCCGAAGATGACGATGGGGATCGATCTGGGCAAGCTGCTGGCGGACTCGGAGGCGTATTTGGCGAAGCTGGAACAGATCGAGGAGAAGCCGTTCGACTTCTACGATCTCGATATTGCGATCGTACATTCCGAGCTGGCTGCGATGGTCGAGGAACTGAAGCAGTTTCCGCCGGTAAAGGACGAGTAGATGACGGGGGGCGAATCGATTCTGATTCCGGACGGAGCAAAGCAGAGACACCTCCGCTACCGGCAGGACGCCGCCTGATGTCCGGAAAAAGACAACAGCGGCCGTCCCGACCGGGAACAACCGCTGTTGTGTCTGCCTTGCGACGATGTGCTGGCTTGCTTAAGCTTATTTTTTCTTGGCGTCTTCGAAAAAGGTCTTGAACGTATCGCTCGAATGACCAGGCTGCCCGTCATGGCTGACGCCGCCTTCGAGACGCTGGACTTCCTTACCGCCTTTGTAGTAGATGAGCGTTGGCGTTGCCGTAATCTTAAATTCGTTCCAGCCGGCCTCATATTCCCACACGTTCAACTGCTTCAGATCGACCCCGGCATCCTTGGCGATCGGGTTCAATACCGGTGTAGTCGCCCGGCAGTGGACGCACGTCGTCGAGAAATAGTAGACGTACATATCTTTCTTGTCGTCCAGCGCCGCCTTCAGATCCGCCGGCTTAATAATGTTCTGGTAGTTCGGATCGTTCAGCTGGGCGAGCGTCTCCGGACGCAGCTTGGCGCCTTCGACTCCGTACAGCTGCTTGGCTTTCTCATTTGTCGCCGCATCGATTTTGCTGGCGCGGGATTGTTCCTTGGCCTTTTCGCTTTGTTGATTTACAATGAACAAAAGAGCGAAAAGCGCTACAATGACTCCCAAATAAATCATTAGCTTTTTCACAAATTCACCTCAAGATGATCAAGTTTGGGGCACACCATTCTATTACGTATTCTACCTCCACTCCTTGTTTTCCTCCCGGACAAGTCTGGGAAAAAGATGATCATTTTATGAACAAAGCAAGCAACGCCTGCCCTGCATCAACGTTTCCCGCCCGGATGGGCGAAATCGCCGGACGGGATGCTGAACAACGAATACCGGCAAGCTGGAGGTCGACTTCAATGGGGAAAAAACTTAGACTGGATAAAATCCTTGCGCATATGGGCTACGGCTCCCGAAGCGAGATCCGAAGACTGGTCAAGCAGGGAAACGTAGAAGTCGGAGGCAAGGTCGTCAAAGATTTCGGGCTGCAGGTCGATCCCGAGCAGGAGACGGTAACGATCGGTGGAGAACGGGTCGAGTTTCGCGAGTTTATCTATTTGATGCTGAACAAGCCGCAAGGAGTCGTCTCGGCCACGGAGGATACGAGAGACCGTACGGTGCTTGACGTGTTGGAAGGCGAATACGTTCATTTCGAGCCGTTTCCGGTAGGACGTCTGGATAAAGATACAGAAGGGCTGCTGCTTCTGACCAATGACGGCAAGCTTGCCCATAATTTGCTGTCCCCCCGCAAGCATGTGCCCAAAACGTATTTTGCCGAAGTCGAGGGGGCTGTCGGAGCTTCCGATGCTGCGGCTTTCGAGAAGGGGGTTGCGCTGGACGACGGTTATGTGACGATGCCGGCCAAGCTCGTCGTTTTGGCGGAGGGCGACCCTGCCGCCGGCCGGGTATCCAAAATCGAGCTGACGATTACGGAAGGGAAGTTTCATCAAGTAAAGCGGATGTTCCAGGCGGTCGGCAAAAAAGTCGTGTTCCTGAAACGGATCTCGATGGGACCGCTGCTGCTCGATGAGCACCTGGCGCCGGGACAATTCCGGGAGCTAACCGAGGAGGAGCTGGCGCAGTTGAAGGGCGATGCGGGACATTAACCGCAAATTCGTATACAAGGCGGATAAACAGATAAAGAGGGAGAGAAACGATGAACTACAGGCTGATTGCACTCGATGTGGACGGAACTTTGCTGAACGACCGGTACGAGCTTACGGAAAGGACGAAGCGGACGGTTCGGGACGTACACGAAGCGGGCGCGACGATCGTGCTGTGCACCGGGCGCTCACCCGTTAATACGCTGCCGATCATGGAGGAGCTGGGCCTGGAAGGGACGCTTATTACGCATAATGGAGCTGCGACCGTCCTCTCCTCCGATCGGAGCGTAGTTGCGGAATGCCCGTTCGAGATGGAACAGCTGCATCCGCTGATCCGGTACTGCCGCGAGCACCGGGTCCACATGGACTTGTGCACGCCGTTCAACTCGTTTGTCGAAGGGGCGATCGGGGAGACGGAGACGGCGATGTATGCGAAATTTATGCTGGAGCCGTCGCGGACGGACGATCTTGCCCGGTTGTCTGTCTCTCCCGTCAAATTTACCGCGTTCGCCGATAAAGAAACGATGGACCGGGTCGAGCGCGATTGGCTGGCGATGGAGCTGCCGCTGGCGATTATCCGCAGCGGCGATTACTTCATCGATGTGATGCATCCGGAGGCGACCAAGGGCAACGCGCTGAAGCGGCTGGCCGATTCGCTCGGCATCGACCGCTCCCAGGTGATGGCGATCGGCAATTATTTCAACGATGTGGAGATGATCCGGTTTGCCGGCCTCGGAATTGCCATGGACAATTCGCCGGACGGCGTAAAGGAGGCGGCCGACGCCGTCACCGCCTCCAACAACGAAGACGGCGTGCATCTGGCATTGGTCCGGCATGTGCTGGAGGCTGGAGAACCGCTGCATACCAAAAAGGATTGACGCCCGGAGGCGCCAATCCTTTTTGGTTATACAGGAACACAGGCGTTGCCGTTTCCTGTGACGAACGGAGCTCCCCCAAAAGCGGCGGCCGTTCGTTGCGGAGCACAACCGCGCTTTCGGGGGCAGTGTTACTGCCAAGAGGGCGATCTTATTTGCTGTCTCTTCGTAAGCGAATGTGGACAGAGCCCGAAATTAGTAGATGAACGGACGGGATACGATCACCAACAGGATGAACAGAACAAGAATAACGCCAGTCGACGTGACAAGTCCTCCAACTCCAGACATTGCAATTCCTCCCCTAGTGATTGTATTCCCGGATGCGCCCTGCGCTTCCATGCAGGTGCCGGTGGGCATTGACTGTAAGGTTACGCACCCGGTATACAAATAACATATGGCGACGGACACACAAAGGACTGGACATTTGCCCGTACGCATAGAAATTAGGCGCGCTTAGGATAATAAAGGGGGAAATGGGATTTTACCGAAAGGGGACAGATCAAAGTGGCAGCGATCACCTATAGGCCTGACCTGAAAACGGCCGGCGGAGAAGTAACCGAACTCCTACTCGATGGTACATTCGTCGGAGCGATGACCCTGGTATACCGGGAAGGCCAGCGATTGTCCGGCTCGATTCAGCTCGATAGCGAGTCGTTATCCGCCGTCTCGGAGAACCTCGCGCTCCGCGCCGCCAAAGATTACGTTAGGCAGTTGGCGGATGCGCTGCAAGTCCGGGAGTGCGAAGTGATCGTTACCTGCAGCGCTTACGAACACCTCCTGTCTTCCGAGTCCGGCGAGGAGGACCCGTACGGACGATATGACCCAGTCCGGTTCCACGATGACGAGGACCTGGAGGTTACCGATATCGATCCGGACGAGATCGATACGATGGAGATGGTTTCCCGGTTCGGGAACATGGACTGGGAGCTGGTTATTATCGGGGAAACCCGCAACCGGGTCGAATACCATCTGTACGATCGCGACGGAGATCTGCTTGCGGAATCGACGGTCCGTTTATTCGGAGCGGATGTGGTCGGGGAGATCGAATGGAAGGTCGAACCTTCGGACGAGGCGACCGAACATTTGGCCGATCTGATCGTATCCGATTTTAATCCCGACGAAGTCGACACGTTCGTGCTCAATATGAAATTCGACGACAGGATCGTCGAGACGATCGAGCTGACGCACGAGGACTTGCTTGATGAGCACGGCTGGCTGGCAGACAGGGAACTGGAACTGGAGCCGGAGCTGGTGATGCCGGAGCCGGATAGCGGAAACAACTATTCGGTCATTCTGGTCCGGGACGACGGAGATACGCTAACCTACGACTTGTATGAGCAGTCTCACGGCGGACTGCCGGTCGGTCAGGCGACCGTCGACACCAGCAGCTGCGAGCTGACCGGCTTTATCGATTTCCGTCATCCGGAAAGCCCGGAGGACCGGGAGCTGATCGGGATGCTGCTTATGCGGGAGCTCGATAAAGAACGGGAATGCCGGTCGCTTAACTTGACGATGCTGGTGAACAACAAACGAATCGATGAAATATGGTTCGGTACGGAAACGCTGCATTAAGCCGGTGATTTCCGTTCGCGGCGCAGACGGGCATCTCCGGTTGATCGGGAGGTGCCCGTTTTTTACGACCGGCTGCCGAAGACGGAAAGAGGGGCGTTGATCGAATTCAGCCCGGAATGCGCAGCCCTTTTGGCAAATGGTTTTTGATCTGTCCGCCGCTCGCCTTGCCCCACCCCAGCGGGAAGCCTTCGACCGTTACCGCTGTCCACCCCGGTAAATCGTCTGCGGCGGCGATCGTCTCGCCTCTCAAGTAGCCGCTGAGCTCGGGGCTGTCCGCAGCGTAGTCGGCGGTATGCCGGCACATGCCGGCTGTGACGGCGAGTGCCAACGAATGAGCGGGCTCGGCGCGGTTTTTTTTGATATGGGCGAGATGAAGTCCCGGCCGTAGCGTCTTGAGGCCGTTCAGATCGGCTGCCGAGAGCTTCAGGCCGGGAGCCGCCGGAAGCACGTACAGCTGATCGCCGAACAGGACGGGCTCGCCCTGCGGCGGTTCGAAGCCCGGAACCGTCTCCTTCATCATCGCGTCCGCGAGCTTTACGGCTTCCCGCAGAAGCTTATCCGGCGGTTCCGCCCCGCCCTTGCCGCGTCGGCCCTGATTGTTGCGGGAGCCGGAAGAGACAGGTGCTGCGCTGTCCCCGCTTTTGCGCAGCAAAGCCGCGAAATGCCCTTCTCCGCGAACCCGGTGAGGCCACAGCCGCTCGATTTTTAGTACCGAGAAGGCCGGGTGGGCTTGCGTAAACCGTTCGAGGACGTCTTCGTTTTCTTCGCGGTTAAACGTACAGGTAGAGTAAACGAGCGCTCCTCCGGGCTTCAGCATCAACGCTGCGGATTCCAGAATGTCCAGCTGGCGGTCGGCGCACATCCGTACATGGTCCGGTGACCATTCGGCGACGGCGTCCGGAGCTTTGCGGAACATTCCTTCTCCGGAGCAAGGGGCGTCCAGCATAATCTTATCGAACGCGGCGGGAAACTTGCGGGCCAGCTCGTCCGGCGACGCGCTCGTGACGACGGCGTTTGCGACGCCCATCCGTTCCACGTTTTCGGACAATATTTTGGCCCGGGCCGGGTGGATTTCGTTGGCGATCAGAACGCCGCGGTTGCCCAGCTTGCCTGCGATTTGCGTCGTTTTGCCGCCGGGAGCGGCGGCCAGGTCGAGAACGATGTCTCCGGGCTGCGGATCGAGCAGCTCGGCGGAAGACATCGCGGACGGCTCTTGAATATAATAAATGCCCGCTTGATGGAACGGATGCTTCCCGGGTCTGACCGACTCTTCATAATAGTAACCGTCCGGACACCACGGTACCGGGCTAAGGCCGAACTGACGGAATATCGGGTCCAGCCGCGGATCGTCTGTAAGTCGCCCCGTTGTCGCTTTTAGCGGATTCAGTCTGAGCCCGAGCAGACGGGGCAGTTCGTAGGTTTGCAGGAAAGCGCCGGCGTCATCCCCCAGTTGGGAGCGAATCCGGTCTATATAAAGGGGAGGGAGCTGTATCATTCCGTTTTTTCTCCTTCGGTATCGGGGCTAGTCGCTGTTAGAGTTCGTTAAAATGCACAAGAAGGCGTCAACCTTTCTCTAACAAGAACATGATTATTATACTCGCCGATGAGGCCGGAGAAAAGTTTTTTGCTGCAGCGGAAGGCGAACCGGGGGTGGAGCGGGGATTAACCGTAGGGGAGCCGGACCGAGATAGAAGCCTGCCGCGTAAAAAAGATCCGGCTGAACAAAGCTGTTCATCGCGTGCGACCTGCAGCGTAGGCGACCGCTTATCCTGCGGGCGCAACGTGCCCGGTTTCGGTTTCGTGAAATTGAAACCAAAAAAAGCCGCAATCGCGGCTTTGGAGTGGTTATGTAGATCGCAGGAGTCCTCCCGTACCATTCTGAGCTTGTCCCGAGGAGGCAAGGCGTCGGCCGACGGCCCGCCCCAGCCTTTTTTTATAGCGGAGATGTGCATCTCCGGATGTTCCCGGGTCCGACCAGGGCTGGGTGTGTTACCGCTCGGCGGACTGCGCATGTTTGGAGGCGGCCGGCATATTCGAGGCATATTTGACCACTTTGTTTTTGCCGGTCGTTTTTGCTGCGTACATCGCCTGATCCGCCTGCGCAACCAGCTGCTCGGCCGTTATCCCTTTGCGGGACTTGGTGTAGCCGACGCTGACCGTCACTCCCGCATCGCTCTCGATGCGCGCCCGCACTTTCTCGGCGAACTTGGCCATATCTACGGAGGAGTCGGTTACGAGAATGACCATCTCTTCGCCTCCGAACCGGCCGGCAATCCCGATCTCTTCGCTTTCCTCGATCATGATGTTCGCTACGTCCTTTAACGCTTCGTCGCCGGCCTGATGGCCGAGCGTATCGTTGAGCTTCTTGAAATTGTCGATATCGCTGAACAGCACCGACACCGTGTAGCCGTGCTTGATATATTGCGCCGCCCGGCCGAGCAAAAACCGGCGGTTATACAACCCGGTCAAGCCGTCCGTTATGGAGGAGCGGTAGCTGGCCTGCATCAACTCGACGATTCGTTCGAACAGCAGCAGGAACAAGATAAAATAATACAGCAGCGGCACATACAGCTCGGTCAGCGTAAGGAAGACGTGAGGTTCTTCCATCATATACAGATTGACTAGGTGCGACAAATGGACGATAAAAAAGACAAACAGTCCGAACTTGTACGTCCGCGCTTGCCCGATCCGGTCGGGAATCGTCAAATAACAGACGAACAGGATCAGCAGCAGAAACAGATCGAGGCCGATCTGCTCGAGCGTGGCGATCTGCTCTGGAGACCCGGCGAACAAGCGCGGCACATTGATCCGGAATGCGGCTAGCAGAACCGTAACGATCAGCGTAAAATAAAAATAAAGGTGATGACGACTTTTTGTGGAATTATATAGCTGGTAGATCGCCCGGTTGATCATCACGAAGGCGGCGACCTCCAGCGTCTGTACGAAGAGGTCGGCCCAGCCGGCTGGCTTGTCGGGAGTGAGCGCAAGCGCGATTTGCAGCACATATTCTACAACAAAAGCGAATACCGCTACCGTCAGCGACAAGTAGGCTTTGCGCCGGCGGCTGGTGAACAGGCGAACCGACATGACCAGAATCATGATCAGAATGACCAGAATGCCGGTATACGAATACACCTGGGCGTACGTTCCGATAAAAAGCGCAGATAAACTCACAATGGCCTCCGTTCATTCGACTCGATTCGACTACATTATATCATCAGAACGAATAAACATCGACGGACACTTTTTTGTTTGTATCCGAAGTTTCTGCAGGTGCCGTATCCCGAGCCAAGGGACGGCGAATTTCGACTGCTTAGACCATCATTCACCATATGGGAGAGACTAGCGAGATGAACATGCTGCAAGCGTTGTTTTTCCCTCCGGAACAGCCCGGAGGGGTATCATCCATGATTCCGTATATTCAGCATTCGTTTTTGGATAAAGGGTGGGAGATGGAGCTGTTCTCGCTCCCGAAGAGAATTCGTGCCAAAGGGACGGAGGAGGTCCGCTTCGAAACGTTCGATTGGCGGAAGTATGCGGGCAACCCGGTCGTCGACAAATACATTCAAACCTTCAAAGATTACGTGTGGTGGACCCGGATGCGCATCCGGAAGCGGTACGATCTCATCCATGCCCATCATCCGATCGCGGCGCTCGCCATGAAGCAGCTGTTCCCGGATACGCCGGTGCTGGCTACGATTCACTCCAGCTACGAGAAGGAGCTGATTCTGAACGGCAAGATCCTGCCGGGGGGCCCGGAGGAAACGTTCCTGACCAAGCTGTACGGCGAGCTGGAGCACCAGGTCGACGGCATCGTGACCGTCTCGCAGTCGTTCAAACAATATTTGGGCGGTTATGTTCAAAAGGGGGAAGCCATCGGCGTCATCCCGAACGGCTTCGACGAGCGGAGGTTCCGGCCGGTCGCTCACGATAATGCCGTTCCCCAGCTGATCTCGGTATGCCGCCTTGTTCCGGCCAAAGGGATCGACGTTCTGCTTCAGGCTTGCTCGGAGCTTAAGAAGCGCGGCTTCCCGTTCGTGCTTCATCTGATCGGGGACGGTCCGATCCGCGAGGAGCTGGAGCGGATGGCGGTGGAGCTGAACATATACGAGGAAACGATTTTTTACGGCTATATGCTGCACCCCGAGGAATTTATGCCGTTTTTCGATATTTTCGTGCTTCCGTCGAGGGCGGAAGCGTTCGGTTCGGTTTTCGCGGAAGCGGCGTTATGCTGTCTGGCGCTAGTAGGCACCGATGTCGGCGGAGTGTCCGAGCAGATCGAAGACGGGGTGAACGGGCTGCTCGTGCCGGTTGACGATCATGCGGCGCTCGCCGATGCGCTCGAGAAGGTAATGAGCGATCCGGACTACCGGTACCAGTTGGCCCGCTCCGCATGGCTCAAAGCCAAAAGCTCCTATTCGCTGAACCGGGTAATCGGACAGCTACAGCAGCAGTACAGCCTCGTCATGGGCAAACGGTAACCAACCGCAACCGACAACCGGATACAAGGCTGCACCCCGCTGACGAGCGCTCCGTTCGGATGCGGGGTTTTTGCTGTATGGACCGGCAGACAGCCCGTCTGATGGAAGAAACGCTCTGTACATTGACGCAGCGTCAACGTTTACAATGGGCGGAGGAGGGACGCGAGATGAAGATTAAAGAAATAGCGGACCGGCTGGACGTATCCGCCCGTGCCATCCGATTTTACGAGCAGAAAGGGCTCGTGCAGCCGGCCAAGGAAAGGGCGAACGGTTATCGGACATTCTCGGAGGAGGACGCCTGGAAGCTGCAGACGATCGTCTCGTTGAAGGAGATCGGCTTCCGCCTGAACGACATCGCACCGGTGCTTCGGAATATCGGGAGCGGCGACGGGGAAGCGGTGCTGGAATTTCTGGAGGCGCAGCGGAGTGCAATGTACGCCAGGTGGGTCGAGACGAGGCAGATGCTTGAGACGCTGGAGCGGGTCATCGAGCGGGCGTCGGGCGAGGAAGGATTGTCCGGCACGGATCTGGCGGAGATGGCCGACGGCGTGAAACAGTTGAAGGCTGCGCGCGCGGACTGGAAAGATATGTGGAATTACGACGTGCTCGCCGAATCGTTCGACCGGCTTGCTTCCGAGGCCGGAGAGACCGGATTCGGCGCGTCGTACCGCCCGCTGCTCGAGCTGGCCGCAGAGCGGATCGCCCCGGCGGCCGGGGAACGCGGACTCGATGCGGGAACCGGCACCGGCAATCTGGCCGGTCTGCTTGCTTCGAGGGGGGCGAGGATGGCGGGAATCGATCAATCGCGGGAGATGCTGCGCCGCTGCAATAGCAAATATCCCGAAGTGGAGACGAAGCTCGGGAACGTGCTGGCGATCCCTTATTTCGATTCCACGTTTCATTTCGTCGCATCGAGCTTCGCTTTACAGCATCTGAACGGCCGCCAGCTTCTCGCAGCAATCCAGGAGATGGACCGCGTCCTCCGTCCCGGAGGGCGGATGGTCATCGTCGACCGCTTTCACGAGGAGGCACGGACCGCTTATCCGAAGCCGATGCTGCGGGCCGCCGATCCGCTGCCGCTGCTGGAGCGGCTGGAAGCTTGGGGGTACGAGATTCGGAGGGAGCGGCTGGAAGATTCGCTCGGCGTCATCACGGCCAATAAGCCATAACGGATTTCAGATGATGAGAACACTTGTGCCCGTATCCGATCCTTTGTACAATGGAGTCAGTATCTATGAGATTCGCACGGATCGGAGGGGGAGAACGTTATATGAGATCATTCCGGTTCATTCATGCCGCGGATTTGCATTTGGACAGCCCGTTTAAGGGACTGTCGGCGCTGCCTTCCGTCATACGCGAACGGATACGCGAATCGACGTTCCGGGCGCTCCGGCATCTGGTCGAGCTTGCAGTAACCGAGCGGGCCGACTTCGTTCTGATCGCAGGCGACGTCTACGACTCGGCCGACCGTTCGCTTAAGGCGCAGCTGAGGTTTCAGAGCGCCGTCGGACTGTTGGCGGAGCGGGGCATTCCGGTGTACGTCATTCACGGCAATCACGATCCGGACGACGGTAACGGCGCGTCGCTGCGCTGGCCGGATACGGTCCGTTTTTTTTCGTCGGGGGAGCAGGCGGATGCCTTCGTAGTGCGGGATCGGTCGGGTGCCGATCTGGCTTGCGTACACGGGTGGTCGTACCCGACCGCCGCCGTAACGGACAATCCGCTCGCCCGGTTCGGAGCCCCCAAGCCGGGGCTGTTCAATATCGGCTTGCTTCATGCCAACGTGGACGGGGATGCGGGTCACGACAATTATGCGCCATGTTCCATAAAGGAACTGCAAAGGGCGGGCTTCGACTATTGGGCGCTGGGGCACATCCATACACGGGCCGTGCTCAGCGAAAATCCGGCGATCGTGTATCCGGGCAATATTCAGGGGAGGAGCGTCCGCGAGACGGGGCCGCGCGGCTGCTGTATCGTGGACGTATCCGAATCCGGAAGCGCGGCGATATCGTTCCGCCCGCTTGATGCGGTCAGGTGGCATACGGCGAACGTGTCGATCGAAGGGTTATCAACGGAGCAGGAGCTGCGCGACCGGCTGGAGGAAGAGTTGCGTCTGTGCGAGGAGCGGTCGGAGGGCCGGCCTGCGATCGTCCGTTTTCGGCTGAACGGACGGGGGCCTTTGCACAAAACGCTGCGGAAGCCCGGGCTGCTGCTTGAATTAACGGAGGAGTTCCGGGAGCTGGAGCGCCGGAGGGCGGAATCGTCCGAACCGGACTCGCCGTTCGTCTGGATCGAATCCGTGGACGTAGCTACCGCGTCCGAGCTCGATCCGAAGCAGGCGGCGGATCGCAACGGGTTTATCGGCGACATGCTGCAGCTGTCGGCAGGTCTGACCGGGGACGAGGACAGCCTGAAGTCGCTTATCGAGGAGGCGCTCCAGCCTCTGTTCGCCCATCCGAAGGCGGGACCGCTGGCCGAGGCGATGGCTGCGGACGAACGGGAGGAGTGGCTGAAAGCGGCGGAATCGCTCGCTCTCGGACTGGTCGCCGAAGAGGAGGGCTGGGACGAATGAACATTCGCGGTATAAGGCTCGATTCCTTCGGCTCGTTACGCGACCGGCGCTATGAGCTCGACGGCCCGATCACGCTGTTTTACGGCCCGAACGAGGCCGGCAAAAGCACGCTGATGGCGCTTGTTCGCGCCGTGCTGTTCGGGCAGCCAACGCGAGGAGCAAGTGCGGACAAATATGAGCCGACGCTCGGAGGGGCTTACGGCGGCGCTTTGACGCTGGAACTGCCGGATGGCTCCGTAATCCTGGTCGAGCGAGCGTTCCAGGGAGAGTCCGGCGGACGGGGGAAAGCGGCGTCCGCCGGCCGGGTGCGATTAACCCGGCTGCACCGAGGCGCTCATCATGTCCCGGCGTCCGGGCCAAGCAGCCCGGCGGAAGACGAAGCGGCGCTGCGCGCCTTGCTGGGAGGCGTGCAGGGCGAGCTGTTCCGCAGCGTCTTTGCCTTTAGCTTGACGGAGCTGCAGGAGCTCGGCACGCTGCAATCCGAGGAAGTGGCCGCTTATTTGTACAACGCCGGCTGGGGAGCGGGTGGAGGGGCGATTCTGTCCGCGGAACGAAAGCTCGCGCAGGATATGGACCGGCTGTACCGGCCCCGCGGCAAAACCCAGGAGCTGAACTTGCTGCTGAAACGGTGGGAGCAGGAACAGGCCGATCTTCGAAGAAGTAAGGAGAGTTTGGCGTTATACCGGAAATGGATAGAGGAGCTGGAGGGCGCCGATCGGGATATCCGGGAGGCGGACGAGCAGCTTCGTACAGTGCGTCAGAAGGCGGCGAGCCTGGAGAGGTGGCTGCGTGCCCGCGACCACGGGCTTAGGCTGGAGGCCGTGAAGCGCAGGCTTGGGGAGCTGCCTCCGCCGGAGAAGTTTCCGCACGGCGCTTTGTCTCGATTCGAGGCGATGCGCACGGAGCAGGAGCGGCTGCTGGAACAGCGGCAGGAAGCGAAAGCGAAGCTCGGGCAGGCGGAACGGGCGATTGGCGCGTTCCAGCCGGATCAGGCGCTGCTCGAATCGCGTCCGAAGCTCGAGGCGCTGCTCGAGAGAGCCGGCTTGTACCGCGACGCGAAAGCCGCGATCGCCGCGCAGCGCGAGGAAGCGGAGTCGCTCGGGCGCGGGGTGAACCAGGCGCTGGAGCGGCTAGACGTCGGCTGGACGGACGCCGAGCTGGCGTCGTACCCGCTGTCCGTATCGGACCGGGAGCGGCTGCGGGACGCCAAGGAGCAGCATGCGCAGCTCCGGGGCGAAGCCGAGCTCGCCCGCGCTGAAGCGAATCGCGCGTCGCGGGAGCTGGAAGCGGCGGAGCGGAGGGCGGATCAGGCGCGGCAGGAGCTTGAGGCGGCCGGGACTGGTGCCGGAGCAGGCGCAGGTGCAGGCGCAGGAATAGGTACAGGCATACGAACAGGCGCGAGCGCAAGATCGACTGCAAGCGGCCCCGAGGCCCTCCTATGGGAGCCGTCCGCGGAAGCGATGCGGCGCAAGCTGGAGCGGCTTGGCGCGGATTATGCGGAGTGGAGCCGGCTCCGCCAAGAGATGCGTCATCTGCGGCAGCGGGAGGACGATTACCGGCGGCTGCAGATGGAGGCGCCTTCCGCTGCAGGCGGCCGTTCCGCGGGCAGGCGGCAGCCTGGCGGGATACCGGGGGGAAGCCTCCTCTGGCTGAGACTGGTGCCGGTCGTGACCGGTGTTGTGCTTTCCGCGGTACTGTGGATTCGGGGAGAGACCGTACTGTCTGTGCTGAATCTGCTGGTTTTTGCCGTTATATCGCTGTATGCCTGGAAGCTGGCAGGAGCTTCGAGCGGGGAACGTTCTCGGTCTTATGATCGTTCCGGCAATGCCTTTTTGGAGGAGAGAGCGGAGCTGGACAGGCAGCTGGCCGGGTTGGAGCGGACGATTCTGGAGCGGACCCGGAGCTGGGCGGTGCCGTTAATTAGCCGTGTTGCCGAGGCTGCTGCGGCATCCGCAGATCGCCGCCCGGGGACAGCAGGTACAGGGACAGGGACGCTGCTGCCGGACGACTGGCTCGCCGAAGCGCGTTTTGCCGGGGAAGTTTGGCTTCAGGCGCGGATCGAGCTGGAGCAGCGGGAGAATCGGTATGCGGAAGCTGCTTCGGACGCCGCCCGTCTACGCGAAGCGTCCAAGGCTGCCACGGAGCGTCTGGACGAAGCGGAGAGCCGTCTTGCGGCGTGGCAGGCGGAGTGGGAAGGCTGGCTGGGCCAGCGCGGCATCTCCGGCGGACTGCGCCCGGACGGAGCGGCAGAATGGCTTCTCGTCTGCGAGCAGGGCAAACAGCTGCTGCTGCGCCGTGATGCCAGCTTGCGGCGGCTTGCAGATATGGAAGCGGAAGCGTCGGCATTCGAGCGGGAGACGGCCGACGTGTGCGGTACGGCTTCGGAAGCCGATCCGCTTTTCGAGCTGAAACGCCGCAAGGCGGAAGCGGAGAAGGAGGCGGCGGCGTTTGCGGAGCGGGAGAGGCTGGCCCGCGAAGCCGAGCTGCTGCGGGACGCGATCCGGCTGATCGGGGACAAGCTGGCCCGGGTCCGGGAACAGATCGGCGGGCTTTGGCAGGAAGCCGGAGCGGCCGATGAGCAGCAGTTCCGCGAACGGGCCCGGCTTCATGAAGAGGGAAGTCTGCTCTCGCGGGAGCGGGAGGAGCTTTTGTTGACGCTCGACTCGATGCTTGGAAAGGACCGGCGGGACGAGGCGCTGGAGGCGATGCGGCAGCCGCCGGAGGAGCTGCGGCGGGAGCTCGAACGGCTTGGCAGTTTGCAAGAGGAGCTGGAGCGTAAGCTCGATGAGCGGAGAGACCGCAGGGGAAGGCTGAGAGGGGAGATGGAACGGCTGGAATCCGGCCGCGACCATGCCGACAAGCTGCAGCGCGTTCAAGAGACGGAGACGGAGCTCCGCCAGCAGATGCGCCGCTGGGCGGTTCATGCGATGGCCGGAAAGCTGTTCGCGCATACGCGGAAGCTGTACGAGACGGAGCGGCAGCCTGCCGTACTCCGGCGGGCATCGGACTATATGGCCGCGTTGACCGGACAGCGGTACACCCGGGTCATCGCACCTGTCGGCGAAAAACGTCTGGTCGCCGTGACCGGCTTGGGCGAACCGGTCGATTCCTCCAAGCTGAGCCGCGGAACGGCGGAGCAGCTGTATCTCGCGATGCGGTTCGCGCTCGCCGATGAGACGGCACCGTCCGCTTCGCTGCCTTTTATCATGGACGACGTCTTCGTCAATTTCGACGCGGATCGTCTCCGCCGCTGCCTGGAGCTGCTACCCGAGCTATCCGCACGCAGACAGCTGCTGCTCTTCACATGCCATAGCCATGTGACGGAAGCCGCCGCTGCCGCAATTCCGGGGCTGCAGGTGATCCGGCTGTAAGCAGGCGCGGCGCAAGGACCGGCTCGTCCCGTGAGGGGCAAGCCGGTCCTTGTGGTTGTTAGCCGTCATGCGACGCTGAGCACCGCCCGGGAGCGGAATAAGGGTGGTTTGTGAGGCTGTCGATTCATTATAGACAACCTGTTTGAGTAGAAGAAGGTAACTTTTCACTTGGAACGGCCCGCTAACACTTCTACACAATGAATCGACAGCCTCGTTTGTACCTGTTATTTTAACAGAAGCACCCCAGCAACCCTACAACCCTACAACCTCTACAACCCTCAAAACCTATAACCGGTCCCCGGCCACTACTCCAACAGCCTAAGTCCAAGCACGCCGGCAAGCGCGCAGCAAATCCCGATGATTTGGTGAAGCGACCAGCGCTCCTTCAGAACGATCCGCGCGTACAGCAGGATGAGCAGTACGTTCGTCGTCACGACGGCCGAGACGAGACCCGTAATGCCGAGCGAAAAAGCTTGCATGATGAAAACCATGCCCGAAATGTTGCTGAGTCCGACGATTCCGCCCCAGCCGATCGTTTTGGCGACCGGCCAGTTCGCCGCCTGCTGTTTCTCCCGAAAAGCGGCCGTACCCGCTTTCGGGTGCATCTCACCGCCGAGCGAAGCGACGGCAACCTCTTGCTTGGCCCGACTGACCATTCTTCGCTCCTTCAGCTTGCCCCCATACCATAACAGGAAAAACAGGACCGCTCCCGTGCCGTACATGATGACCAGCGTAGGAAGTTTGTCGGCCTGCCACAGCATCGCCTGCTTGGAAGCGACGTCGGTAATGCCGAACGTAACCATGGCGAGGAGCGCCCATTGAACGCCCTGCAAGTTTTTCCACGACAAATCGCTGGAGTACCGGATAATGACGATACCGGCCAGAATGACGGCAAAGGCGACCGCCTGCATGGGACTTAAGCTTTCTCCCCAACGGACATACGACAGGGAAGCGACTACAATCGGAGTTAGAGCGGTGAATACGGCGACCAGCGATGCTTTGCCGACCGCAAATCCTTTGTAGATCGCGGCGTTCGATATAAATGAGAAAAAGCCCATAAAAGCCCCGGTCCATACGGCCGGGGTGTACGATTGACCTAACATGGCGGCGGCCGAGACGGAGACGACCGCTCCGGACAAGTAAACGCCAAGCAGCATCAAGTTGCGCTCGATCGGCTTTTGCGAAGTCCACTGATACAATATTCCTCTGAATCCAAAGCATACGGCAGCCAAAACCGAGTATGCGAGCCACATGATGAAGCGTCCCCTTCCGGTATGCGTTCCAAAAGTTGATCCCACTATACGCCCGGATTTGTGTTTCGTCAACCGAATTTTTCGAAGACAAGGGAGAGCGGGTATTGTACAATAAACCAGAAGGTCGGCACGGAAATGGAGGGATCGACGATGGAAGAACAACCGAGGAAACAGCCGCGGGCCAGGGAGATTACATACCGGGTAGGCTGGAAAAAAGGGAAGCTGGAGGTCGGCGAGAACAACCAGGTGACCGCTTCCGAGTCTGCGGTCGTTTTCATGGAGAAGGCGCTCTGGCTCCGTCTGCTGGATCGGTACATATGGCGGCGCGCCTCGTTTTTGCCTTTGGCGGCAATTCCGTATCTGCTGATTGCATTGCCGCTCATCACCTTCGGTTTCGTCTGGTGGATGGTTTATATGCTGATGAGGGTTTAACACGGCTTATGAATGAAGCTTAGAGCACGTATTTGGAAAGGAGAGAGGGCATGTTTCTTCCTTTAGCCATATTTGCAAGTATCGTCGGGTTGTTCGTAACCGGGGCCGCTGTATTTACCGCCTGGGCGTTTTTCGCCACCCGCAAAAATCAGGTTAAGGCGCAAACCGCGGAAGCGGCCGACGGTCGCGAGCTGGCTGTGCAAGAAGCCGGGGCACCGCCCTGGAGCTGGTTTCTGCGGTGGACGGTTGCGGATTATTCGGCGCTTTTTCTGTTCGGCTTCGGAGCCGTATTTCTGATCGTCAATCTGGTAGGGGTGTCCAAAGACCGCGACCTGTACCCGGACTATCATTTTGCTTATTTGTTGTGCGGCTTTATTTTTAGCTTTCTTGGCATGCTGTTTACGTTCGTGAGGCTGGCGATGGTGCTTCGGCTAACGGGCCGACTGATGCCGGCCGGCGATCATCCGCACAAACCAGATCAAGCTGAGCAGGCCGAATAGCGGATACAACGTCGAGAGCAGCTTGCTGAAGCCGATTTGTCCGATCAAGTACGTACCGGCCAGGATGACGGCGATGATCGGCTTGGCCGCCCAGCCGGTACGTTCGCGAATTTGCAGCATAAGCCCGTAGACGTTGGCGATGTAGGTTGTAAAGATTTCGCCGAAAATGACACCTACGAACAGCAATTGTACGGCGCCGCCCAGCCTCGCGATCAGTTGGCCCATCGGGATTTCATATTGAGCGATGCCCGGCATCTGGGAAGCAAGCGCAACATGGCCGGCAAGCATCATGAACGTAATCAGAATGCCGCCGATGATGCCGCCGCGAATAATCGACTTGCGGTCCGGCGCCGAAGCTCCGAGCGGGACGAGAACCGCTTGCGCGGTCGCCAGATTATAAGAGGCGTACAAGAGCGGTGCGGTCCAGATTTGAAGTGCCGAACGGTCGCTGCCGAGCGTCAGCCAATTGCCGGCGTTCGGCGAGCCCGCCGTTGACCAGACGACAAGCAGGCAAAATACGATCATAAGCGGTACAACGATACTGTTTACGGTCACGATCGCTTGCAGTCCTTTTGTAATAATCCAGTATGCGAGGAATAGGGTCAGCAGCAGTCCGGCCTGATACGACAGATGAAAATGCTCGTTAAAAACGGAGCCTCCTCCGGCCAGCATGACCGTCGTTATGCCGAACAGCATGACGAGCGTGAACAAGCTGAACCATTCGCCGACTTTCGTGCCGAACAGATGCTTGTTCAAATCTTCGTAGGAAACCGCCCGGATGGAACGGGCGAGCAGCATCATTTTCGTACCGAGCCAGACGAACAGCAGGCCGGCTATCCCTATGGTTGCGGTGGCCGCCGCCCCGTATTTCGTAAAAAACTGCAAAATCTCCTGCCCGGTCGCAAAGCCAGCGCCGACGATCGTGCCGACATACGTAAATGCGATTTGTACCGCTCTGCCCCATGACGGCATCCCATCTCCCCCTAAACTACATTTGGCTATAGTACAAGGGTATGTGGACGGACCGTCCGGCATGACTGTTCGAAGATTTCCGCAGGCGGATGCAGATTCGCCGCTAGGAGGGCGGGACCTGGCACCGACAGAGCTTTCCTCAAAATCGACCTGGCTTCACGCAAAATAAAACGGCCTTTCTCCGATTGGAGAAGGCCGTTTGCCGATTCTGCCCGGCTAGGCAAACCTGTTATTTCCGGTCTGCAAACAGTTTGATCGACGTGATCGCTTCCGTTTTCTTGTCGATGTCCAGCTTCAGTATCGTACCGCCCGCTTTGTAATGCAGGGCATAGGTTGTATTCGTATCGGGTTTGCCGAGAGCCGTCTCGGCATCTTTTACTTTCTGGCCGAGCCGAAGGCCGTTTAGTCCCGGGTTGACGTCTTTGGAAGTAATCTCGATAAATTCAACGAAACCTTTGGAGTTGAAGCCGATGGAAAACCCGTCGTACTCCTGAACGTCGATCGGATCTTTCTCGTCCTCCATCACGAATTCGGAAACGGGATCGCCGAGCTTCTGCTTCACCGAGGGTTTCGAGTCGGTCAGACGGACTCCCATCAATGCGGGCTTTTTGGCGTCGTATTGAAGCGTGCTGGAATCCGGCTTCGAGGCGGGGGGCTTCGTATCGGACGACGTTTCCACTTTCTTGTCAGTTGGAGGCGGCGTTACCTTGGGCGGAGTCTGCGGCTCTACGGCAACCGTAGTTGCACCGCTGTCTTCCGGTTTAGTAATATCCCCCGTCACATTCGGCCCGTTGCCGGTAGGCTGGGGGATGACCGGTTCTTGTCCGAACCGGGGTGCGGACCCGGATGCCTCCGGATTGGTTGCAGCAGGTTTTGTGGTGTTGCAGCCGGCCACAAGTGCGCTTACCATGGCGGCGGCCAGCCAAAAACGGACGTAGCGGCGTTTTGTCATGATGATCTTCCTTTCCTCCGCATGGAGACGGAGCCACTACTAGGGTACGACTGTGTTCCGGATTTGACAAAGCCTAAATGAGCCGGAATAATGCGGGTAATCCAATCCGATCGTTGCTTTACGTTCCGCATGTCGTTCATTCACCGTGGAGCTCATTCATTTGGATATTACCACGGAAACTTCGGGACGAAACACCCTAGCAATGATTTATTTTCTCATACTAGTAAGACGGTTTGAACTGGTAAAAAGTTGCATCATTTGCCGGAAATCTTATGTTTTTTTTGTTTGAAGACCAAGCTTCCCCTATTCCCTCTCTTGAATGTGCGAACCCCGTTATGGTACGTTAGTCCAAGACCTATTTTAACGGAGGAAAGACGTATGGATATTTTAAAACAACGGATCGCGGAGCAAGGCGTAATTTTGTCGAATCAGACGCTTCAGCTGGACGCTCTGCTTAATCATCAGGTGGACCCGAAGCTTATTATGGAGATCGGCCAAGAATTTGCCCGCCGGTTTAAAGAAGAACGGATTACAAAAGTATTAACGATCGAATCGTCCGGCATTACCGTCGCTTTCGCGACTGCGCTGGAGCTGGGCGTACCGCTCGTCTTCGCTCGCCGCAAAAAAACGCTCACGACCGACGGGGAAGTATGGTGCGAACGGGTGCCTTCCTTTACGAAGGGCATCGTTACGGATATTCTCATCTCCAAGAATGTGTTGTCGAGCCAGGACCGGGTACTGCTCATCGACGATATTATCGCAAACGGGGATGCAGCGCGCGGACTGATCCGCATATTGGAGCGGGCGGAAGCGGAACTGGCGGGAGTCGGAGTCGTCGTCGAGAAGAGCTTCCAGGCCGGCGCCAGACTGATCCGCGAGATGGGCTACCGGTTCGAATCGATCGTCTCCATCAAGTCGCTGGAAGGCGGCGCCGTACAATTTGAATCGCAGTGAGAGGATTTGGAGTCTTTTCTCCCCGCCGTTTTTTCGATATAATGAATGAAGGCGAATGGGAGGAGGGTACAATATGGGGAAAGAGCACTTGTCAAGTGAGTTTCTGATGACGAAACTGTCGGAATCCAAAGTTCATTTCGAACGCGCTCTTGACTGCAAGCACACGGAGTTCGATGATTTGTATCCCTATATGATCGAGCATCCTCAGTTTTTCTGGTACAAACGTTATGTGGCTTGGTCCGAGCTCCTAACGATCGTCAAACTATGCAACGAGCTGGACATCGAGTGGAAAACTCAATTTTCTCAGCAGCAGGCGGATTATATCGAAAGTCGGGTCATGTCGGGCAAAGTGCTTGACGAATGGTTCGAGAAAAACGATTCGAAGGAACATGTCGGTTAATTCCGTCGATCATAGCGTCGCTTGAGGGACCTGAATGTTTCGGCATTTGGGTCCTTTTTTTATCGTCAACGAAGAAGACAAGGGAGGACTTGTGATGATAACGGATGAACAGCTGGACGCTTTTCGTGTAGAAGGTATGAAAGTGCGCGTAGTGCGGGATGCCAGCCCCGAAAACGATGTGAGGGGAATTGTCGTCGCTTGGGACGATGAATCGGTTCTGATCCGCAGGCCGAATCGCCGGGTCGTAAAGCTGTCGAGAGAATATTTCATTCAGCCGGCCAGCGACAAACGTCCGGAGTCGTTATAGCGAAGAACAGGCGGGCGGCCGATCCGAATCTGCGGTGCTGCCCAGGACCGATAGCGGAGATGAGATTCAATGAATATACAATTATGCACGGAGCCGGTATCGGGCGTACATAGCAGCAAAGGAACCATGAACGGCAGTATGTGCTTGACCGTAGAGGCGGCGAGCCGGCTGTATGCGTTAAACTCTTCGATATGGGGCGGCGGTTTCCAGCATGTCCGGCGGATCGTCAACCGGCAGGTTTCCAAATCGTACATGTGCGACGATCCGGAAGCGGAGATGGAGCAGTTCATCCGGGGGAGCGGCTTCGATCCGGGCGATACGGCCGCGATGCTGACCGCCGCCTTCATCGAAGATGCAGGGGAGTGCCATGCCGCCGCCAATGAGGGGCTGCATGTGTCGGCATGGGTGACGGCGGGCCTTGGCAACGCGGCCCGGGCCGGTACAAGCGAAGGAACGGACCGGTTGTATCCGGGGACGATCAACAGCATCGTGATCGTGGACGGCCGGATGACCGACGCCGCCATGGTCAACGCTGTCATTACCGCAACCGAGGCGAAGGCAGCCGCTCTCCAGGAGCTCGGCATTACCGCGCGCAACAGCACACAGCTGGCCACCGGCACGACGACGGACGCCGTCCTCGTCGCGGTCACGGGACGTGGAGAACTGTACCGGTATGCGGGAACAGCGACGCGGGTAGGGCATCTGATCGGCAGGACTGTATATGAGGCGGCTCTGCAGGCGATGGGGATTTATTTGGAGAGGGCAAGGAATAGACAGATCTAGGAGTGGGCTGTATTTTCAGCGGCAACGATGATGGATGCGACGATTAGCGGGATTTCCCTTTTGGAATTGTTTCTTTTCTTTTTATGAGGCGGCATCCGAATCGGATAAAAAAACGAAACCCTTCGAACTTAATCGAAGGGCCTCGCTTTTGATATGCGGTCGAGAGGACTCGAACCTCCACGGCTGTTACCCCACTAGAACCTGAATCTAGCGCGTCTGCCAATTCCGCCACGACCGCGTATTCAATTGACGCTGTCATCAGCGACAAGAATTAATATAGCACACCGTCTAAACTGAAGTCAACGGGCGTCCTAAAATTTTTGGAACCTGCAGGAGCGCTCTTTCTGATCCTGCTCATATTGCCTTGCAACGAAGGCCGTCGCATATATGTGTTGCTCATGACATGGCAGATGAAATTTATTGAACTGTACTCAAGATGCCTTAGATGTTTGCCGTCGTAGAATAGTGGCTATACCCTAGCTCTTATTGAACATTTTTCAGCTTAAGCGCTAGAACTTTTCACTGTCCAGCTTACTCGTGCTTCATGTATAATAATGGGAGAATGTCTCGAACGATCGAAACAAAATCGGCAGGAGAGATGAATGCAAAGTGAGTATCTTCCGCGAGAAGGTTTGTTTGGTTACAGGCGGCGGGTCTGGGCTTGGTCTTGAAATATGCAGACAATTAGCAGATCGGGGAGCTTACGTGATCATTGCCGACCTGAATGAAGAAGCCGCACGCGATGTCGTACAGATGATTGCGAAACATGGCGGTACGGCAATCGCTTCCTATGTGGATGTGACAGACCCCAAATCGATAGAAGCTCTTATGGACGCATCATTGGCGCAATACGGAAGATTGGATTATATGTTCAACAATGCCGGCATAACGGTAGTCGGCGAGTTTCGGGACTTGCCGCTTGATGAATTGAAGAAGGTATTGGACGTCAATTTGACCGGTATTCTTCACGGGTCTCACTATGCCTATCAAGTCATGGCAAAACAAGGATATGGGCATATTGTGAACACCGCTTCCGGCTTCGGCCTTGTGCCAGGTCCGACCAATCTGCCGTATACGATGGCGAAATTCGGTGTTGTCGGGCTGTCGGAGACCATGCGCTGCGAAGGCTTGGATTTGGGCATTAAAGTGAGCGTGATCTGCCCCGGCTATATTCACACCTCCATGATCGACAACATGCGCACTTTCAACGCCGACTCTGCGGATGTCATTTCGCAAATCCCTGCCAAAATGATTGACCCGCATCAAGCAGCCCGTCTTGTCCTGCGGGGAGTCGAGAAAAATCGCGCGATCATTACTTTCCCGTCCTATGTAGGTGTGTTGACCTTCTTGTACAGGTGCTTTCCCCGGTTATTCCTTCATTACTCTCTCACCACGATCCGCAATTTCAGGAAAATCCGTAAAAGAGTTGGCCCCTGAGATTACCCTAAAAGAAACTTGGCCCGACGCAAAAACAAGAAAATGGTAAGTCCTGCAAGACTCCACAGAGATCGAAAAGGAACGTTAGGATGAATAGATCCATCTCCTCCATGCGCCACCTGATTCGTAAAGTTTCCCCAACGTCCTATCATTTGACCTGTAATCAAACCGCGCGTGCAAATAACCGCAATTCGAATAAAACTGTAGCCCTTTCTATTTGAATACAACCTGGAGATTGAGCAGCGCCTCTTATCTCCAGGTTGTCTCGGTTGCGGATCTCCACACAGGGTTAGTTAATTTCAAGCTTCCTGCCCGGTTTCTTTCCCTTCTTCGGATGCGCTCGGCCATCTGGCGTGAGTACTGTGATGTGTTGCTTTCGTTTGTTGTAAACTTCAACTTCTTGTGTAAGGGGGCACGATGGTAATAGCGGCCATTCGGGCGAAGTTTTGCAGAACAAAAAGGACCCAAATTGATTTGCCATAGATGGCAATCCATTTGGGCCTTAGACAAATGCAGCTGAATGCCTATACGCCTTCGGCGATAATTTAGAAAAGCATCGAGACGGGATATCTTTATTTAAAGGAGCTTTTAGGCTTTGACCACTATCAGTTGCCTTCGTATACGGGATTTCAGTGATTTTGGCCCATTCAGTTTCTGATGCAACACGTCCTTGAGTTTCAACGGCAGGAATAGATGAGTGATGGGAGATATGACGCTTGGCGATGTCGTACGCCGCATCCGAGAAGAGTTCTTCGAGCAAATCATCGTTTATGTTTACCAACAAGCCTTGGGAAAGAAGAATGGTAAACACGACTTGACGATGAGAAGAATCCGTTGATTCGGAATTTTTGCATTTGAATCCTGACGATTCGAAAGTGAGGGAACTATATGCTTTCAGTTGAACAATACATAGCAAAGATGAAGAAAAAAGATAACCTTGATGAATTTAATTTTAAAAATCATGCCGAAAATATGTCCACGGTCCTGAAGTATGTCATGGATTATTTCAATCAGTATCTGAATCCGGAAGAATACGATTATGAGAACATCAAGACAGAACAATCAGCATTAAAAATCACCCAAGAGATAGAAGGTTTATTTCCTGAAAGTCAGGGATTTGTTATTGAATACTATAAAAAAACATAGAGCCGGATCGATCGATTACTGAAGTCATGGATGTATGAACGGAAATACGTTCATCTTATTTATAGTACCGAGGATTATGAGAATACGATTCATAAGTTCTGTAGCAGTGCAAAAATGAAAGGAACAGAAGTAGAGCAGTATCGGGATCAATTGATCATTCTGGCAAAAGAGATAAAAACAAAAGAGACGGTAAGACAGACCATTTCTGGATTCAAGTATTTGGATAACTCGCTGGTTAGCTGGGTAAAGGAGACACACCGCAGTTACGGCGTGAATTTATTCGAATTTGCTCAGAGCTATACAAGCACTTTTTTTGACGAATACATTGAGCGCATTTATATCAGAGAATCGGAACATTTCTATTACATCAATCGTTACAACCATAGATACAACGATAATCCTTTTAATATGGATGTTCTTTATAGAGAGAACGAGCATCGCCCTTTTATTCATGGACGTAAAGGCGAGTTGGAAATGCTGATCATGTATGTATGGGTGTTTGAAGATGCAAGTGATGAGGACTATTGGCCTGAGTATGTAAATCTATGTATTTCGACAGGAAGAGTAAGCTTGGTAAAACGGATTAATGTGTTAGTGCCGGTAACAACGAAAGGCATGATGTACCCGGTAGATGTCAAGAGTAATATGTTATTTCTAGAAACGACAACAGGAACTATAAAGGTTGCTCCAAATGAAGCGTACATTTTGCGTCTAAGTTATGAGAAAGACAATGATTTATTGTGGAAAGACGCAGCACGACTTGATGTTGTTTTAAAGAATCTGATGGATACGTTCTCCCAATATGGGGTGCCTGACACACTAGAATTATTACCCCCACTACGGTCTCAAACCTACGGTGAAGAGGAGTTCTTCAAGCAATACTCAATTCTCGAAAAAAGTCTGAAAAAATATAAAACCATAAAAATTGCTTTAGTTAATGGACCTCAGAAGCAAAGTGGAAAGTTAAAGTATTTGATGCAAACAGCTGAGGATGTTGTAAATATCCATAAAATAGTGAAGGAAATGAAGTTTAAATTAAAGTTTACTATAGATATTTCAAGGCTGATCAAGCGGAAGAATTATAAGGGGGAATTCGAGGAAGACTTCAATCTACTTACTGAGATCAGAACGAGCATCCTCGGGATTCATTTGTCTAGGCTTCCTAGCCGAACGGGATTTTTTATAAACATCATAAAGATGGAAATACGTATTTATATAAATATGATTATCCTGAGAACTCGGATTTCTTAGGCTCATTTTCAGCGTTGCTAAATGATAACTTGAGCCGTTACTTAGTGCCTGAGGGGATTACTTCTGAAGCTGAGCTTGAAGAATTAGTTGATGATCTGCTAAGAGGTGGTTTCTCCTTTTCCGGTCAGGAGGGCGAATAGGTGGTGGTGTGGCGACATGGTTTTATAGAACTAATAGACATGAACAATTTTCCGATAAATCAGTTAAAAGAACTTGATGCATTTGAACTGCTAATACCGGAATCAATGACCAAATTTAATCAATGGCGCAAGGATATTCAAGCTGTGAAGCACAATAAGTACCTACATCCATTGATCATAGAATATCAGGATGAGGTTGCTTACCGCAAGGCCCGTGATGAAGAACATCAATTTTATAAAGAGATTGATCCATACTCGCTAAGGAATTCAAAGCTTGAAAATCGCAGGAACAAAGCTGTGTTGTTCATAAACGTATCCGGTAAGCAAGCCAATCGGGCATATGGAATTATGAATAGCTTAATTGATGCAATTAGTGAATTGGGTGGAAGGGTGGACGTATTCGCAGGAGAACAGGACAATATCCGGATACGATTACTAGACCATGAGTATTCCGCCTCATTGATCGAAATTATGGTCAAAAGACGTTCTTTTTTGTCGAAGGTACAATCTGGAGGTATGACGGGTTTGAGTCCCATGTATGAAAAGATCCCCAGTGGTTTGCTCAGAATGGAGTTCACGGAGATTCTCGGTTTCGCACACAGAAATAAAACGGCACAATCCCTTTGTTTTAATGAAACCCTGGATCGACTGTTTGAAAAACAAATAGGGGAGATTCTCACAGATTTTTTGAGAAATGCAATTGGGATAAGCGTGGCTAGACATCTAGCTGAGCGCGAATATGAGATAAAGAAAAAAGAGCAGGAACGTCTTGAAGCGATAGAAAGGGATAAGAAGCAGGAGCTTCAGCGGCTTGAAGAGTATAATCATCGCAAACAGAAACTAAAACAAAACATTGAGAATCAAATGAAGAACTGGGTAAAAGCGAACAAGTTGCGTGATTATGCCGAGGAGTTGGAACGATTTGTTGTAACATGTGAGGATGAGATAACAAAGAAATCATTCTCTACTTATATCCAATTGGTGCGGGAAGCTGCGGAGGATTGTGATCCAGTAGGGACATATTAAATAGGGTGCAGGAGTTAGAACATGGAAGCAATTAAGTCTTATTTTTCGTAAAAAGTGCAGGCAAACGCTATACGTATGTTTTATCTAAAGACTATGCTGTCTTGGCGGAATTGGCTGACGCGCCGACTTTAGGTCCGCGTTGACTAATCACCCGTGGAGGTTTGAGTCCTCTCGACCGCACCAACCTTTAAAGTAAAGGTACTTCTTTTGGGAGAATCTTTTTTTGTTTTGGTAAGCCAGGTTAATCACGCAACTGTTTTTCAATACGTAGCAGGTTCATGTTTTTGTTCCTGATTATGTTAATCGTATGGTCATGTGGGATTTTATGATAGAGTAACTACAAAGGAGTGGTATTAATGAGAAGCGCTAAAGAAGTTGATAACTTTCCGTATAACTCAAGTATAGTTTGTTATTTTGAGGTAGATAAAAATGGTAACGTGTCGCAAGTTTATCATAAGAATAAGTCGGATAGACCAAATGTTCTGGAGGCCTATCAAAGGGTTATGAATAAAACCACAACGTTGTATGCTGTTTGGCCAGGTAATTATAGAAGTGATTTGTTTATCATTGATGACCTTAATGCTTTTGCAAAGGCATTTAACTTTATTTGACCAATTATTTATTATAAGCGTTCAGCAGTTCGACCCCGTAGAGGTACTACAAACAAAACCACCGACACTCCGCGAGACCATTGTGAAACTTAAGATTTTTGGTAAGTAAAGTGGTAACAAAAAAATGCGGAACTATCCGGATTTTCGGACAGAGTTGCATTATTATGGGTGCTTCCGGTGGTTTTATGACCGATTGGGATTCAAAAATGTATTTCGTTGCTCCGTTAAAATTTGTCGATGGTAGTGGAGCAGGGCTGATTTGAGTGTCGTTCTCTCCGAGTTCTCTCAAACGTCCGAACCTGGTTACTTTTTGATGATTTTCCGAGACGCCTTGTGGCTATAGGAAAAGGCGATGTAAAACGCCGAAACCCCTGAATCTACAAGATTTTTCGCGGTTTTTTGGTTCCCCTGAATGAACATGATGATTTCCGCTTGGCTCCCTTTAGCCTGCGCGATTCAGGTTCTAGTGGGGTAACAGCCGTGGAGGTTCGAGTCCTCTCGACCGCATATCTAAAGCAAGGCCCTTCGATTAAGTTCGAAGGGTTTTGCTTTTTTCCGATTTGAAGCCTTTTTTACTTTTGTGTTACTTCTCTAAAATTAAGGCCAGCTGCTTCAAATCAATCACAGCATGTAACTTCATAAGAATATCAAGTCCGAGAAGTCCATTAATGTTGCCCTGAGGGTCGATAATTCCAAAATCCAACTTCATTTTGCTAAGACTTACTGACCCAAGATGGATTTCTTCAACCTGCTTGGAGAAAAAGTTGTGCAGGCTCCCGCCCACGCCATAGAAAGAATGTACATAATCGTCAAGCTCCGCAAAAATTCCTATTTCCTCGACGACATCGGGGGAAATAATCGTTTCCGCAGCTCCAGTATCAACCACAATATTATCAACTACAATTGATTTCCCTCGAAAGAAAACCTCCATTGAAGTGAACAAAAGCCCGTCTCTATACTCGATGTTTGTCATATTGACCCCTGAAGCCAAACAAAGGCTTGATTTGAATTTCGATTTTTTCTTTGCCCGTATGGTATACGATTACATCGTCTCTGGAGCGGACCAACTCCCTGGTTGCTTCCCTTTGGTCGTCAAAGGCTTGGATAACGGCCATATCGTCAATATATCGTACCTGGTTTTCAATGTGAGACTTTAAGATGTGGAGTTTAACGAATCGTTCGGGATACAGTTTTCGGACTTCATTCCAATTCATTGTACAAGACCTCCTAACTAAAGCGCTTATAAACTAATACTACCATTAACAAAGGGGATGTGCCATGTCGACTAGGGACTAACAGGTAAGATTTAAGTATGTAGATATGTTGTGAAATTATAGAAGGATTTGGTTGCTACTTAGCGAACTTTTTGTTTCATTATCTTAAAATAAGTCTGCGAATATCAGAAACGATATCACTGTGTATTTATTAGAGAGAAGCCTGACGCTGTTCTTTATTCAGCAGAAACTCAAAAAGACGTGATATTTATTAATTTTCAATGATAAGCTCCTGTAAGCAATCCCTTTTTTGTATAAAAAAGTGTTACAATTGTATATACTAAAAAATATAAATGGTCAGGGGAAGCTGAGTGTCATTATTCATTTGGGACGAAGAAAACGTACAACACATTTCACGTCACAATGTTGAACCGTTTGAAGCAGAAGATGCTTTGATGGACCCGCAGCGTATAAAATTTTCAGCCCACAGCGGTAACTTGGGTATTATCGGTTCTACAGAAGGCGGAAGACGGTTGGTCGTAATTTATTTAAAGAAAATAAATAGAAAAATACGAGTGATAACCGCACGGGATGCCACCGAGTCTGAGGCCAGAGCTTATAGAAGGAGGAATCGATAACTATGAAAATTATCACTTCAAGAGACCAGATTCCGGAACATATGAGTGATGCAGAAGCAGCGGATTTCTGGTCGAACCACACCTTGAGCGATGAACTGTTGGAAACTTCCATTATTGAAGAAGAGGATCACGACTTGCCAAAGAGAAAATCCGCAACTATTTCCATTCGTCTTGACGAGGATTTGCTCCTGCGCATTCGCACTTTGGCTAAGATGAGAAATAAGGGTTATCAAACGCTTATAAAAGAATTTTTGATTGAACGCACCTATGAGGAGGAAAAGAAAGCGCCTCGTTTTAGAGTGGGGAGCCCGGTTCCCCATACGACCGTCGATCAACTGTCTATGGAACGTCAATTGGAAATGGTCTTTGAAGAATTGCGGCAGCAACTGTCCCAATTAGTTTCCGGGACCATTTATGCGCAAATCCGAAACAATATTATCGGCAAATTCGGTATTCGAACGAATCCTTTGGAGGAGACGGACAGCCAAGTCGAGACGAAGACGCAAGGATTGACGGAATTGCAGCAGCGTTTATTACTAAAGAAGGCGATCGAAGTGCTCAAGTACAAGACGAACTGGACGCACGGTGAGGTTTGTTTCAACTTTGCATTACAGCACAACGAACTGAGAGCAAGCGTTCAATTTGAGTCGAACTACAGCTTGTCGAAGCAGTCCATACAGAAATCTATCTAATCTGGATATACATGCGGATTTAAGCGGACTCATTAGAAGAAGTCGCTAAAAATAAAACAAAGTTGCTCCGGTCTTCAAGTTAAAAGCCGCCTCGGTAGGCTGCTAGGAAGCCTTTGTTGCTTTTTCACTACTAGAATCCTTAACAAGCCATAATTGAAGACTAATTCTTCACGATTTCGATCTTTTCGCCCACACCATGGATGTTAGAAAAAGGGTGACTGAGCAGATGGAGAACGAGGCAGCCTGGCCCGCTTACGATGCCTGCCTACGAATCGGGAACGATTCCGCTGTTTCAAGCGGGCGGTTCGGATATCGGGCGGGATTTCGCTTCTTCGGTAGCGGACGCTATTTTTGCGGCGATCTGAGAAGAAGAGCGGAGGAGCACGGGCGTAGTGCGGACGCGAAGTATTGCCGGGGCTGTACTATTTCCTGGCCGATACCCGCGAGGAAGCGCAGGCGTTATTCGAAGCCGCGAACGCGCACTTCAGCGTCGAACGCAGACATGCGGCGCTCAAGTCCGTACTGGGTCTTGATCTAACCGGCTGCCATCTGAAGGACCGGGTAAGCGAAGAGATGCTTCCCGACCCGGATCAGCCGGTCCGCAGCAGAACGCACACCGAGCTGCTCCGCCGGTACATCAGAAACCACCAGCCTACCGTAGCGGAAGTTCTGGCAAGGCCGGAAGTCGTCGGATCGGCACACTGGGTATCGGTCGGAACGGTTGAGGATGTGCTGAACGATATTATACAGCGGTTCGACGCGGGCGCGATCGACGGATTTATAGCTCTTCCGGGCGGTTCGGAAACGTCGATGGCGTGGTTTTTCGGCAAGCTGATGCCAATGCTTGTGGAGCTCGGCTTGTTCCGGTATACGGGCTCGACCTTGAGGGGGCGTTTGACTCGTTGAACCGGCTTTTCCGCCTGAAGCTTCTCCCCCGCGCAGACGCCTTCCATCCACTTCGACAAGTGGTTTGGAAGGCGTCTTCCGTTTCCCCGCACAAGGGCGGTTATGTGATTACGTGGACGTCTGGTTGGCAGGTTGGCTGGCCGGCTGATGGACCGGCTGACCCCGTTTCGTTCGGACGCTCGCCACCAGACTGAGCAATACCAAGGCGAGGTTAAACATCATGGCAGCGGTGATTCCGGCCTGCATGGACATCCCGCCGGTCTGGGTCAGGGCCACGATCGCGCCGCCGATTCCGACCGCTACGCCGGGCGTAAACGAGTCGGCAAACTGCAAGCTGCCGGAAACTTGACCGGACTCCCCCTCCTTGGAGAAGGAGAACGCCACGGTACCGCTCGTCGTATGAGCCAGGCCGATGCCGATGCCGGCCACGATCTCGCCGAGTATCGCGAGCCAAATGTTAAGCACAGGCACCCAAGCCATAATTCCGATCCCGGCGATCATCAGCAGAATGCCGGCGATGATCCGTTTATTCCGGCCCCGACCTTGATCCGCCGCATCCCAGCGGGCTTGCAGAATCGCCACGATACACCAGCTGAGCGCAGCGCAGGCCACGATAAGTCCGGCTCTGTCGGCCGCCAATCCTTTCGTATCCGTTAAGGCGAGCACCAGGAAGTTCTGCGTACATACATAAGCGGCGAAAAATAATCCGCGCGAGGCGATCAGGGAAGACAGTCCTGCGCGAAAGATCAACGTTCCGGACGGAAGCAGCTTGCGGAGAGGCTGCGCCATAAGAGCGAGACCGACAATCAGCAGCGCGATCCCCAGCGCCTTGGGCAGCATGCCCAGGCCGCTCAGAAAAAGACCGGTGCCGATCGCCAGCAGAACGGAAAGCCCGATGACGCCCGTTTCGTTTTTCTCTTGAACGACGGGCATCTTGAGTTTCCGGAAAACCGGCAAGCTGAGGAGAACCGCCAGCAGCAGAAACGGAAGAACCCCCCAAAAAACGAACCGCCATGAAAAATGTTGGGCGATCAGGCCGGCCACATAAGGACCGAGCATCGAAGGCAGCACGTAGGCTGTACCGAGAGCGCCCAATATTTTGGCGCGCAGCTCATCCGGGTAGCTTAATGAAATCGCCGTATATATGCAAGTGTACATGGCGCCTGCGCCGAAGCCTTGCAAGGCGCGTGAGCCGATCAGGACATACATGTCGGTAGCGACGGCTGCGAGCACGAGACCGGCCGCGAACAACAAGATGGCGATCGTAAATAACGAAGCGGGACCTTTCCGGTCGATTTGCCTGCCGATAACCAGCGTGCCGACGATTTGTGCAAGCAGATAAGCACTGAATATCCATCCGAACAGATGGATTCCATTCAGATCGCCGGCAATGGCCGGGGCGACCGTCGTTACGGCCAGCCCCTCGAAGCCGATCGTCATGGCCGCCAGGATGATGCCGATCGATAATGCCACATAACGCGGGCCGAAAATGCTTTGCGCAGAAGACAACCTGTTCACCCTCCATCGAGTAATCTGGGTTTTCCTGTATCCGGATACTTTATAAACAAAGATCTTTACAAACAAAATATACCTGGATTTTGACTTTGTCAATATTCTTCTTTATAATCTAGATAGTGATAAAGTTAAAAAAGATTGGAATGAGACTCAATGAAACCGCACGCTAAAGACGGAGCCGAACGAACAAGAAGAGCCATTATCAAGCTGCTCAAACAGAATGGGTCTATGGATGCCCATCAGTTGGCTGTCCAGCTCGGGGTTACCGCTATGGCTGTGCGGCAGCATTTGTATGATTTGCAGGAGCAAAAGCTGGTCACATTCACAGAGGAAGCCAGAGCGATGGGGCGTCCGGCCAAGATGTGGACGCTTACTTCCGAGGCGAATCGGCTGTTTCCGGACGGGTACGCGGATCTTACGGTCAGTCTGATCGAATCGATGAAAGAAGCGTTCGGCGACGAAGGGCTGGAGAAGCTGCTGGAGATCCGCAACCGCAAGCAGGTGCTCGATTACCGGGGCAGGGCGCCGGCGGATCTTCCGCTGAAGGACAAATTGGCAGCGATCGCCGAAGCACGGACGGCTGAAGGCTATATGGCGGATGTCGTCGAGAATGCTGACGGCTCTTATCATTATGTGGAGAAGCATTGTCCGATCTGCGAGGCGGCCAAGGCATGCACCAATCTGTGCTTGAAAGAATTGGAGATGTTCCAGGACGTCCTGGGAAACAAGGTGGAGATTACCCGGGGCGAGCATATCATAAAAGGCGACAACCGGTGCGTGTACAGAGTGGTACCCGAGTAAGCGAGGCTTTGCGCATAGGTCCTGAACCGATGGCCTTGCGTATGATGGGCCGGGAAATTCTTTCAAGAAATGTCCGCCCTAAGGCGGACATTTCTTGCAGGATCAGGAAGTTCAAGTTGTTCACCGTGGTAAAGTGGAAAATTGGAAAAGGATCAATGCTGTCGACGAGAGAATCGCCGGCCGCCGGGACGGTGTCCCTTCATGATGTCGTTTGAGTCAGCAAGTGTCGCAAGTCGACTTTCGTGGCTGTTCGAACTTCCTGCCCTACTTCAAAGGGGAGGGTACAACGAATAGGAGCGGTTTGTACCCTCTATTCTGTGCAAACCTGCATGGATGGAGGAAATAAGAGCGGTTTGGAGCCGCTAAAACCGGCGGAAAGGGTGCAGATGCGACGAGTTGGTTGAAATAAGGGGTGCAAACCGCTTCTATTCGTTTCGTTTTTTGGAACAGGCCGAAAATAGAGGCTCCCAAAGACTCTTAAATGGTTTAGAACCTGCGCGCATACGTTTTGGCGAAGGCGGACACGACCTGCACGCAAGCAAATGTTTACGAGCCGCCTCTAGCGTCGAGTTGATCAATGCGGAAGACTACTCGTAACAAATCTCAAGAGGGAATGGGCACCGGGCGGAAAGTTTGCATGTGAATTTGACAGAAGCTTCGCCAGCACTACACTCGGGCCGCATTCGAAGCCGGGTTGGTACCGCCAGATCTAACGAGACCGACCGATTTCCACGAGCGGCTGGAGTGAAGGTACCCGTTCACCTCCGTATAGGTTAGCTCACCAGAGGACAATCCGGACGCGGTTTTACCGGAAACTTTTCTAACGAGGTCTGCTTACCCAAGTTCCGGTATCGCTTTTCGTTATGGATGGAGATGGCCTGATCGGAGCCGTCTGGTTTGATTTGTCAATTTAATATTGATAATGATTATCATTATCGTTATAATAGGGGGGATGAATCGGACCGAAAGGGTTGAAGCGTATGTCAAACGAGCAAACGTTAAACAAACGTTCAACTTCCTATCCTCCCTCCCGCAATTGATCCGGGAGAGACGAACGATACGCAAATATACGGCTGAATCTCTCCAGGCCGGGCCAATTGCGGAGTTGCTCCGAACGGCGTCAGCCTTGCCGCCATACATAAGGGGCGGCCAGCCGGCTTGCCGGTTTCTTTTGTTTGTCAGCGAGGAGGGCAAGCAAAAAGCCGCCAAAGCGATATTGGACTGTTACGCCGAGCAAAAAAAGTATAGATGGGTTCCGCAGGCGATCCGCAAATTGATGGAAGACCGGTCCGTTAAAATCCCCGCATTTATAATCGCAGTAACCGCACGGCAGGCCGCCCGTGGAGAAGATGACGATTTTATAAAGGAGCTGGACCGAATGACCCGATATGCTGCATTTCAGAGCGGCACGCCCGTTCGCCAATATGCCGAACGCCCGATTCAGCGGGAGCACATCCTGGATATGCTGGAGAGCGCGGTATGGGCTACCAATCATAAATTAAGGGAGCCGTGGCGTTTTATATACGCGGAAGGAGAGAGAAAGCGAGAACTGGCCGGAACATTCGATTCGGCCCGGCATGGAGAACTGCAGCAGATGCTGTCGGACGCATCGGCTGCGCTGCTGGTCACTTCGAAGAAACAAGCGAACCGGCAAATGGATCAGGACGATTTCACCGCCGTATGCTGTCTGATTACGAATATTCAACTGCTCGGCTCGGACAAAGGGCTGGACGTTTACTGGGACGTAGCCGATTATACGGATTGCCCCGGGCTGCGTGCCTTCGCCGGGATCGGGGACGACGAGCATCTCGTAGGGGTGCTGGCAATCGGTTTTCCGGACGACCGCTTCCATGCCGGCGGGCAGGCGGGGGATGCAGCCGTTCACCCTGCATTGAGGTTTTTGTGACGAGCCGATTTGAATATCATATTTAATGAAGATTTCAACATGCTTTAATCCCGATTGCCGGCCGTCTCGGGTACAATGGAGTTGCTCCCGTAAGGAGGAGAACCTTCATGGATCATCGCATGCTATCTATTAACGAATCGCTGCTCGGCAAAAGACTGCGTCAAGATATGACTTCGCAGGAAGGCGTGCTCGTGCTGCCGGCCGGGACCGTTCTGAATAAAATTCACTTGGAAACGATAGCCGGTCACGGACTGCAGCTACCTGTAAACGAGGTGGAAGAAGTCGGACCGTATGCAGATCTGTCCGCCGGAGGCTCGCACCACGCGGAAATCGAAGAAGCGGTCGGCATCGTCCGCGAAGCGTTCGAGCAGATGCGGCTTTCCAGACAAATCCCGCTCGCCGGCATTCGCAGCCGGGTCATCCCGCTGATCCGTTCGTCAACCGGGAAGCTGCCCTTGTTCCAGCTGCTGGCTACGCTGCAGGCGAAGGACGATTATTTGTACCGGCACAGCGTAGCGGTCGGGGCGATCTCGATGCTGCTCGGCAAATGGCTGGACCTCGGCGAGGCGGAGCTGCTGCAGCTGACTACAGCCGCGATCCTTCACGACGCCGGCATGACGCAGATAGCATCCGAACTGCTGATCAAACCGGAGAGACTGACCGAGGACGAGTACGATACGATGAAGCGGCATACGCTGCTCGGGTACGACATGATCAAGAAGACGGTCGGGGCGACGCATCGGCAGGCGGCCGTAGCGTTACAGCATCATGAGCGGATCGACGGCAGCGGTTACCCGTTCGGACTGAAAAGCGGCAAAATCGACCTGTTCAGCCGCATCGTAGCCGTCGCCGACGTTTTCCACGCCATGTCGTCAAAGACGGAATACCGCAACCCGTCGCCGGTATACCGGGTGCTCCAGCAGATGGAGAGCCATGCGTACGGGACGTTTGATCCGGCCGTCGTAGCCGTACTTATCCGGAAATTTATGCAGGCGCTGCTCGGTTACAAGGTCATGCTCACGGACGGAACGGAAGGCAAAATCGTCCTGATTCATCCTCACCACCAGACGCGTCCTCTCGTTCAGACAAACGACGGTTTCATTGATTTAAGCAAAGACTACAACATTCAAATCGAGCAGGTTCTGGCCCGTCACGAGACGGAGGCAGAGTCCAACTTGCAGGCAGCGGCTCCCGGCAGCGGATCTTGATCCGTACCGGGAGTTTTTGCGCTTTACCGGCTAATCCGGTATGATGATAGCAACCATTTTCTAGGAGAGGGGAGAAGAGATTGGACGATCGCTGGTCCCGCCCGGTTCTGTGGGCATTAATCGCGTCAAGCGTCCTCTGTGCGGCGATGGTCGGCCTGCGTATCGCTTATACCGGCGAGGGGACGTTCAGGTGGCTGATAGTTCCGAATCTGCTGCTGGCCTGGGTACCTCTCGCTGCTTCCCGCCTCGCTTGCCGCACGCTGGCCGGCGGCCGCAAGCCCGGATTGCTTGCTGCGGCGTGGGGGCTTGTCTGGCTCGCTTTTTATCCGAACTCTTCTTATATCGTGACGGATCTGATTCATCTGAGCTGGGCAAGCGGTAAGACGACCTTGTACTTCGACTTGTCGGTTAACATGCTGGCTGCGATGCTGGGCTGGTTTCTGGGGGCGATCTCGTTGTACGGACTGCACCTGGAGGCGCTCCGGCGCGTCGGACCGGTTGCGGGTCATCTGTTCGCGGCGGTTGTCTTGCTGCTGGGGGCGGTTGGCGTTTATCTGGGACGCGTGCTGCGCTGGAACAGCTGGGATCTGGTGACGCGCCCCTGGAGGATCGCGGCCGATTCGCTAGAGATTGTGCATCGGCCGGATGCGCTGCTGTTTATACTCGCATTCGGCTTGTTTACGGGAGCCGTGTACGCCATTTTTTATCATGTGGCGAGACCGCCTCGGACAGGACGATAAGAAGACCGATAGCCTGCCAAAGCGCGCTTTACTTCGCCAAGTCGGTTCTCTATAATGGAAAAAAAGATAGGAAGGCGATTGTTCCAAGCGTCAGCACCCCGTTCGGGGTGTTTTTGCTAGACGAAAGCGAATGGAGGACGGATGACTTCCGAACGGCTTCGCAGGAACAATCGCGGCGAACCGGAAAGCTGGTTACCGGGACCAGACACTCGTATATAAAGGATGGAGAACAAATGAGAGAGTATAAACAAACGGTGGCGGCTCTGGTTGCCTCGGCGATGGAAGGCTTGGACGCCGCCGCGATCGAGTCGATGCTGGAGGTGCCGCCCAACGCGGAGATGGGCGATCTGTCGCTCCCTTGCTTCAAGCTAAGCAAAGCGCTGCGTCAATCGCCGCAGCAAATCGCCGAGCGGCTCGCAGGTTCGCTGCCGCAGCATCCTTCGATTGCGGAGACGAAGGCCGTATCGGGATATTTCAACGTATTTCTGGATAAACGTTCGTTTGCCGCAGGTGTGCTCCGCGCGGTAGAGCATGACGGAGAACGGTTCGGAGCGAGCGAGCTGGGCAAGGGCAAAACGATCGTGATCGATTTCTCCTCGCCAAATATCGCCAAGCCGTTCCACGTCGGCCATTTGAGATCGACGGTGATCGGCAACGCGTTGTACCGGATTCACCGGTTCCTCGGCTATGATTGTGTCGGGATTAACCATCTGGGCGACTGGGGAACGCAGTTCGGCAAACTGATTACCGCCTACAAGCTGTGGGGAGACGAGCGTCAGGTCGAGGAAGGCGAGATCGAAGAGCTGATGCGGCTGTACGTGAAGTTTCACGATGAGGCGGAAGCGAGACCGGAGCTCGAGGACGACGCGCGCGCCTGGTTCGTCAAGCTGGAGCAGGGCGACGAAGAGTCGCTGCGGCTGTGGCGCTGGTTCAAGGAGATCAGCTACAAGGAATTTAACCGGATCTACGGGCTGCTTGGCGTCACGTTCGATTCAGATGCGGGCGAAAGCTTCTATAACGACAAGATGGGCGCGGTCGTCGACGAGCTGAAGGAGAAAGGGCTGCTGGAGGAAGACCAAGGCGCTTATCTCGTCCGGCTCGACGAATATAACATGGCTCCGGCGCTTATTTTGAAAAAAGACGGAGGCACCCTGTATCATACGCGGGATATAGCGGCTGCGCTGTACCGCAAAAAAACGTACGATTTCGACAAGGCGATTTATGTGACCGATTATGCGCAAAATCTGCACTTTGCCCAGTGGTTCAGAGTCATCGAGCTGATGGGCTACGACTGGGCGAACCGGCTCGTGCATGTGGCGTTCGGGCGCGTCAGTCTCGAAGGCGTCCGCTTCGCGACGCGCAAGGGCAACGTCGTGCTGCTGGAAGATTTGCTGCGCCAGTCGATTGACAAGACGCGGGAAATTATCGACAGCAAAAACCCGTCGCTCGAAAATAAAGACGAAGTCGCGCTGCAGGTCGGCGTCGGCGCGGTTATTTTCAACGATTTGAGCAACAACCGGATCAAGGACATCTCGTTCTCCTGGAAGGACGTGCTCAACTTCGAAGGCGAGTCCGGTCCGTACGTGCAATACACATATGCCCGCGCACGCAGCGTTCTTCGCAAGGCGGAAGCGGCCGGCGGCGGTCTTGCGCCTTCGGTCGAAGATATCGACGCGGCGCTGCTGGACAACGCGGAAGCGCAGCAGGTGCTGAAGGAGCTGGCGGCGTTCCCGGATAAAGTGATGCAGGCGATGGAAAAACTGGAACCATCGGTCGTCAGCCGCCATCTGATCGATATCGCGCAAAGCTTCAACCGGTTCTACCACGAATGTCCGATTCTCGTGGACGATCCCGGGCTTCGTGCGGCGCGCCTTGCGCTTGTGCGCTCGTTGTGCACGGTGCTGCGCACCGGCATGAGCCTAATCGGCATGCAGTCGCCGGAGCGCATCTAGCTCTCCTTTGCCGCAATGTTTTTCCTGAGCAAGAAACGGTGATCGCACAGACCGTTAGAGGGCATCAGGCAAGGTGCCTTGCTGAAGCTAAGCTTGGCTTTCCTGCTTCGTTATGAACGAACAGCTCGATTGATTGAACAGTCGGCCCCATTCAAGGGGCCTTCTTTTGTTTTTTTCGGATACATTTATTAATAACACGAGGAGCTAAAACTTTTGTTGCTTACAAACGCACGTTCTGGTAATCTTTGTGTGGGAACAAATGTTTGGGATTCTTTTATCTTGCTTCAACGAACCCGGACGTTCCCCGTTTCGCCGTAATCTTTCGTTAAAGTAGGAACGGCGGAGAAGCTTCGACTTAAGTCGTAAAACGACTCGATTACATGTTGTTTATCAAAGATTTTTTCCCTTTTCGGATCGGCGCAGACGTTGTATGATTGGTGTTATGTACCAAAAAAATTCCAATTTGCAGGGATTTGGAGAGATGATGAGGACACTTCCAAACGAAATGGTAACCGTACTTGCGCAGAACCGGAGAACGGCGGACGAGATCGTCTACTGGATGGTCTGCGATCGGACGACGGAAGGCAGCTTCGTGGATACGTACTTGCTGCTCAGCCGGGAATCGTTGACGATTGTGTCGAGCGGCGGGCAGCCGTCCCAAGAGAAAAACTACAAAGGGTTCGTCCGGAAACAAAAGGACAAAGTATCTCTGAAAACGGTCTCATCCGGACCGTGGACGATGGAATCGATCCGGCTCGATCAACTGGATGCCGTGTCGGTCGTCAATCTTGTCGCTTCGGGGATGATCGTTGTCAAGGAGGAGGGGAAGGAAAAGGTTGTCGCCGCTTTTACGAACGAGCATATGAGCCGTGCGGCGAAGCTGACCACGCTGTTCAAAAAGCTGAAGAACAACGAGGAGATCGACAGCCAGGAATTAGCGGAAGAGGAATCGGCCTCTTGTCCGAAGTGCGGGATGATCTACCCGGATAAAGGCCGGAAGGTATGCCCGAAGTGCATCAAGAAACATGCGATCTTTACGAGACTGCTGTCGTTTGCGGGGAAGTACAAGGTTTCGATCTTTTTCATCGTCCTGTTTATGCTGCTGAACTCGGGCACGGGACTTGTCATTCCTTACTTGCAGGGTACGATCCTGTTCGATCAGGCGCTTGGAGGAGAAGGGACGTTCGCCGGGAAAATCGGTCTGGTCGTCCTGCTCATTGTCGCCTTTCGCACGTTATCGCTGCTGTTCGGCGTGTTCTTCGGAATGATTATCGCCAAAACGGCGGCTCTCGTATCGTTTGACCTGAAGTCCAGCGTGTTTTCGTCGATGCAGCGGCTGTCGCTTAACTTTTTCCAGAGGAAGCAGACCGGACAGCTGATGACCAGGGTGAATAATGATGCGACCGAGCTCCAATATTTCTTCGTTGACGGGCTGTCGTATTTTATCGTCAATGCGATGAATATTATCGGGATTACCGCCATATTGCTTGTTATGGACTGGAAGCTTACGCTGTTATGTTTCCTGCCGCTGCCGATCGTCTTTTATATCGTCCGCAAAGTGTTTCCGAGACTGTGGAGGCTGTCGTGGAGAAGACACCGGAAGGTGAGCGCGCTGAACTCGATCATCAGCGACACGATCCGCGGGACGAGGGTCGTCAAAGCGTTCGGCAAGGAGCAGCAGGAGATAGAGCGCTTCCAAAAGGCGAACCTGTCGTTCTCGCACGCCGAGCAGACGGTTAACAAGATGGGCGGAACCGTATTCCCGGTACTGAACCTATTGACGCAGACAGGCGGAATTCTCATCTGGGCGTTCGGCGGCTGGATGGTGATGAAGGATCAGTTTACGTTCGGTCAAGTGCTGACGTTCGTCAATTATATGTATATGCTGTACGGCCCGATTCAGTTTATGAACAATATCGTCAACTGGTGGTCCCACTGTATGTCGGCGGCCCAGCGCATCTTCGAGATCCAGGACGCGGTTCCGGAAGTGGCGGAGAAAAAGGACGCCGTCGAGCTGACCGAGATGAAGGGCGATATCGTCGTCCAGAACGTTGTTTTCGGCTACGAGCCGAACAAGGCGATTCTGAAAGAGGTGTCCATGCAAGCGAAGCCGGGCCAAATGATCGGAGTCGTCGGCCATTCCGGAGCGGGCAAATCGACGCTCGTCAATCTGATCTCCAGACTGTACGACGTCAATGAAGGCGAGATCCGGATCGACGGCATCAATGTGAAAGATATGACGACTGCGTCGCTTCGCAAACATATCGGCATCGTCTCGCAGGACGTCTACGTGTTCTCCGGCAGCATCGCCGAGAATATCGCTTACGCCGATCCTGAATGCACCGTAGACGATATTATTTATGCGGCGAAGATCGCCAACGCCCACGATTACATCGAGAAGCTGCCTGACGGCTACGATACGATTATCGGCACAGGGGGGTACAATTTGTCCGGCGGCGAGAAGCAGCGGCTGTCGATCGCGCGCGCGATCCTTCATAATCCGAAGGTGCTAATACTCGACGAAGCGACGGCTTCACTGGATACGGAGACGGAGCTGCAAATCCAGGAGGCGCTCGATTCGCTAATCAAGGGCAGAACGACGATCGCGATCGCGCACCGGCTGTCCACGCTGAGAAATGCCGATTACCTCGTCGTGATGGATCACGGCAAAGTCGTTGAAGCCGGGACGCACGATGAGCTGATGGCGAAAGAAGGCACCTATCACGGTCTTGTGAAAAAGCACGATGAGGCATTGAAGATGAAAGAGGTGGTTATCGCATGACGACTACGGCTGCGGTTACGGAAGCAAGCCCGGAGGAGGAAAAAAAGGAAGAGGTGCCGATAGGCCAGGAGCAGACCGGGAGCAAAGAGTCGGATCTCGCCGATGCGGCCAAAATCCGCTACTTGACGAAAGACAACACCTCGTTCAAGAAAACGCCCGGCAATATGCTGACGGTAACCGTTGACGGCGAAGAAACGCCTTCCGTGTACGTGCATTGCTCGTTCCCGCATACGAACAAGCGGATCTACATTTCGATCCGGACAATTGAGAATAAAGAAATCGGAATGATCCAATCGCTGGACGACTTTCCGAAGGAGACGGCCGATCTGCTTGAGGAACAGGTGAAAATCCGGTATTTCGCTCCCGAGATTACGAAAGTGGTCAAGATCAAAGAGGAGTTCGGCTACTCCTACTGGGAGACGGAAACGACCGCCGGGCTTTGCCGGTTCACCGTACGGGGCGGCGGAGGCAATGTGAAGCTGGTATCGGAAAGCCGGCTTCTCATCTCCGATGTCGACGGCAACCGGTTCATCATCCCCGATCTGGAGAAGCTGACCGACAAGGAATACCGCATGGTCGAGATGTGCATGTAGGCAAACGCAAACGCACTTCCTAAGAAAATCGGAGGCTGAAATGAACTTAAATTATACGCTCTCGCAGCAGGATATGCATGCCGCCCAGCATGCCGTCGGGGAGCCTATCGCCTATTGCGTCCCTGCCGACCTGTCTTTGAGCGGACAGCGAACGCCGGGCTATCTGGTCATCGGGACGGAGAAGTGGGCTTATGTCGAGCAAGGGCAAACTCTCTCCAGCGGCGTAATCTCGTCAGGAACGGAATACAAAATCGTCCCGCTGATCGGCAATGCCGTGCTCGAAACGGTGGAAAACGGCACGAAGCGGATCATCGTCCGGGTGACGATGCAGCATGCCGCCAGATACGGGTATATCGCCAAAGTTTTGAACGACATGTCGGCCAAAAGCAAGATCCGCATCTACAATAACGAGGAGGAGGCCATCTGCGTCAAGTGCGGAGGGCCTCTCATCTCCGGCACGAGAGTATGCCCGAAATGCATGAGCAAGGCGGCGGCGTTCAAGCGGCTGCTCGGAGTATCCAAGGCGCACTGGCCTCTGCTCGGCCTCGGTCTGGTCGTCTTGTTCATCTCCGCCGGACTAGCGCTGCTCGGACCGTATTTTCAGAAGGTGCTGATCAACTCGGCTTTGCAGCCTCCGGAAGGACAAACCGGGAGCATCCCGATGTTTTTCTACGCTCTCGCGGGGATGCTGGCCGTCCTCGTGTTCGGCGAGCTGCTCGGGATTGCCAAAAGCCGGATCATGGCCGGTGTCAGCTCGGGCATCGCAGCGGATCTGCGGAAGATGGTGTACGACAAAATCCAAAACCTGTCGCTCGGGTTTCTCACCTCGCAGCGGGCCGGAGATATGATGAACCGGATCTCGTCTGATACGGACCGGATTCGCCACCTGATTCAGGAGCTGTGTACGACCGCGATCTTCCAGCTGATTATGCTAGCGTCGGCCACGTATCTGCTGTTTCATGCCGACTGGAGACTTGCGCTTGTTGTGCTGCTGCCGGCGCCGATCGTAGCGGTTCTCCATATGTACATTTGGAAATTCGTCATGTGGAAGCTGTTTCACAAGCAGTGGAGAATCTACGACAAATCGAGCACCTTCCTGCATGACGTGCTGAGCGGAATCCGGGTGGTTAAGGCGTTCGGCAAGGAAGAGACCGAGATCCGCAAATTTAAAAAATACAACGGCGACTTTATGCGGGCTTCGATCAAAACCGAAAAAGTGTTCAGCATTTTGTCGCCTGTAACCAACTACTTGATCCAGCTCGGACAGTATCTGGTCTTGATGATTGGCTGTACGATGATATTGAATAAGCAGATGTCGCTCGGGGAACTGATCCAGTTTACGATGTACGCCGGGATGATCTTCGGCCCGATCTCGTGGCTGATGTTTATGCCGAGATGGGTCGCCAATGCGGTCATCTCGGTGGACCGGGTGTTCTCGGTAATCGACGAGCAGCCGGAAGTGCTGGATACGGAGTCTTCGGTCAACCATCCGATCCGCGGCTCGATTCAGTTCCAGGACGTCATCTTCGGCTACAAATCGTATGAACCGGTGCTGAAGGACATTAACTTCGAGGTCAAGCAGGGAGAGATGATCGGTCTCGTCGGACATTCCGGCTCAGGCAAATCGACGCTGATCAATCTCGTATCCAGGTTTTACGACGTGACGGAGGGGCGCATTCTGATTGACGGCATCGATATCCGTTCGATTCGTCAGGAAGAGCTGCGACAGCAGATCGGCGTCGTCCTGCAGGAGACGTTCCTGTTCAGCGGCACGATCTTCGACAACATCCGGTATTCCAAGCCGGACGCGACGTTCGAGGAAGTGATCCAGGCGGCGAGAGTGGCGAATGCGCATGACTTTATTATCCGACTGCCGGACGGTTATGATACGAAGCTGGATGAGAACGGCAACAATTTGTCCGGCGGAGAACGGCAGCGGCTTGCGATCGCAAGGGCGGTGCTGAACAATCCACGTATCCTGATCCTGGACGAAGCTACGGCTTCGCTCGATATCGATACGGAGACGGCGATTCAGGAAGCGCTCAAGCGGGTGACCCGGAATCGGACGACGATCGCGATCGCCCACCGGCTTTCCACCCTGCGTAATGCGGACCGGCTGCTCGTGCTCGAGAAAGGGAAAATCGCCGAGATCGGCACGCACCATGAGCTGATGGAAAACAAAAGCATTTACTACAAACTCGTAACGGCGCAAAGAAATATGGCGAAGCCGAAAGCGGGAGTCGAGGAACGGGCGGTGTAGGACGTTTGGTTGGTGTCGACCGACCGCCGTCATTGCCGCAAAGAAACACCGTGGGCCGGGATGCCGGGGAGCAACCCGCGTGCGATAGATCGGCCCGACGTGCGGCAAAGCTGTACGTTGAGTGAGCCGTACTTCATCTTGCTATCAAGTACAACACAAAATAGAAGAAGCGGAAGAAATGAAGGGTTTGTCCCAGAAGTGTTCGTCTGACCAGGGAACGTTCCCATTTTCAAATGGAGGACCTCAAATTCCACTGTAACGTGGAGGCTGAGGTCCTTTTTCTTGTGGTATCGCCGGCAACGGCGGTATGAACTTTTACCTAACCTAACCTGATCTTCGATCTGCGCGGATCATGTTCCAGAATGGGGCATTCGTCCTGATCGGGGTCATTCGATAAAGAACTGACACTCGAAAACAAGCTTTCTTTATTTCCAGGGAAATAAATCATAGGTTATTAGTCGCATAATTTCGTGTTTTGCACATAATTCGACGATTTTCTGCAGGATAATAAAATAGTTGTTGCTTTTTTTCGACAAGCCTACTATACTGGCATTGAACATAATTACTTCACTGAACATATGTTCACCCGAATAAACTATGGCAGGATGGAGGTGAGCGCGTGAGCGATATTGGAGAGGAGAGAACCCGGCTGCTCGTCAAGGTCAGCAACCTGTATTACAACGACGGGTTGAACCAGCAGGAAATCGCAGACCGGTTAGGCATATCGAGACCGCAAGTAAGCCGGATGTTAAGCATGGCGAGAGCCGCAGGCATCGTGCAGATCAAGATCAAGAATCCTTACTCGGAGGAGCAGCAGTACGAACGGGCGATCGCCGAGACGTTCGGCATTCACGATGTAAGCGTTTTGAACGTCCCGGATGCCGATCCGAGAACGATCGAGACCCAACTGGCCCGTGCGGGCAGCGCGCTGCTTGAATCGGCCTTGAAGGATCATGATATCGTTGGTGTGATGGCGGGACGAAGCATTGCCGCTATTGGAAATGAAATCGGTTTCGTTCAGCGCAAAGGACTGCAGTTCGTTCCGTTGGTCGGAGGCTGGGGTTCCGAAGGGGCGCCGTGGCATGCCAACTCCAACGCCCGTTCGCTTGCGGAAAAGCTGAAGTCGAAATATCGGCTGCTTAACGCTCCGGCAGTCGTCGCTTCGAAGGAAGCGAGAGACGTGTTCGTCAGCGAACCGGAGATTGCCGACGTTTTCCGGATGGCCGGCCAAACGAATATTGCGCTGGTCGGAATCGGACAAGTTTCGGAGCAGGCGACGATCGTCCAATCCGGATACTTCAGCAAAAGCGACATCGAAAACGTACGCAGTCTGGGAGCGGTGGCGAGTTACTGCACTTCCTTCCTGGACGAAAACGGCAAGCTGGTGCCCTACGACCTCGAACAGCGGATGATCGGGATGACGGCAGGCGAACTTCGCAAGGTGCCTAATGTAATTGCGATTGCAAGCGGCGAGGAGAAAGTGCCGGCGATATGCGCGACGCTGCGCGGCCGCTGGATCGACGTACTGATCACCGATATGGAGACGGCCAAGCTGGTATTGAAGTGGCATAACGAGCATCCGGTTAAACTATGACGGGCGGAGAACCCGGCCCGACATTTATTCGAGATCCGAAAAGGGGAGTTGTACGAATATGAAAAAAGTCCGTTTCGTAATGGCAGCCATAATATTGACGCTTATCCTCGGGGCTTGCTCCAAGGCAGGAAGCGAAACCGGCGGCGAAAGCGGTGCGAAGCCGGAAGGGAAACAGAAGACGGTCGCGATCCTGACACCGTACCTCTCTTCGGTAACGACGAATGAAATGGTTGAAAAGCTGAAAAAAGGCATGACGGAGAAAAACTGGAAGGCGAACGTTGTCGATACGAAAGGCGATATGGGCCAACTGGCGAGCCGGATGGAAGATTTGATTACTTCCAAGGTCGATGCGTTTGTTATCGTCAGCACCGATCCGAATCAACTCAAAGCCCAAATCAAAAAAGCGGCTGACGCTAAAATTCCGGTATTCGGAAGCGACTCCGGCTACATTGAAGGCATGACCATGAATGCAACGAGCGACAATAAAGCGATGGCTAAAGCAATTACGGAGCATTTGTTTGCACAGATGGGCAACAAAGGCAACCTGGTCGTGCTGACTCACCGTCCGCATCCGGGCGTTCTGGCAAGAACCCAGCTTCTGGACGAAATGCTGAAGCAAAACCCGAACATTAAAGTTATCACCGAGCAGCAGGTTCAAGTTCCGGGTCCGATCGAAAACGCGCGCAAGCAAATGGAAAGCTTGCTGCTGGCCAATAAAGACGAAGGCTCGATTACAGCCGTATGGACGGGCTGGGACGAAGCCGCAATCGGAGCCGCTCAGGCAATCGAAGCGGCGGGCCGCAAAAATATTATCGTAACCGGGATCGACGGAACGAGTCAGGCGATCGATATGATTCAGAAAGGTTCTCCGATCGTAGCGACGATCAAGCAAAACTTCTCGGGTATGGCGGATATTGTCGTTGAGCAGATCGGCAACGTATTTAGCGGCCAGCCGGTGAAGGACAAAGAAATGTATGCGCCCGCTTCGCTTATTACGAAAGGCAAATAAGTTAGGGGGAGATGCGCGTGGCCTTGCTTGAAGCAAGAGGGATCGATAAACGGTTTGGCGCGCATTACGCGCTGTCGGGCGTATCGCTGGCCATCGAGCCTGGCGAAGTGCACGCGCTCGTAGGCGAGAACGGTGCCGGCAAATCGACGTTTATCAAAATCGTAACAGGCGTATACAAGCCGGACGGCGGCGAGCTGTCGTGGCAAGGGAAGCAGGTAACCGTGCCTGACCCGAAATCCGCACGCGAGCTGGGCATCAATGTCATCCATCAGGACCGTCAGCTCGTTCCGGCTTTTACGGGACTTGAAAATTTATATCTGGGGCTTCCGTATCCGAAGCGGCCTTTCGGTCTCGGGGTACGGTGGGGAGAAATGCGCGAGAGGGCGAGCCAGACGGCCGCCCGGCTCGGCATCGAAGTGCCCCTCGACGTGCCGGCCAGCGATATGTCGCCTCCGGAGCGGACGATGCTCGAAATTTTGCGGGCGATGATGCTCGAATGCCGTTTGTTAATTCTAGACGAACCGACGGCGGCGCTGACCGACCGCGAGGCCGAGCTGCTGTTTTCGCTCATCGGCAGACTGCAGTCGCAAGGAACGGCAATCGTGTACGTCTCGCACCGGATGGATGAAATCTTCCGGTTGTCCGACCGGATTACGGTGCTGCGTAACGGCAAGCTCGCCGGAACGTTAACGAAGCAGGAAGCTACGCGGGACAAGCTGATCGAGCTGATGACGGATGGCAAGGCGAAGCCGGCCGGAGACGGCTCCGTACAGGCGGCTCCGCGCCGGTCATCGGCTGCAACGGCTGGGCCGGTTATTTTGCGGGCGGCCGGCATAGCTACGGCCGACGGCAGAGTGAAACGGGCCAGTCTGGAAGTGCGCGGCGGGGAAGTCGTCGGGCTGTTCGGTCTGGCGGGAGCGGGCCGTACGGAACTATTGGAAGCGGTTTACGGCTTGCGCTCGCTGTCGGCTGGCGAGCTGGCTGTAGCCGGGGAGCGGGTACAGAAGCCGGCGCCTAAGAAATCGCTTAACCGCGGGATCGTCCTGATCCCGGAAGACCGTCGCGGTCATGCGCTTATTATGGGCATGACGATCCGCGAGAACATGACGCTGCCGGTGCTGAACTCGTTTTCCGACGGAGTCCGAATCCGTGCCAGAGCGGAGCGGTCAAGCGTCTCTCGCTGGATGACTTCGATGAATGTTAAGGCGGCCGGAGCGGAGCAGCCGGTGGGCGAGCTGAGCGGGGGCAATCAACAGAAGGTCGTGTTCGCCAAGGCGCTGATGAGCGAGCCGAAGCTGTTTCTGTGCGATGAGCCGACGCAGGCCGTCGACGTGATGACTCGCGAGGAGATTCATCGTCTGCTGCGCGACCAGGCCGATAACGGACGCGGTGTGTTGTTTGTCTCGTCGGATTTGCAGGAAGTGCTGGAGATCGCCGACCGGATCGTCCTTATGCACGGCGGCGAGACGATCGCGGAGCTTCCGAACGACGGAGTCCGTCCCGAAGATGTGCTTAAGCTGATCTACAACCACGAGAAAGGAAGTGAGCCCAAGCATGGATCAGTCTAATTCCGGCGGGCCGATTGCTGCGGCTGCCGCTAAGCGTAACGCCTTTTCGTTCGGCAAACTGATGCGCACGTACGGCACCGCGATTGCGGGGCTGCTGATCATTATCGTCTTCAGTGTGCTTAGTCCGGACTCGTTTGCTACTTGGGGCAATGCAGTTAATATAAGCAGACAAATCTCGTTTCTTGTTATTATCGGGATCGGCGCCACCATCGTAATGTCGGTCGGTGAGTTCGACCTTTCGGTAGGCGCGATGGCCAGCCTAGGCGGCGTTGTTGCCGCGAAAATGGCGGTTGCAGGCGTTCCGATCTGGGTCGCCCTGATAGCTCCGATGCTGATCGCATTCGCGATCGGGTATGTCAACGGATTTCTCGTTACCCGTTTCCGCGTCCTCTCCTTTGTTACTACGCTTGCGATGGGTACGATACTCGGCGGGTTTACGTTCTGGCTTACGGGCGGGGCAACTGTGTTCGAGAACATTCCGGAATCGTTCGGCACCGTCGGCCAGTCGGAGTGGTTCGGACTGCCGCTGCTGTCGCTTATCATGTTGCTGATCAGTATTTTGTTCTGGCATGTGATGAATAACAGCGCGTTCGGCCGCAGGCTGTATGCGATCGGCGGAAACGAAGCGGCATCGCGGATTGCCGGGGTAGGCGTTGCCCGCAACAAAAACATCGCGTTTGCGCTGTGCGCGATGCTGGCCGCCCTAACGGGCGTGCTGATGGCTTCGCGTCTCGGCTCGGCTCATCCTACCGGGGGCGCCGGATTGTTTTTGCCCGCTTATGCGGCGGCATTTTTAGGAATGACGGCTTTTAAGGAAGGCGTTCCGAACATATGGGGAACGTTTATCGGAGCTGCGATCATCGGGATTTTGGCGAACGGTCTTACGATACTCGAGGTGCCGACGTTCATGCAGGACGTCATCACGGGATGTATCGTCATCGCTGCGGTGATCGTCCAGCGGTTAGGGCGTGGCGGACGTTGAATCGTTCAGGAGCGGCGTTTATCAACCAGAATAACACCGACGCGTGGCGGAAAGCTTCGTCCGCTGGCGAAGCGTTGCTCATCGGCTATGTGGTCGCCGGAGATCCGGATCTGGATCGTTCCCTCGAGATCGCGGAAGGAATCGTTGCCGCGGGCGTCGACATCCTGGAGATCGGGGTGCCCAGCTCGATGCCGAAGCTGGACGGGGAGATCATCCGCCGCGGACACCGGCGGGCGCTGGGCAATCCGGATTCTGATGGCGGGATGCTGCCGGAATCGTATTGGACGGAGCTGCGGGAGCGAGTCAGTGCGCCGATCTGGGCGATGGGCTACCGGTCGGAGCTGGTCGGAGCCGGTCTTCACCGGATGCTGGCCGAGCGGCGTCTGATCGACGCGCTGGTTCTGCCTGACTGCAGTTTGGCCGAGCAGCGTGAAGTGAGCGCCGAGCTGGAGTCGCTGGGGAGCGGCATCGATGTGATCCGCTTCGCCCACTCGGGCATGAGCGAGGAGCAGTTGGCGGACGCGACGGACGGAGCGACGGTTGTTTATGCGCAGACGTACCGGGGCTCGACCGGCAATCCGCTGGCGGAGCTCGGCAATCTGAACACGCTGTACGGCAAAGTCCGCCGTCATACGGACGCGCTCGTCGTCGCCGGCTTCGGTCTCCGCTCCGTTCAAAAAGTCCGGGAAGCGGTCGAGAGCGGCTTCGACGGAGCCGTCGTAGGAACGGCTCTCGTAGCCAGATGCGAGCAGGGCGAGCTCGATTATTTGTATCGTCTTATCGCCGACATGAAGATGGAGACGAAGCGAAAGGCTGGGATGTAGCGATGCACCTGAACGAATATATCGCTTCCTTCGATATCGGGACGACCGGCTGCAAAGGAACGCTGGTCGGGCGGGACGGCCGGCTGGATTACGAAGCCGAAGTTCCGGTGGAGACGTTGTTCGGCAAAGGCGATCCGGCCGCCCGCGATCAGCGGACGGTCGAGCAGCATCCGGAGCAATGGCTGGAGGCGGTCGCTTCGATCGCCCAAAGCTGGTGGGCTGCGGGCGTCCGCCCCGAGCAGGTCCGGATCATCGCCATGAGCGGACAGATGCAGGATGTCATCCCGGTGGGCGCGGACGGATTACCCGTCCGGCCCGCTATCTTGTATTCGGATACGCGCGCGGCTGAGCAGGCCGAGCGGATCGCTTGCGAGCTCGGAGAAGCAACGATCCGCGAAGTAACCGGCAACCATATGGACGGTTCGATACCGCTGGCGAAGCTGCTCTGGATGAAGGAGCGGGAGCCCGAGCTCATGACCGCTTCCGACCGGATTTTGTTCAGCTCCAAAGATTATGTGATCCGCCGGCTCACCGGACGCAACGTCACCGATCCGACCTCGGCGGCGACGGCAGGTTTGATGGAACTGTCAGGCCGGACGTGGCGAAGCGACTGGCTCGAGCGGCTCGGGCTGGACCCGGCCAAGCTGCCCGACCTGCTGGCGACGGACGACATCGCCGGCGAAGTGCATGCGGAAGCGGCTGCGCTGACCGGATTCGCCGCCGGGACGCCGGTGCTGTGCGGCATCGGGGATGCGGGCGCATCCACGCTCGGTGCCGGAGTGGCGGAGCACGGCGATATGTACGTCTACCTTGGGACGACCGGATGGGTTGCCGCTTCGGTGGAGCGGCCCGGCCATCATGCGGACGGGCTGTTTCATCTGGCGCACGCCGAGCGCGGACTGCTGATCGCGATAGCGCCGCTGATGAATGCGGGCAACGCCCACAAATGGGCGGTGTCCGTATTCGGGGGCGGGGATGAGGGGCAGGACGCGTATGCCGCCTTCGAGAGGGAGGCGGCTTCGTTCGACCGGGCGGCGGGCGAGGTGTTGTTCCTGCCGTATCTGAACGGGGAACGGTGTCCCGTGCAAGATGCGTCGGCCAGCGGCAGCTTCGTCGGACTGCGGACGACGACGACGCGGGCGGAGATGGGCTGCGCCGTGCTCGAAGGAGTCGCTTTGGCGATGCGGCAGGTGATGGAGATTTTGTCCGGCGGCCGTCTGCCGGAGCGGCTTACCTTAATCGGCGGCGGCAGCCGCAGCGATACGTGGTGCCGCATCTTTGCGGATGTATGCGGCGCCGAAGTATCCGTTCCGGGCGACGCGCAATATTTGCCCGCGCTCGGCTGCGCCTCCGCCGGGTTTGTACGGCTCGGCTGGGCGGACAGCTATGCGGACTTCACGAGACGTGTGCTGCATACGCGGCCGAGCGTGACGTATGTCCCGGACGAAGCGAACGCGGCGGCATACGAACGCAAATACGCCAAATACGTCAAGCTGTATCCGGCGCTTGCCGAGTTGTATTAAGCACGGGTATCTGCTTGCTCGATCGGCGTTTTGCACATGACCGCCTCCGGCACTGCGCAGTTGCGTCTCTGAGCATGGGAGCGGCACAACCTAAGATGGTAGTTGAGGCTGTCGGTTCAATGTGGACAACCAAGTGGAAAGGAAAAGATTACCTTCTGGCGAGTTTTGTCTGGAATCCCCTACCTTACAATCCTTATTCAATCTAGGGATTCAGGACAATCTGTTTGAGCAGAAGAAGGTAACTTTTCACTTGAAACGGCCTGCTAACACTTCTACACATTGAATCGACAGCCTCTAGTTGACCGTTAAAGCCCTGCCGGCATCTCCTGATGCTGTCAGGGCTTTTGGACCGTAAGGGCAGCAGCAAGCTAGCGACCGCGCCGCGTATAAGAGCGGTTTGTACCTGCTATTTGGACAAGCGGGCGCTTTGACCCAACAATAAGAGCGGTTTGCAGCTCGTATTATGCGCGGCTAGACGTATTTTCAACCGTTTCAGTGGAAATAAGAGTTGCAAACCGCTCTTAATCCGCAATAACAGATCGTTTCGCGTACAATAAGAGTTGCAAACCGCTTCTAATTCTAATTGGTACAACCGGGGGACAGTCCGCCGGTGCATCCAGCAAAAGGCGACCTTCCATTAGGGTTTATAAGCCACTGCGCACCTAGCCCACGGGTACCACCTAACCCACATGCCATCTCCCGCCTGTTACCGGAAACACCCTGTGCTCGCAGCGGGGGACCTCCGCACGCAACTGCCGCCATATAATATCTGCCAGTCGTCAACCCCCGACACCTATAAGCATCAGCCAACCTGACAATTGACCCGCCAGGATGAATCGGTGCAGTCTTAGCCGGTCCTCACTCTTTACAGCTATTAATCTTCCACTCAAGTAATTTACCATTTTATTTGGAAAATAATTGATTTTGAGGTGCAATCTTGATACTCTAAACCTATTCATCTACGAAAACGGAAACATAGATCTGATCCGAAAGGGAAGAAAGGTGGAGGGAAAGGAATTGAAGCGACGACTGGTTAGCGGAATCGCCTCATGGTCCGCAGCGGCGCTCCTGATGGCCGGGTGCAACATGGGGGGCGGTGGTGATGCCGAGCCGAAGCTGAAAGCTCTCGGCAAAGACGAGAAGGCGACCATCAAGGTGATGAGCACTTGGGACGAAAGAATTTTCAATCAACAATACGGACTATTATTTTATGCGAAACATCCGAATATCGAAATCCAGGTAGCGTCTACCCAAGGGGCAATTACGTATGGACCGGACACGGATGTTAACGCCGAGTTCGAGAAATTTATCGAGGAACATAACCCGGACGTGCTGATGCTGACTCCCGATCTGTATGAGCGTATGGTGGAGAAGGGCAAGCTGTATGAACTCGAATCGGTCATCAAGCAGGACAAATTCGACCTGGCCGGCATCATGCCGGGGGTGCTGGACACGATCAAGACTTACAGCGGCGGCAAGCTGTACGGGTTGGCCCCTAACTTCAATTCACAGGCGCTGTTTTACAACAAAACGCTGTTCGAGCGTCACGGCGTACCGCTTCCCAAAGACGAGATGAGCTGGGAGGAGCTGCTTGAGCTTGCCAGACGTTTCCCGACGACGGGAGACGATTCCAGCCGGGTATACGGCTTCAGTCTGGGCAATCTGGACAGTGTATTCCGTTTCGCGATGATGATCGGTTCGACCAAGGGGCTCAGCTTCGCCGATCCGGACACGCTTACGATGACGATGAATACCGACGGCTGGAAGAAGGCGGCGCAGCTTGCGCTGGACAGCTACAAGTCGAACGCGATTTACCGGCCGAATCCGAACCAGCAATTTCGCGGCGGTTCCATGGAGGAATATTACAAGCAGGAGCCGTTTATCGGCGGGAAGGTCGCGATGATGCTCAGCGGGACTTATTATATGGAAAGCTTGAAGCAGGCCAAGACCGCACTTAAGGACGATGCGCCGCAATGGGACCTTGTGACGATTCCGGTAGATCCGAACAATCCGGAAGGAAGCCCGTCTTCCTTTAACATCGGCCAGATTTTTGCAATAAATTCGCAGTCCCCCAACCTGAGGGCCGCATGGGAATTCGTGAAATACATCAACGATGCCGAGTATGCCCGGGTGATGTCCAAATCGTCGTCGATGACAGGGTCCGTCACAACTCGAAGCGAATATTTCCAAGATCCGGAAGGACGCAACGTCGAAGCTTTCTACAAAATTAAGGGCAATTCGGCCGCTTATAACAGATCGATGGCCAAACTTCCGCAAACGTTCATGAGCCAGCTGTATCCGCACGCCGAGTTGGAGTTTAAGGAAGTGATGGAAGGCAAGAAATCGGTCGACGATGCCATCCAGGCGATTCAGGAGAGAGGACAGACGGAGCTTACGAAAGCGAAGCAGGCGAAGGATCAGCCTAAGTAAAAGGGGCCAGGGTTCAGAGTTCAGGGTTCAATGCGTATAGAACAGTGAAAATATGGAAATAATAAAGAACGGACGTCAGGCGATACGGCGATTCGATCAAGCGGGAGCCGGGAAGGGAGCTGCGTAATCCGTGCAGCGGTCCCGGAACCTGTCACGCACACCATGCGTCTCTAAAGTTTTGCTCTGCCTAACCAGCTCTTTGGTCCGGATTCTTCCGGAGGCTTGCAGCCGAGGCTTAAGCGAAATAGGGATTCGATGGGGCAGCGTGCCGGTTTTCAGCCCCCGGCTTGTACCAGCCGCAAAACATCCGCGTCCGGGAGGTGCGAAGCGACCATCGCCAGCAAAACGGAAGATTACATCAAGTATTTGACGGAGCGGGTCGTCGCTTACATGGATACGCCGCCTGAAGTGCGGAAGGAACAGCGAATTTTGCATAAAAGCACGAGGATGCCGTGGCACGTCCGTTGGTTCGGCATGATTCCTCTTTCGATAGCCATATGGTGGAAACGCCGTCGCGAACGTAAGGCGCAGCGGCAGAAAACGTCCCCGCACGATTCGTAGCAGCCTTGGAAGGCTTCGGATGGCTAAACGGCTAAACGGTCAAACGACCATCGGCCGCGCCAGTCCGACAGCAGCTTTCAGAGAACAACCCGGCAGATGGCGGCAATATCAGGCCCAATACGGCGGCAGATTTGGACTTATCCCTAAGTCCGGTCTGCCGCTGTTGTTATTTCGGCAGTAGCCCGAATCGTGTTTCCGCGAGAACATAAAAAGAACACCCCGATCCGTAAACGGATAGTAAATGGGGTGTTTGATATGGGAAGAGGAGGAGAAATACCGAAAGTTAGGTTGCATCCGCGTCCGGCCGCTGATGAAACGTGCCGTAAGCGATCAGGGCGTCGAACGGGACATAACGGCCGCCTTCCTGCTCGAGCCGGATATAAGCGGAGCCGGAAGCCGATTCCTGGAACCCGGTAACGGCGAACGGAGCGAGCACGGTCCGGCCGTACAGGTTAGCCGAGAAGGTGACGGGCGGATATCCGTCCGCGAGGGCGCCTAGCAGCGGCTGTACCGATTGCAGCTGAAGAGGCGGTTCCGTCAGCCAGTGGGTGTTATCAAAAGGATCGAACGTTTGGAGCCGGATGGAACGGGATGAGAATCCGGTTGTTTGGCCGATGGCCGTTTCGGCTCCGTACGGAGTAAGCGAAGTAAAGCTTTGTTCGGTTAGCGGCAACTGTTCGCCGGTTTTGGCATCGATATACATCCATCCGTCCCCGTTAGCGACTTTCCACACTGCATGCAGCGGGCTGTAGTAGATTCGCTCCGGGAGAGACGAAGATTGGTGCCAGGCGGTCATATCCATAGCAGAATCGATAAGTTCAAGCTGCACCATGGAGCGGTACAGCGTTCGCATACTGAAAAGGGGGTTCTCGCCGGCTCCGTATTCGGTCAGCTTCAGTTCGCCGTTCTCGGCAGCGCTGACGATCAGATAACCGACTTCGGTTCCGTCTTTCTCAATCAGCACAAGCCAGCCGTGCATGCCGGCTCCGAGCGGATGCCGGGTCCAGCGGGCGGATTGCCAGCTCTTGAATTCGTCCTGAGCGGACAAAGTGCGAATCCATTGTTCGATCTGAGGATCGAGCTGCGCCGCAAGGTCCGTATCCCCGCTTGTGATCCCGGGCGGATAAGCGGTTTCGGACTGTGCCTGAACCGGTACGTCTGCCGGGTCTTGGGAGGGAGCCTGCGAATGCGTTTCCAATTGCTGCAACGCCGCGCTTTCGAAAGCGCCGCCGAGCAGCATGGCCGCAGCCAGAGTAAGCGCCGCCGCTCCGAGTTTCCACCGGTAGTACATCGTCATCACCTGCCGTATTGGGATTTAGGGGACAAACGGTTTAGGCGAGGGCGGTGTATCGTATTTCTATGTCCCCATTGTAACGAATATGACTAAAAAATGTTGTTGCTTCCTGTCAGCCCCGCCGATTTTTTACGGTTGTTTTTTTGAGAAGTTTTAGCGGGATTCGTCAGTTCGTGCCGTTTCCCTACCGCGCGAGATGGAATAATCCGCCGCTGACGACCGACACGGCGATCCGGGGGCGATACTGCCAGTCAATTTCTTCCCGGCGGCGCTTCCACTGCTCCTCCGCTTGCATTCGCGGCTCCTCCTCAAGGCCTTTCAGGGCGTCCTCGTAATACCGGTCCACCCGGGCGAATTCATCGCTTAGCCTGTCGTTCGCATCAGCTGCCCAGCCGTGATCGTACCGTTTCAGCATCTTCTCCAGATGAAGCTCCACGATCGTTCTCGCCCGGGTGATCGTAATGACGGGACGGGCGATGTATACGTTCGGAGGGAGACGGGGAGTCAGCTTGCGGCCGGCGACCTTCTCATAGAAATGATCCGTCAGCTCTCCCGTGGCCAGATCGATGCCGAAGGAATGGAGCTCGTCGCGTTTCATATCGCAAGCCAGCTCGACCTTCACATTGATGTTCAGATACGAAGCATAACCGGAGGAGCCCGCTCCTCCCCGCAGGGCGGTCCCCGGGTCCTCGAACAGCTGAACGGTCTGGCCGCACGCTTTGACCACGTCGAACAGCTGCATCAATCTCCGGCTGCCGTATGTCACTTCATCTCTCGGGATACGGCCCGGCCCGAACGTTCCGGGGGAAGGGGTGACCCCGAAATAGCGGCCGAGAATCGAGTCCGCGCCCGCTTGACCGGCGAGCGGCTGCCCCGAAGGGCCGAGCACGACGGGGCCGGTTTGCGGCGCAGCCCCTGCTTTGGCGTCCGCGGCGTCCTGCCGGGCTTTCGCCGCTTCGGTCTCGGCCTGAAGTTTCTCCGGATCGAAGACGAACGTGAACGTCATCGTCTCGGGCGGCGCTCCGGTACGTTCGACAAACCCCCAGTAATAGGGGCGGTTGGTCAGCTTTTTGTCCGCTTCGGGAGACAGCTTGACCGTGACGTAGGCCGGATGTTTCTCGATAATGTGACAGCCGGTCGCCTCCAAATATCGGAGCGTAAATTTCTGAATCTGCTTGGTGTTCAATGGCTTGCCTCCGCTTCGGGTGTAACCGTCTGGCCGACCGCGTTCAGGATGGTGCGGATGGGCGCGCGTTCCCCGCGTTCTTGCTCCACTTCGTCCCGGACGGTACGGAACGAGCTGCCCATCTGGTCGAGCTGGCGCCGTATCTCGTCTTCCGTTTTCGCTTCCGCCCACATTTTAAATAAACTCGACTCGAGCGACGTCTTTTTCTCGAATCGTTCGAGAATGGTGTCCAGGCCGCCGATTACCAGCTCGAACATATTGATTTTCTCATGCAGCAACGAGAGGATATGCTCTTCGATCGTACCGATTGTCGACAGGTTGAAAATATTTACGTTTTCCTTCTGCCCGAGCCGGTGAACGCGGCCGATCCGCTGCTCGACCCGCATCGGGTTCCATGGCAGATCGAAATTGACGATGTTGTGGCAAAATTGCAGGTTGATCCCTTCGCCCCCGGCTTCCGTCGCCACCATCACTTGAGCGCGGTTGCGGAACAGATCCATCATCCAGTCTTTTTTGCCCCGGTTCATCCCGCCCCGGTAAGGGACGGCCGTAATGTTCCGTTCCTTCAAGTAATTCATCAAATATTCCTGGGAGGCGCGGTATTCGGTAAAAATAATCGCCTTGTCGCCGATGTCCTGAATGAGCTCCAACGTTTTTTCGGCTTTCGTATTCGCCTGGATGCTCTTGATCAGCTCGACGAGCTCCCATATTTTCGGGCGGAGCGGAGAATCTTCCGCCGTTTTCTTGAACAGATTGACGAGGGTGAGAAATACGGCGTCCCGGCTGCTGCACACTTCCCGCTGCAAGGTGACGAGCGACAGCATGCTGCCGATATCGCCCTGCGCATCCGCATAGCGGCCGCGTACGAAGTCGCAAACTCCGTCGTACAGCGCCTGCTCCTCGGGGGACAGCCGAAGCGGGATGTTTTTGACGATCCGCTTCGTAAACTCGATGTCGCCGTCGCCCCTCCGGTTGCGGATCATCACCTTGGACAGCTCCTCCTGGAGCTTGTCCTCATTTTTCGGCATCCGCTTGTCGACGACGAAGTTGGCGGCGAATTGCCCTTGTCCGCCGAGCTGGCCAGGCTTCAGGAGCGTAATGAGGTTGTATAGCTCGCCGAGATCGTTCTGCACCGGGGTCGCGGTCAGCAGCAGACAATACTTTTTGCGCAGCTCGATTACAAATTTATAGTTCGACGTTTTTTTGTTTTTCAGCTTGTGCGCTTCGTCGACGATCAGCATATCGTATTCCTGATTCAGCACGATGTCCCGGTGCGGATCGCGCTTTGCCGTATCCATGGAGGCGACGACGACGTCGTACTGCGTCCACATGTACTCTTTTTTCTGGGCGACGGCCGAGATGCCGAACTTCTGGTTCAGCTCGCGCACCCATTGCAGCACGAGCGAGGCCGGGACGAGAATGAGCACCTTGCGCACGAGCCCGCGGATCAAATATTCTTTAATGATCAGTCCGGCTTCGATCGTCTTGCCGAGTCCGACCTCGTCGGCGAGAATGGCGCGGCCTCTCATCTCGTACAGTACTTTTTTGGCGGTGTCGATCTGGTGAGTCAGCGGCTTCAGCTGCGGAATATGGGCCAGACACTGGAGGTCGTCGAAGCTGGAAATCAGACCGGACTGTTCGGCCTCGTAGGCGAGCTGGAACATCGTCCAGTCGTCCCACGGACCGTTTTTGCGCATCCTCGCTTCCAGATCGTCATACCAGGAACGGTCGAAATGAATATTCAGATGTTCGTTCAGACTGCGGATATGCTCCGTTGATGGCGTATTCATTCGGGTGTCCTCCTTGCTCTGCCGGCCTGTGCCGGATATCGATCTCCGGTTCCCGATCGGGAGCGGGACTTCCCAGGGAATATAGGCTAGTATTAACCAATTTGGGAGGAAACATAACGCAGAAGGTGAATTGGCCGGTGGCGAAGCGCGCAGGGAAGCGGATCGGCTGCAAGCCGCAAATGCCGGGTTCGTGAACGGCCGCAAGTTCGAAAATAGATGGCGTCCGGAAGCCTAGGAGGCGCGTGCATGTGTTGTTTTTGGAAGCAAAAGAGGGAGGAGGGGAGTACAATAACGGAAAGAGAACGAAATGCGGTTGAGCAACCAAGGGAGAACGGAGACGATGGCGCCTCGTCCATTCATGCTGGAAATGATCGCAAGGACGGATCGGGCGTTGAGAAGTGTGGGCAGTGGCAAGGTTCGCTTCCCGAAGGGGGGTAATAAAAAATGGACGTAAAAGAAACGGATTCCGTCTAAAAACAGGTTGAAAAACATAGAAAAAACGTACATTTCGCAAAAAACCAAATGTTATTTTCGGATTATGCCCGAATTTCGGAAAATATCCCCTTCCCCGATCGGCTCGAATCATGTAGAATGATGTAGGTATGAAACAATCGGATATGGCGGATGAAGGTTCAAGGAGAGATTGCCGGGCGTATGCACCGTCAGGTTCGGACACCGGTCCGGAACCGGCGGGCGGCGGGACGGCGGCGCCGAAGGAGTAAGCCGCGCATGCGGTGAATCTCTCAGGCAAAAGGACTTGACCCGGACGCAACTCTGGAGAGTGTTCGTTCTGTAAGCCTACAAGCGTGGATAGCAAAAGTGCTTGGCGACGGAAGCGGACCACCCAAGGGGTAACTTTGCGGCAGCAGGATGGAAGCAGTAGGCCGCACGGGGAACTCTCAGGTACAAGGACAGGGCAAAAGGACGCAGGCTACCTGGAAGCGGTAAGCGTGCTTCGTTTTGCTTTGTCCTTTTTGCGTTGCTTCGACTGAAAGTCGCCGCGAAGTGGAAACCTAGCCAAAACCTTGCCTTGGAGCGGCTGGTCCAGCGGACTGGCGAAGCCGGCGGGCAGCACCCGCGACTTTGCCATACCGGCGGTCCGGGGCGGAAACACGATAATGTCGATTGAGGTGAGCGTATGACGACTTTGAAGCAAACCCCGTTGTACCCGATTTATACGAAACACGGCGCCAAAACGATCGATTTCGGCGGATGGGACTTGCCGGTGCAATTCGGCGGCATTCAAACCGAGCATGAAGCGGTGCGCCAGCGGGCCGGCTTGTTCGATGTGTCGCACATGGGCGAGTTTTGGGTAACCGGTTCGGACGCCGAAGCGTTTTTGCAGAAGATGACGACGAACGACGTGTCCAAGATGGAGACGAATCAGGCGCTGTACAGCTTGCTGTGCTACCCGAATGGCGGCGTCGTTGACGACTTGATCATTTACAAGCTGGCCGGAGACCGGTTTATGCTTGTCGTGAACGCCTCGAACATCGACAAAGATTTTGCTTGGCTCAGCGAGCATCTGGAAGGGAACGTCAAGCTGGAAAACGTATCGGACGACACGTCGCTTCTTGCCCTGCAAGGTCCACGGTCATCTTCGATTTTATCTAAGCTGACGGACAGTCCCGTGGCGGAGCTAAACAGCTTCCGTTTCCTGCCGGATGTGAACGTCGGCGGCATCCATGCACTCGTATCCCGTACGGGATATACGGGCGAGGACGGTTTCGAGCTGTATGTCAGCGCCCGCGACGTGATCCGTCTGTGGGAGCAACTGCTGGAAGCCGGGCAGGAGGAAGGGCTCGAGCCGATCGGTCTCGGCGCCCGCGACACGCTGCGTTTCGAAGCGCGTCTGCCGCTATACGGCCAGGAGCTGTCCGCAGACATTAGCCCGCTTGAGGCGGGACTCGGCTTTTTCGTGAAGCTGGGCAAAGGCGATTTTATCGGAAGAGAAGCACTCGCCGCCCAGAAGGAACAAGGCTTGCCGCGCAAATCGGTCGGAATCGAGATGATCGACCGGGGCATTCCGCGGTCGCATTATCCGGTATATTCGGCAGACGGCCGGCAGATCGGCGAAGTGACGACCGGTACCCAGTCTCCGACCTTCAAACGCAATGTCGGATTGGCGCTGATCGAGACGTCCCATGCGGCGATTGATACCGAGCTGTTCGTCGAGATTCGCGGCAAAAAGCTGAAGGCGAAAGTGGTGCCGACCCCGTTCTACAAACGGCCGAAACAGTAAGATCGCAATGAAACGCGCCGCCGGAGCGGACGCGATCCCTTCATAAAATATCATTCCGAAACGGATCAGGCTGCCGGCCCCGAGAGCCGGCCCTGTCCAATTCGCTATAAAGGAGCTATCATCCATGAAACATCGATACTTACCGATGACCGAGCAGGACCGCACGGACATGCTGGCGGCTGTCGGCGTCGCAAGCGTCGACGAGTTGTTTGCCGATATCCCGGCCAGCGTGCGCTTCCAGGGAACGCTGAATATTTCCGAGCAGCTGAACGAACAGGCGATGCTTCGCCATATGCGCCAATTGTCCGGCAAAAACGCCGATTTCGACCGTTATGCAAGCTTTCTGGGAGCCGGTATGTATGACCATCATCTGCCGGTAGTCGTCAATCACGTCATCTCCCGTTCCGAGTTTTATACGGCATACACCCCGTATCAGCCGGAAATTTCGCAAGGGGAATTGCAGGCGATCTTCGAATTTCAATCGTATATATGCGAGCTGACCGGTATGAAGGTCGCGAACGCTTCCATGTATGACGGCGCCACGGCGCTTGCGGAAGCAGGAGCTTTGGCTCACGGCGCGACGAAGCGACGCAAGATCGTCGTCTCCCGCGCGGTGCATCCGGAAGCCCGCAACATCTTGAACACGACCGCGCGTGGCTTGAATCTCGAAGTCGTCGAAGTAGGCTTCAAGGACGGATTGACGGACATGGAACAGCTCGCTTCTTCCGTCGACAGCGATACGGCAGCCGTCATCGTGCAGTCGCCGAACTTCTTCGGCTGCATCGAAGATATCGCCGCGATCGAGCCGGTCATTCATGGCGCGGGCGGCCTGCTCGTCGTCAGCAGCAACCCGCTGACGCTCGGCTTGCTCGAGGCTCCGGGACGTCTCGGCGCGGACATCGTCGTCGGTGACACGCAGCCGTTCGGCATTCCGGCTTCGTTCGGCGGCCCGTCCTGCGGTTACTTTGCGGTAGCGGAAGCGTGGATGCGGCGGATGCCGGGCCGGATCGTCGGCCAGACGGTCGACCGCGACGGCAAGCGCGGCTTCGTGCTGACGCTGCAGGCTCGCGAGCAGCATATCCGCCGCGAGAAGGCGACGTCCAACATTTGCTCCAACCAGGCGCTTCTCGCTTTGTGCGCCTCCGTTTATTTGTCGACTATGGGCAAGCAGGGGATTGTCGACGTGGCCCAATTGAACGTGCAAAAAGCGCATTACGCTGCAAATGAAATCGGCTCCCGCCAAGGAATCGAATTGGCGTTCGCCTCGCCCTTCTTTAACGAATTTGTCGTAAACCTGGGCGAGCAGGCCGACCTGACGGCGATTAACTCGAAGCTGCTGGAGCACGGCATGATCGGCGGCTACGATCTCGGCCGCGACTATCCCGAGCTGAAGGGCCACATGCTGATCGCCGTAACGGAACAGCGTACGAAAGAAGAAATCGGACAGTTTGCCGACAGATTGGAGGAGCTGGTATGACAACGACTAGCCAAACGGAAACGACAACACCGGTGAGCGCAGAGCAAAGCGCAAACGCCCAGCCGGTCAAACACGATAAGGCGCTTATTTTCGAACTCAGCAAACCGGGCCGGGTCGGCTATTCGCTGCCGGATTGCGACGTGCCGGAGACGCCGCTGGAGCAGTTGATCCCGCAAAAGCATCTTCGCACGAAGCAGGCCGAGCTGCCGGAAGTGTACGAGGTCGACGTGATCCGTCACTACACCGCGTTGTCCCGCCGGAATTTCGGCATCGACAACGGCTTCTACCCGCTCGGTTCCTGTACGATGAAATATAATCCGAAAATTAACGAGGACGTAGCGCGGTTCCCGGGAATCGCGAAAATCCATCCGTACCAGCCGGAGGAATCGGTGCAGGGCGCTCTCGAGCTGCTCTATACGCTGCAAAACGATCTGGCGGAAATTACCGGCATGGATAAAGTGACGCTGCAGCCGGCCGCCGGCGCGCACGGCGAATGGACCGGTCTGATGATGATCCGCGCTTACCACGAAAGCCGCGGAGAGAAACGGTCCAAGGTCATCGTACCGGACTCCTCGCACGGCACGAACCCGGCCAGCGCTACGGTCGCCGGATTCGAGACGGTTACGATCAAGTCCGACGACCGGGGACTGGTCGATCTGAATGCGCTCCGCGCAGCGGTAGGAACGGATACGGCGGCGCTTATGCTGACGAATCCGAACACGCTCGGCTTGTTCGAGGAGCAGATCGTCGAGATCGCACGCATCGTTCACGAAGCGGGCGGGCTGTTGTATTACGACGGCGCCAATTCAAACGCGATTCTGGGGATCGCGCGTCCGGGCGACATGGGCTTTGACGTCGTTCACCTGAATTTGCATAAAACGATGAGTACGCCTCACGGCGGCGGCGGTCCCGGCGCAGGTCCGGTCGGCGTGAAGCAGAAGCTGATCCCGTTCCTGCCGGCGCCGAACGTAGCGCGCAGAGCGGACGGCACGTACTTCCTCGAAGCGGGAGATCCGTCGTCGATCGGCCGGGTCAAAGCGTTTTACGGCAACTTCGGCATCCTCGTTCGTGCGTATACGTACATTCGCACGCTGGGCGGCGAAGGGCTGCGTCAAGTGTCCGAAAATGCGGTACTGAACGCCAACTATATGATGAAACGGCTCGCGCCTTATTACGACGTGCCGTTCGACAGAGCGTGCAAGCACGAGTTCGTCATGTCCGGCAAACGCCAGAAAAAACTCGGCGTCCGCACGCTCGATATCGCCAAGCGGCTGCTCGACTTCGGCTATCATCCGCCGACCATCTACTTCCCGCTTAACGTCGAAGAGTGCATCATGATCGAGCCGACGGAAACGGAAAGCAAAGAAACGCTCGACGGGTTCATCGATACGATGATTCAGATCGCCAAGGAAGCCGAGGAAACGCCGGATCTTGTCGTGAATGCGCCATATACGACCGTTGTGAAACGTCTGGACGAAACGCAGGCGGCACGCAAGCCGGTCCTGAACTGCACGTGCGGATAAGCGCTTCTCAACGACTGAAGGGAATCACGTTTTGTAATTCCTTTCGAAATGGAGTACGATAAAATCGAACAGCTAGTCATGTACAGGGAGTCTCCGCCTCTATGAGCTGCGGGGCTCCTTTTGTTGTATCGATTGTTGCGATCAAGGTGGAGCAGGGGGATGGACGATGAAAGACAACGTATGGAGATTGATCCGGTCCGGACTAAGATCGCCGGCTGATAATATGGCGATTGACGAGGCGATGCTGACCGCGCACAGCGAAGGGAAGGCGCCTCCGACAGTGCGGTTTTACGGATGGAACCCGGCGACGCTGTCGATCGGATATTTTCAAAAGGCGGAGGACGAGATCGATCTGGCGGAGGTGCAGCGGCAAGGGATCGGTTTCGTCCGGAGACCGACGGGGGGACGCGCCGTCCTGCACGACCGCGAGCTGACGTACAGCATGATCGTCTCCGAGGAATACCCGGACATGCCGACTACGGTTAACGAGGCGTACCGCGTGCTTAGCGAGGGGCTGGTGCAAGGCTTCCGGAGACTGGATCTGCGGGCGGAGATGGTGAACCTCGGCATGCCGGAGGAAAAGGCGAAATATACGTCAACGGCCGGTTCGGCCGCCTGCTTCGATTCGCCTTCCTGGTACGAGCTCGTCGTCGAAGGCCGGAAAATCGCTGGGAGCGCGCAAACGCGATCCAGAGGCGTTATTTTGCAGCACGGCTCGATCCTGCTCGAGATGGACGTGGATCAGCTGTTCTCGCTGCTTCGTTTCTCCAGCGACCGGATCAAGGAACGGTTGATGACGTCGTTCCATACGAAAGCGGTAGCGATCGGCGACATCTGTCGCGGGATGGGGAGGCAGCCCGTTACGTATGAGGAAGCGGAAGCCGCCTTCCGCGAAGGGATCGCCGAAGGACTCGGCATCCGTCTGGTGGAGGGCGAGCTGACGGAGTACGAGCGGGAGCTGGCTGCGCAGCTTAGCGCCGAGAAATACGGCAGCGACGAGTGGAACCTGCGCCGCTGAGCCGGTTGTCCGGCAGGGGCTTGGATGAGTATAGATCGCGCCAAGCGTTACGGATTTCCTTAGCGGAAGAATAGCTTCCGCTATTCGTTCGGAAATGCCGTTTAAGCGGGGAAACCGGAAGGAATACTTCCGCTATTTCGGGGAAAAACGCTTAAAGCGGCGTCATATGCACAAATAGCGGAAGCGATGCTTCCGCTATTGTCCGTTGGAACGTCCGCTGTCCGCGATAACGGAACTAAACCTTCCGCTAAGACCGCATCGACGACGTGTTCCGAAGTTACTAGCCGGACGGACTGCATTGCGCTGTGCAGGCAGGCAGAAACAATTAACTGCAGCCGGCGTTTGTGCATGCGCCTATCACCAAAAGAATGAATGGACCTGCCGTTGCCGTCTATGGAGCGCCCGGCCGGATCAGCCAAGCCTTCGCGCTGCGAGGGGCTAGAGGCACGACGCCGCTGGAAGGAAGCGCTTCTTCCCGGCCGCTCCATAGTTCCACTCCCGTACCTGAGTGCGGGAACACCGCTTCCGGGATAGACTGCTCCAGATAGTCGTCGCTCAGGTTGAAGAGGGCGATCAGCTTGCCGCCGCCGCTATCTGCGACCACGATCGGCAAGTCGTCTCCGTCCGGTCGGAACAGGTTGAGCGGTTGGCCACGTTCGACGGGAATGTCCAGCATGCGGCGAAGCAGCGCCGTTCCTTCGGCATTGAGTTTCCCCAGCGCGTCTCCGAGCACCAGATCGCCCCCGGTCACCAGGCAGGCGAGCAGCAGCGTTTTCGCCTCCTCCAGATTCATCTCGCGGCCGGTGCCCCAATTGCCCCCGGCTTTCCACGGCTGAAGCTTCTGCCTGCGGTTCAGCAGCGTGTCGTCGGTCGTATCGCCGCAGCGGACGATCGCGAAGTCGGGGTCCGTATTGCCAAGTGTTCCCTGCATCCACCACCGGGCCAACATCGATCGGATGTTTTGGCGGATATGGCTCCAGTAATTGTGAATATCGCCGGTCGTCCGGTGCGCGTCCGCAATGCCGGCCGCTGCTTCGTAAGGCGCGCCGCAGGCGAGCAGGTAGGCGTCGTCTCCGATCGCCTCCCGGATCGTCAGGAACAGTTTGCGCAGCATGCCTGCATGCGAGAGGTCTCCGCTTGCGAACGATGAAGCGCCCAGCAGCATTTGCGTGAAATCGCATTTGAAATACGTAAACCCGTTCGCGTGCAGACGAGTGTACACATCCCGGATGTGCGCTGCAGCGCCGGGGCGGGTTATATCGAGCTGAGCCATCGTGCCGTATCCCATCTGGGTCAAGTAAGGATTGCCCTGTCCGTCCCCGACGAACCAGTCCGGGTGCTGCCGGTACAGCGGCGTATACACGTTGACCATAAGCGGAGCGGTCCAGATGCCGGGCTCGTAGCCGTTTTCCCGGATGTTTGCGCAAAGTCCGTTCAATCCGTCCGGAAACTTCCAGCCGCTTTCCCAGACTCCCCATTGGCACTCATAGCCCTCGTCCACAACGAAATAACGAAGCGCGTCACCGAACTGCGTCCGGGCGACGGCCGCGTTATCGGTTATGTCGCTTTGCCGGACGGCTCCGGCATAATAATCCCACGTGTTCCATCCGATGATTCGGGGGAGACCCCGGATCATTCCGGACAGACGGCTGCGGATCAGCTCACCGTACCGCTCAAGCAGCTCCGCTCCGTCCACGCCTTCCAGCGCGGCCAGATGGGCGAGCGTTTCTTCCTGTCCGGGAGCGAGCCGCCTCGGGGATTGCAGATGGATGCCGAACCCGAAGCTTCCGTCCCGGTGCGGCTTGTCGTGCAGCAGGGGAAAGTCGGCAAAACAGTCCCCGTAAGGTGGCAGGGCGCCGATCAGCAGTGCGGTGCCGTCTTGCCGCTTCGACAATACCGTGACCATACCCGAAGCATCCGCCGGATCGGACCAATCGTTCGGACGGTGTACGGGACGGACGCCCGATAGTTTGGAAAAGTCCCGCGAGTGGTACAGCTGGATGTAATCCCGGCTGTCCAGCCGGGGGGTAAACTGTCCGGCCGTCCACTCGATACAGACCCGCTGGAGCCGGAACGCCTCGTCCCCGCTATTGGCGATCGAGACGCTGCAGATGCCCTCCTCGTCCTGCTTTAACGTAACCGTTACCGTCTCCCAGCGCCGGATCGTCGTGCTCCCCGGGCTCCCCGGGCTGCGGATCGTCGTCTTGCCCTCGCTGTAAGTCCGGTCTGCCCCGATTACCTTGATGGACGCTTTGCCGAAATCGATCGTTTGTTTAAGTTCCATATCGCCGCTCCCCTTCTTTTACACTTGGTCTGCAAGGCATTGGTTGGATTCTAGTACGAATCATAGATCAGGCGAAACGTGGCGGCCATAGAGAAAGATGACCTTCGCATAGGTTTTTGTAACTTGCTAAGACGCGTGCTTCGACATGCGGATGGAGGGAAGTGAAGGGAAAGGGGAGGTTGGCGGGATGCGGCGGACTGCACGAAAGAAAGCTTCCGTAGTACAATAAAGCCATTAGGGGAGAAGCGGACAAGGAGGTCGTTTGATGAGACCGGAACTGCACGGCGTGACGATTAATCCTTTTGCCGGAAACGGGGAAATAACGGTGCTGTTCGCCGGAAACAACCGGACGCCGCCGCTCCACCAGGTCGGGCCCCACGTACTCGGCTATCACCTCGTCCATCTGGTCGTATCGGGGAAAGGGAGCTTGACTTCAAGGGGCACACGCCGGGAGTTGAAGGCGGGAGACTGCTTTTTCATTTACCCGGGAGAGCTGGCGGGGTATGTATCGGATGAGACGGAGCCATGGAGTTACCGCTGGATCGGGTTTCGGGGAACGGAGGTCGATTACCGGCTAAGAGAGCTTGGCGTCGAGCCGGATTGGCCGGTTTTGGAGGGAGGAGGGACCCGGCGCGCGAACGTTTTGTTCTGGCGGGTTCAGGATGCGCTCCGCACTGGCGGACCGGGCTGCGATCTGAAGGCGGGAGCCAACCTGAGACTTGTTTTCGGAGAATGGGCCGATCGCAAGACGGATCAATGGGAAGGGGATGGAAGCAGGGGGCGGCTGGTGGAGGCGGAGACGAGCCGGAGGATGGAACATGCGGCCCGCTATTTGGCGCTTCAGTACCACAGGCCGGTTTCGATGGACGAGCTGGCGAAGGAAACCGGCTACCACCGCGCCTATTTGTCGAGGATGTTCAAAAAAACGACGGGGCAGAGCCCTGCGCAGTATTTGCTTAAGCTTCGCATGGAGCGGGCCAGGCAGTTGCTGGGCGAACCGCTGACGATCGGTCAGATCGCGGCTTCCGTCGGATTCGCCGACCCGTTCCATTTCTCCAGACAGTTCAAGAAATGGCATGGCTGTTCACCGTCCGAGCTGAGGGGCCAGAAGCTGGGCATGGAGCATTTCCAGCCCGAGTCTTGACGGCCGGGGAGATGGGAGCGATAGACATCCGTCTGACGGCCGGGGAGGCGGGAGCGGCAGACATCCGTCTGATGGGCGGATATAAGCGGTTTGTACCTCTTATTTTCGCAAAAGTGGTGTTGGATGGAGAAATAGAGGCGGTTTGGAGCTGCTAATATATGCGAAAAGGGGAGACCCTATTGAAATAAGGGATGCAAACCGCCTTTATCCGCCCCCGACTTTCGAATATGCCGAAAATAGCGGGTGCAAACGAGACTGTCGATTCATTAGGAACAACCGAGTGGAAAGTGAAAAGATTGCCGTCTGGCGAGTTTTGTCTGGAATCCCAAACCTTACATTCCATTAAAATAAAGGGATTCCGGACAACCTGTCTGAGCAGAAGAAGGCAACTTTTCACTTGGAACGGCCAGATAACACTTCTACACATTTAATCGACAGTCTCGCGTAAACAACTCTTACTGTCTTCTACAGCCGCACGTTGAACCCACCCTCCGTTCACAAGAAAGCTGCCGTTCATGCAGCGGTATTCAACCTCTGAATAAAGGCTGGGCTCCTACGTCTTAGCAGCTGTGTCTGGACAAATCGGGCAGCGGCTAACGAATCAGGCCGAGCTTTTCCTTGTCCGCTTTGGTCAAGGAACGCGCCACGAGCGCGTAGGAATCGTCGATCATCCCCCGCAGCTCCTCGTACGGTACCGTCCCGTCGATGACGACGGTATTCCAGTGCTGCTTGTTCAGATGGTAGCCCGGCTTCACGGCGGCATACTGCTGGCGAAGCAAATAAGCAAGTTCCGGATCGCACTTCAGCGAGATGGACGGTTGGCCGCTCTCGTCGACGGACAGGAGGGCGAACATCTTCGGTCCCACCTTCATCACGAGAGGCTCCGGACCGAACGGGTAATCTTCCCGGGCGCCGGGTTGGGTCAGACAGTATGCGGCTAATCCGGACATATTCATGACTTTTGGCACACTCCTTATGTAAGAGAAGCGAATATTGAATCGAGCTGGAAGCGTTACGGATTATGGATAAGTGCAGGATCGTATCGGTGCTTGTGAACGGCAGGAGCATTCGGATCGGACAGCGTGTCGTCTGTTTCTTAGACCGGGATCGTCTTCTCGAAAGCCGCATGCAGCTTCCTCGTCACCGGCCCCGGCTGGCCGCCGCCAACGGAGACGCCGTCTATCGTTACGATCGGGAACAGCTCCATCGTCGTTCCGGTCAGGAACACTTCATCCGCCTGACGCAGCGTTTCCAGGGAGAAGGCGGTTTCGTGCGCCGGAATTCCGTTCTCTTCCGCAAGCCGCAGCACGACAGCACGGGTAATCCCATGCAAAATGAGATGATCGGCCGGATGGGTCCAAACCTCGCCGTCCTTGACGATCATCAGGTTGGACGCACTGCACTCGGTTACGATGCCGTCCCGGTGAAGGATGACGTCGTCGGCTCCCGCCTCTGCCGCCTCCTGCTTGGCCAGCACGCTGCCGAGCAGATTGAGCGTCTTCAGATCGCAGCGAAGCCAGCGGATATCGGGCAGGGTGATGGCGGAGATCCCGCTTTGCATTTTGCCGACAGGGCGCTCCAGCTCGTTGCAGTAGGCCAGAAGAACCGGCTTCGTCTCGGCCGGCGGAAATGCATGCGATCTTGGGGCGACGCCCCGGGTGATCTGGACGTACAAAATGCCATTGCGGACGCCGGATCGTTCCAGCAGCTCGGTCAGCCGGTCATCGATCGTTTCGATGGGGGCCGGAAGACGCATTTTAACTTCGCGGGCGGTTCGGATAAGCCGTTCGTAGTGGGCCGGTTTCTCGTACAACTGCCCGTTGTATATGCGGAATACTTCATAGATGCCGTCGCCAAAATAATAGCCTCTGTCCATGTAAGAGACGGAAGCTTCGGATTCGGGGAGGAAACGGTCGTCGATCAGGATCAAGGCAGGCACCTCTCTTTTTTGCGGATCTCGTCCGGGAGCCGATCATCAAAGCCCGGGAAGCATATTCAAGCTATCTGTATATCATACTAAATCTGATGAAATTATAGAAGCGAGAGAGGGCGGAAAATGCCGGTTTAAGATTCACATGAAAACGTTTTCCGCATGATCCGGTGGTCGGAATTTCCAAGAAATTTTATTGCCGGAATACCAAAAAAAATCGGAATTTGTCGACAAATCGAAAGGGTGTCCGATCTGAAATAAGGAGCTTTGCGGAGAAAATCGGAGCTATCGGGATGCTAGTCCAATTAATTTCCGCTAATTCATCGATTCGTTAATAGATGCACTAGATCTAGTGTTGTATAATGAAATTCTCACCCATATATTGTGGGGGACATGCAATTGGGGAACGGTTTTACATAGCATGATGAAGAACGGTTTCCGCGCATTTTCGCGCTGATTTCATTTATTCGGGAGGGTTACCATTGGAGACGGTTCAATTGAAACGGCTTGAAGGACTCAGCGAAAAAATATTTCTCGACCGGTATGCGATGAAGGACGCCGACACGGAAAACACGCTTGTCGGAGATCTCGTACTTGTCTTGACGAAGGACGATCCGAAGTTTCCGAGCAAGGAAGTCGGAGAAGTTATCGAACGAAACGGCAGACAAGTCAAGATTCGGCTTCGCAGCGGCGAGTTGTTCGAATCCAGCATAGATAAATTGACCTTGACGAAGGAGAAAACGCCTGAGCAGCTGTGGGATCGTCTGGCGGCGGCGATGGCTTCGGTGGAGACGACTACCGAGAAGCAGAAGGAATGGAAGGACAAGTTCCGCTACATTCTCGACGACTGGAGACTCGTTCCGGGCGGACGGATCGCGGCAGGGGCAGGAGCGAGCGATGAGCTGACGCTGTTTAACTGCTACGTCATTCCTTCGCCTCATGACAGCCGGGGCGGCATCATGGCTACGCTGTCGGAGATGACCGAGATTATGTCGCGCGGAGGCGGTGTGGGCATCAATCTGTCCAGCTTGCGTCCCCGCCGTTCGGTGGTACGCGGCGTGAGCGGATCGTCCAGCGGCGCCGTCTCCTGGGGCGGCCTGTTCAGTTATACGACCGGGCTGATCGAGCAGGGCGGCAGCCGGCGCGGCGCGCTGATGTTGATGATTAACGACTGGCATCCGGATCTGCTTGACTTCATCACCGTCAAGTCGACGATGGGCCAGATTACGAATGCGAACTTGTCCGTTTGCGTCAGCAACGGGTTCATGAAAGCGGTCAAGGAAGATTTGGATTGGGAGCTCGTCTTCCCGGACACGACCGATCCGGAGTACAACGAAATCTGGGACGGCAATCTCGACAAGTGGAAGTCGCTCGGTAAAAAAGTAAAGCCGTTCCGCACCGTTAAAGCGCGCGAAGTGTGGCATACGATTATCGAATCGGCATGGCGCTCCGCGGAGCCGGGCGTCGTGTTCATGGAATATTACAACCAGATGTCGAACAGCTGGTATTTCAACCCGATTATTTGTACGAATCCTTGCTTTCACCCGGAAACTCGCATCTCGACCGAATATGGCCTGATCACGATCGAGCAGTTGTATCAAAAGGTCGGCAGCCAGTCGTTCTTGACGGCAACGGACGATCGCCTCATAAGCCAGGCGGCTGTTGTTAACGGGCGTTCTTATGAAGTACCCGGTGTTACGATGAGGAGATCGACGGTATTCCCGACCGGGGTCAGGCAGACGCTGGTCGTTAGCTTGCGAAACGGCATGGAGTTGAAAGTGACGCCGGAGCATCGCATCTATACGGACAAAGGCTGGAAGGAAGCCAGACACGTAACTGCCGACGACAAGGTGTACATTCAGTCGGGAGCGGGCGCTTTTGCCGCCGAGGATCAGTTGGGCGAAGCGTGGGGAACGTTTCTGGGCTGGCTGACCGGAGACGGCTGGTTGTCTTCGCGGGGCGACATCGGCATGGTATTCGGTCGCGACGATCGCGAGGCAATCCCGGCATTGCTCGCCGCAGGGCGGTCGGTGTCCGGCAACGACGCGAAAGTGTTCGAGCGAAGCAACGGCACCTCGCAAATTTTCTGGTGGAAAAAAGAATTGCGCGAACGTTTGGAGGAATTGGGCGTCAAGCGGGTCAAGTCCCACGAGAAAGAAGTTCCGTCAGCGCTGTTCACCGCATCTCGTTCGACCGTAGTCGCCTTCCTGCAAGCTTTGTTCAGTGCGGACGGAACCGTTTATGACAAGGACGAGATGCATCGGAGCGTCAGACTGACGTCGGCTTCCCGCAAGCTGTTGCAGGACGTGCAGCTTCTTTTGCTCAATCTCGGCATACATGGCCATATTTATGCCCGTCCGAAGGCGAATCAGCGTGCGTTCGCCTATACGACCATCCATGGGGAAGAGCGGGAATATGCCGGCCGCATGTTCTATGAACTGATCCTGAGCGGCAACAACATCGTCGCCTTCAAGGAGCAGGTCGGCTTTGGTCTGATTGGACGCAAACAACAGGCGCTGGAGCGCATCTCGCGGGTATCGAGAAAATCGGAGAAGTTTGTGTCCCAGGTAGAAAGCGTGGAGCCGGGCGAGACGGTAACGGTGTACGATATTACCGAGCCGGTCACGCATTCGCTTATAGCAAACGGGGTAGTCGTCCATAACTGCGGCGAACAGGGCCTTCCCGCATGGGGCGTCTGCAACCTGTCGGCAGTTAATCTGTCCAAGTTTTACGACGAGAAGAACCACGATGTCGCTTGGGACGATCTGGGCAAAACGGTTCGCTATTCGGTCCGTTTCCTGGACAACGTCATCGACCGGACTCCATATCATTTCGAGGAAAACGAAAAGAACCAGAAAAGCGAGCGCCGCGTAGGCCTTGGCACGATGGGACTGGCCGAGCTGATGATCAAGCTGAAGATCCGTTACGGAAGCCCGGAATCGCTCGTGTTCCTGGATAAGCTGTACGGATTTATGGCGAAGGAAGCGTACTTGTCCTCTTCGGAAATCGCCGGAGAGAAAGGCTCTTTCACCGCATTCGACGGCGAGAAGTTTCTGCAGAGCGGCTTCATGAAGCAGATGACGAAGACGTTCCCAGAAGTGGGCAAAGCGATCCGGAGCCAAGGGATGCGCAACGTTACGGTCATTACGCAAGCTCCGACGGGAAGCACCGGAACGATGGTCGGCACATCCACGGGCATTGAGCCTTACTTCGCCTTTGAATATTACCGCCAGAGCCGTCTCGGCTACGACAAGCAGTATGTGCCGATCGCTCAGGAGTACAAGGATCAGCATCCGGACGAGGAACTGCCGGATTACTTCGTCACGGCGATGAGCTTGTCTGCCGAAGACCATATCCGCGCACAGGCGGCCATCCAGACTTGGGTCGACAGCTCGATCTCGAAGACGGCGAACTGCCCGTCCGATTTTACCGTGGAAGAGACGAAGAAGCTGTATGAGCTGGCCTTCGATCTCGGCTGCAAAGGCGTAACGATCTATCGCGACGGCAGCCGCGACGTTCAAGTGCTCTCGACCGAGAAGAAGGAAGACAAGAAAGAAGAGGCGAAGGCGGAACCCGTTCAGGCGGCGGCCGAGCAGCCGTCCGGTTCTTCGGAAGCGGGCGACACGGGGGCGCTGACCCAGCTGTCGTCGACACTGACGACCGGGATCAGTCCGGAGACTCAGCAAGTTTTCGATAAGCAGTACAAAAAACGTCCGCAAATTCTTCGCGGAGCGACTTATAAATTCAACACGCCGTTCGGTATGGCGTACATTACGATCAATGATATGAACGGCACGCCGAGCGAAATCTTCATGAACGTCGGCAAAGCCGGATCGGACGTATTCGCAATGTCCGAAGCGCTCGGCCGCGTCTGCTCCTTGTTCCTCCGCTACGGCGACCACGGCAACAAGGTGGAGCTGCTCGTCAAGCACTTGAAGGGCATCGGCGGCTCCGGCGCCATCGGCTTTGGCCCGAACCGCGTCGAGTCGATCGCCGACGCCGTCGCCAAGGCGCTCGAGATGCACAGCGGCGACGATTCCGAGCCGTATATTACGGCGACGCAGGAAATCACCGCCACCGTCGAATCGGTGAAGCCGTATACGCCGTCCACGAGCACGTCGACCGACCTGTGCCCGTCCTGCGGCTCCGCATCGCTGGTGAACAGCGAAGGCTGCAAAAACTGCGCGAACTGCGGGTATAGCAAGTGTTCTTGATTGGTGGGAGGAAGCACGGGGGAATCCCAACACAAATATACACTAAAGGCAGCTGAGATTTTTTCAGTTGCCTTTTATTTTTTTATCGATGTTATCCTTCAAAAGGTAAGCAAAAGTAAAAATAAAGTTTGAAAATATGGGGTTATATATACCGCAACTAATGATCTAACGAAGTCGAACTCACCGCCAAACTGGGTAATAAATAGTATCCTTCAACCCAAGGCGGCGATGAACATGAATAGCACAAAACGCAAGCAAGCAAAGATCGAATAATGAAACAAAGCCCTGAAAGAAACACCCGATAAACGCCACTACGAAAGTTATCTAGCCGTTCGGCTTCATCTGGAAGGACTCTCGTTTTCGGAAATTGGACAATTGCTTGACCGGGCTCGTCAACCGACCCGCATTTATTGGCAGGATTATCAAAAACACGTCCTTGCTGGACTTGAAATGGATCCTTCTTCTGGTCAACCGTAGTACTCGGTGGACTTTGCTATAAGTAATTTGGTGGCCATTGTGTACAAATAAACATAGGCATGAGAGGAAATATAAGAACCCGGCACCCTATAAGACGAGTTTTTTTGTTAAAATTAATTTTACTCTAGCCAGTTACTTTGCCTACATGGAAGTAATCAAGTTCTGACTCAATTTTTCGAAAGAATTGATCTATAATTAGCTACCATTTCCTTTTTTATCTTTCCATAGGGTTCATAATCCTTCTCCACTGCGATCTCTCTGCCATCTTTGTTGTCTAAGTTATACTTTCCATAATGTGCAGCAGCTATATGGTACTTTTGCTCTTTGGAGTTCCAGTGTAAGAGGAACAGATATTTAAGTCCGGTTTCGGCTTTTCGATAAAACTCTAATGGAGTCTCGACTGTTTTACCTAACTCTTTATCTTGTTTTATGGAAGTAGTCTCGATAATTGGAAGTGTTTGATTTACAATAACTCCTCCTCTAGTATCTTTGAAAATGCGCTCTACTCTAATATCAGTTAGAGTTCGATCTAAAACTATTCGGAGCGGTTCTTCATTGATTATTTGATAAGGTCGGGTATTCGGCAACACGGTTGCCTCTACTACCAAGTGGACGTTGCTATCGTTTAAAAGTTCTTCTGCGCTACTGAAGGGATAAATCCAAGCAGAGTCTGATCTTACTATAATGTTATCTTCCTGATTGTTTTTGTTCCCTAATAAAGAGAATAATGCTACAGAAGTTATGCCAACAAGAGCTAGAATAATTAATATTGTGGTTCTTCTTTTCATTAAATGGGACATTGGCCTTGTCACTCCTTTTGAGGCAATATTAAATATTATTATAAGTGAACTATATTTAGGCAATCAGGGATAATCATTTTGAAATTTATATTTGTGCGTGTTGAATATCTGTCGTTGTGAGTGTTTTCGTTGTACCTCCTGAATTCATGTTGTTAGATCCAGTATGAGCAGGACTATTATCTAAATGACTTACTCCTAGTGCATGCCCAGTTTCATGAGTAACAATGGCGTGTCTCAGATCGGGTCCATATCCGGGTATTGTTGAAATATAAGCATGATATCGGCAGATGCATAAGAGCGTCCGCTCCCGATATGCGCTCCGTCGCCGTGCAGGGTTCTTCGCTTTCTCCATTCCTGCAACGTAGTAGGATACGCCCAACTGCTCGGCGGCTTTCTTTGGTCCAATCTCATCGCTCAATCTTACAGCTTCTTCTTTCGTGATTTTTTCGATCCGTTGATTTTGAGCATGCGATGATTTAAAATTCATAGTAGAGTGTCTCCATTGATATTGGGATTTTAGGTTGATTGACCCGTTGCACCCCAATCATAACGGAGACGCTCCCTTTTTTTCAAAGGCAATTTCTTAGCTTCTACAGGAATGTCCACCACGATATATTCCGGTTCCACCTGCCATACTCCCTCCAATCGCTCTCTTGATATAAAGTTCATTCGACACCCCATTATCAATCTCTTCAGCTCGTAATATACAGACACATTAGCCCGGAAAAATTTATTTTTGTGGTAACCATTTTCCAAAATCTTGGCTCCTATTCTTGAGTACCACCAATAGAGCAGGAGAGTGATGGTTATTGCAGATTATAATGCTACATAATTCCTAACTCTGAAAAATTAACTGCTTGCCCCTTCGGGGCGAAGTTAACAAACATTGTGCATTATTTCACACCTTAAAAATCTAAAAAAACTGTCTTGACATCTTGTAGCACCATAACATGTGATAGTCTTATGACGTCCGCTCGCTGGCCATTAGAAGAATACCAAACCAAAATCAATAGCTCCCGCGCCTTCGCTTGGGCGCTGCTGGCCAAAGAAAATCAAGTATTAGACTGCGGCTGTGTTGTTGAACTAACGTACCTTAGTTGAACGGAAAAAAGTATCTTTATATACTAAAAGTGAGACCTTTAAATCAAGTAATCTTCAGCTTGTTTAATCCTTGTTTCATTTATACTCAACAAAAAGCTCATAACGTCTCTTTAACCATTCAAATGACCTATCCGCGATGTTTGTAATTGTACATGTGTGGGTGATCCGGTAGGACGTCCAAATTTTTTTTGAAAATATCCCAACCTTTATTTCGCCTGGCACACTATTTGATTGTTAGGAATTACAGATGCAACTGCGGAGGCGGAAGATGGATTCGATCGGGCAGAACGGAAAAGAAGCGGCGGAAGCGATTCGGAGCTATGTCAAACCGATTTTCGGTTTTGCGTTGAACCGGGTCAAGCAGCGGGCGGAGGCGGAGGATCTGGCTCAGGAAATTATGCTGCAGTTGTTGAAATCCTTCTCCGGGGTGCGGGACATTCGATGCCTGGAGGCTTACGTCTGGACGGTTGCCCGATACACTTGGGTGAATTGGTTGAAAAAGCGTGCGCACGCTCCCCAAGCGATCGAAATCAACGGCATGTCCGAACTGTCGGCCGACCGTTCCCGGGAGCCGCTTGACCGGCTGCTGGTAACCGAAGCTTACCGCGAGCTGCGCCGTGAAGTCGCGTTTCTGTCCGACATCCATCGCCGGATCGTGGTCATGCATTACTACGACGAGCTTAAAATCGGCGATATCGCGATTGCTCTGAACATTCCTGTCAACACGGTGAAGTGGCATCTGAGCGAGGCCAAAAAGGAGTTAAGGAAAGGGATGAAACGTATACGCGCAACAGGAACTTTGAGTGTCAATCCGGTCAGCATGGGGGAAATGGGCCATTCCGGTTCGGCCGGCAGACTGGGCGAAACCAACGATTTTCTTGGACGCGCCTTGGCGCAAAATATCGTTTACGCGGCTTATCACAAGGCGCGTACCGTCCATCAAATCGCGGAGGAGCTCGGAATGCCGCCGTCTTTGCTGGAAGGCGAAGTCCGGCACCTGGCCGATTACAATTTTCTCGTCCAAACCTCTCCCGGCAAATATCAAAGCAATACCATCGTCTGGGACCTCTTCGAGTTGGCCGTAGCTGGTCATCGATTCTGGCAAGAGTGCGCCGCCGAAGTGGCCGATGTTCATTTCGACGCGTTAATGGAAGTTCGCCGGCAAGTCGAGGATAGCGGAGTGTACGTTCCGGACGGCGACTATAACTTCCTGCTCTGGACCTTGCTGCCCAAGAACGTCGAGGAGCAATCCTGGCGGAGCATGCCGGCGGGCGACAACTTCGATGCGGTCGCGCCGATGCGAAAGGACGGAGGGCAGTATATCGCCTATGCGGCGTTGAACCGGAGCCGCAATGCCGATCCGGGTTTTGATCTGAGTAGTTACGTCACCTTCGGTCCGAGTCTCCGCTACGTCGAAGACAGTCCCTTATACTTGTGGCAATTCAATACGTACTGGAGCGACCGCCAGGTGGATTGGCGTTTCCTGGAATACCGGAATGTCGAGGTTTGCCATGCGTTTCAACAAGGGGAACTGCCTGACAACGAAGGGAACAGCGAGCAATATTCGTTCCTGCTGGAGAAGGGGTACATCCGCAAGACGGAGGAGGGGTACAAGTTCAATGCGGTTTGGATCGACTCTCCGCAAACGCTGGATCGGTTGAACAAGGCAATGCCGGATTTGTCCGCCCTGTATGCGCCTGCTGTCGGCAAGCTCTACGATAAAATGCTCAAGCTGTTCCTGCAAAATCAGCCGAAGCATTTGGAGCCGCAGCTTGCTTACATGGTGAGAGGCAATACCGGCGGAGGCCGGCTGATCGCTTATATTTTGAAGCATTTGATCGATAACGGGAAGTTGAAACCGCCGTTGCCGCACCAGAAGAAGACGATTACAACCTGGATGGGGCCGGTCAAGTAAGTCCGGTTCGGAAATGGATACGAAGAATGGCCGTTCCAGGGTCATGCTGGCCATTTTGCCGGACGGGTATGGTTAATGGGAGGCGCCGGGCTGCTCGACATTCCTTATACCGATATGATCGGCAAAAATTTGCCCGGGTTCCCGCCCATGTACCAAACTCACAACCGGAATCTGGACCGGCTGCGACAGACCAAGCTCGATTGGTCCGTCATGTGTCCGGGAACGATGGTCGAATCGATCTTCGGTCGTCCGTTCGTTTGTATGTGAGCACAGACATTTTGGCCGTGCCTGTTCCGGAGACAATCAAGGACTTCTCCGAAGCCGAAATTGCCGGCCACCTGTTCAGCCGGTTGAAGGAGCTGGATGTCGCTTACGAGGATGTAGCGAACTGTATGCTGTTTAAAGGCAAAAGAGTCGGTCTCGCTTACCACAGCGAGCTGCCGGTATGCTGAGCGCGGAAGGAGACGGCCCTGTATGTTCGGATTGCTGCTCGTTTTGCATATACTCTCGGCGATAGCTTTCACGGGCTCCGCTTTCTTCATCCCTGCCATTCGCAGGTCCGCCAAAACCGCCAGCCAGCTTCGTTTTGTCTTCGATATCACAGACAAGCTTTCCTGGCTGCCTAAAAAATCCAATCGATCTCAAGACTAAGCTATGCGGACGGGACTTTCGGACCGGAACGCAGCATCACCCGCGCTGAGACAGTAGCGATCGTGAGCAGGCTGCTCGGCAGAGCGCCGCTCTCCGGCGCAGCGCCGAAATGGGTCGATGTGCCGCAATACCATTGGGCGTTTGGACTGATTCAGGAAGCATCGGCGGATCATGCTTATGAGGTCAAATCCGGTGTAGAGCAATACATTCCGAAGCTGTAAAAATAATCGGAAAGCAGAGGAACATTTTCTCAGCTTTCTTTTTTTTCGCCTGGCGCGGGCGTCATCTCTGCACCGCTATCGGAAGAATGGAGCATGCATCGGAAGAGCAGGGCATGTCGTCCGACATCCGTACGGGTTAGGATGGAGGTAAACAATAAGGACGAGGAAGGTGAGACCACAATGGCCGAGCATGCCGCAATTCCTGAGTTTTGGAAGACGAGACTAACGGACGTGGAAAGGCAAATACAGGCTGTGCGGGCAGGCGAAACGACGATCGCCGGATATTCCGCAGGGGGACGGCCAATCTACCTGGTGACTTACGGCGAGAAGCAAAATTTCAATCGGCAGGCCAATTACAGCTCGGCTTGCGGGGCTGGCGACGTTCGCTACTACGCGGACAAACGGGAAGACGCCAAACCGGTGCTATACCTGATCGGGGGGGTTCATGGCGGAGAGCTGGAAGGAGTTGCCGCGATTCTGAATTTGATCCAAGTGTTCGAGATCGGGAAGGATTATCGGGGCAGGGAGTGGAACTATCTCTATAACAATCGCGACCGGTTCCGGCTGGTCCTCGTGCCCTGCGCCAACCCGGATGGCCGTGCCCGCGTTCCGGTCGATTCGCTGGTCGGGCTCGACTACGACACGTTCCGCTACTACGTCCAAGGGACCTGGAAGGACGGGACGCTGTGCGGATGGCCGCAGTGCAAAAGCGTCCACCCGATCAAAGAGCATGTCGCTCATCTTGGAGGCTATTTCAACGACGACGGCGTCAATATCGCCTGTGACCGGTTTTACGATCCGTTGGCGAAGGAGACGAAGCTGCTGCTGGAAATTGCGGAACGGGAGGCGGCCGATTTTTGTCTTCACTTGCATGGAGGTGACAACTGTGTGAACCAAATACTTGACACCGCTTACATGCCGAAAAAAGTGCGGAAAGAAACGGTCCGCTTTGCTCAAAACGTTCGCGAGGCGTGTTTGTCCCGCGGGCTTGAGTACTTAGTGAATGCGCGCGAAGAACGGCCGGAGGACCGAGACCGTCCAACCGGGTTAACATTCGACGCCGCCATGCACCACGTATGCGGTGGAATCAGCTGTACGTACGAGACGAACATGGGGCTCGATTTCGGGCGGCTCCGGTGTACGCACGACGAGATTCTGGATCACCATCTGGTATTGTTCGATACGTTGTTTCGATTCTACGAATAAACAGGCGGTGGCTCCGACATGAAGCGAAAAATGAGTTTTTTTGCGGCGATGCTGCTGGCCTTGATTCTCGTCCTGCTCTTCCCGACGCTATTGACGATCGCTTTGTACCAAAACATGCAGGGGATTCTTAAAGAGGACGTGAACCGGTCGAATACGGCCATGCTTAAACAAATCAGTATGATGATGGACAGCCGGCTGCGGGAAGTAGAGCAGCTGGCTATTAAAGTTTCGTTCCGGCCCAAAATCGAGCTGCTGCTCGGCCGCTCCAAGGCAATGGGCCCGCCGACCCCATACGATTACAAAGAAGTCAGGGACTCGCTGGCGCACTATTCGATGGCTAACGAGTTCATCGAAGAGCAGTATGTGTATTTTCGCGAACAGGACACGATCGTGACGCCGACGATCAAAAGCGACGCCGGTGTGTTCTACGAAAATTTCTATAAATATGACGGCATTACCGAGGAGCAGTGGCGGGGATTTCTGCGGAGCAGGGGGCCCGAAGCGCTGTACTTGCCGGTGATGGCGGTCACAGAAAAAGGCCGGCAGGAAGTCCCGGAACGCGTAATTACTTACATTCGACCGATCCCGTACGGGGAGAGCGGTTCGTCGCAAGGTGCGTTTGTCGTCCTCATTCAAGAGAAGCGCATCCGGGAGCTGCTGGAAAATCTCACGGGGGCACACCAAGCCAAACTATTTATCGCGGACAAGACGGGACGGTTGCTGGCGGAGTACAGCGGTGACGATCGGCTGGATAGTCTGAATTTCGTCGAAGTGATGTTCCCCTTATCGGTACAGCCGACAGCCGGCGAAGCTTCATTCGTATCCGAAATCGGTGGGGAGGAGCTGACGGTTACGACGGTCGTCTCTCCGGAGACGGGTTGGCGGTACGTCTCTCTCGTGCCGAAGGCGACGTTGATGGAAACGGTACACGGGGTGCAGTCGCTGGCCCTGACGCTGCTAGGCATCTGCTTGCTGCTCGGGACCGGAGGAGCGTACGTTCTGGCCAAGCGGTTGTACAGACCGATCAACCGGCTGGTCGATTCCATTGTGAAACGCGAGGAGGGGGCCGACCGAAAGCGTCGGAGCGAGTTCCTGCTGATCGAAGAGACGCTATCGCTTACTTGGCGTTCCCGGGAGGAGCTGCAGACGCTGCTGGATCGCCAAGCTCCGGCAATTCAAGCGAATTTTCTCAACCGGCTGCTTCGCGGGCTGGTCGATCCGAAGACGATGAACGCGGAGTCGCTGCAGTTCGTTGGGCTCCGGTTCGTGTCCGACCAATTCGCGGTTATCGTTGTGGATGTGGACGACTTCCGGAAATTCCCTGGCGAAGACGACGAACGGCAATGGGCGATGGTCCGGTTCGTCGTGACCAATGTCAGCCAAGAGCTGTTCGGCGCGCGGCAACATGTATACGTCGTCGAGACGGATCGGAGCCGGCTCGTATTGCTAGTGAATCTGAAGACCGATCATATGGTGGAGCCTGCGATTCTGTTGGAATCGGCTATCGAGAATCTGAAGGTGTTCGTCGACCGCAAGTTCGGCATCGCGGCAAGCATCGGCGTCAGTAACGTCAAGAACGGGTTCCCCGAGATCCGCGCTTGTCTGAACGAAGCGATGGCGGCCGTCGATTACCGGATTGTGAAAGGGAAAAATCGGGTGACGCATTATCGCGAAATCGACCAGGCCCAGGCCCGTTATCATTACCCGCTCGACGTGGAGCTGCAGCTGGCTAACGCGATCCGTGCCGGCGACTATGAGCAGGCCGAGTTTGTTCTGAATCACGTGGACGAAATGAATTTTAAATCGCGGCAAATTTCGCTCGAGATGGGCCGGCTGCTGTATTTTAATATGATGAGCACCCTGATCCAAATCTGGAACGACGCGCCGGATCGGATACGTTCAGCATTCAAGAACGATTTCGACCCGCTTGCCGAACTGTCGGACTGCTCGACGCTTGGCGAGATGCAGGAGAAGATCCGCGACATTTACCGAAAAATCTGCGAAGGCGTGGAATCTGCACAGCAGGACCCTGGGACGGTTCTTGCGGATCGAATCGCCGCCTATATCGACGAGCGGTACGCGGACAACTCGCTTAGCCTGATCTCCATCGCCGATCACTTCCGGCTGACGCCGCAGTATGTGTCCGGCTTTTTCAAAAAGTACAAAGGCATTAATCTTGCCGATTATTTGGCGCGGGTGCGCATAGAGCACGCGAAGCGGCTGCTGCGCGATGAAACGCTCAGCTTGAACCGGATCGCGGAGTCGGTCGGATACGCCAAGGATGCCGGCTTGATCCGCGTATTCAAGAAATACGTCGGCGTCACACCGGGAAAATATCGGGAGCATCTTAAAAATGAAGAAATGGCATGAACGAATGCCTATTGGAATATGAAGTTCAGCGCACGGAACGGAAGCTTGGAGCATAGGCGCAGATGGCGGGCTGAGGCATGATGGAGTCGGGGGAGCGCAAAGCGTACCTCGTATCCTATCCAATCTTGAGGAGGATTCAAAAAATGAAAGGGACGTTCAGCAAAAAGAAGTGGGTGAGGGCAGCTGTTGCGATGCCGCTCATCGGGGCTCTCGCAGGCTGCAGCTCGGACGCTGGCACAGGAAGCTCGCCATCGCCGTCGTCAACGGCGCCGCAGTCGGCTCAGACGCCAGCTCCTGTTGAAAAAATCGACAAGCTGAAGTATTGGGTGTATCTGAACAGCAATGCGGGGGCTTCGATTAAAAACCTCAGCGAACACGGCGTCTATAAAAAAAAGCAAGAAAAAACAGGAGTAGTCGCCGAGTTCATTCATCCGCAGAGCGACGAGGCGTTCAGCCTAATGATGGCGTCCAAGGATTTGCCGGATATCATCGAGGCTGGATGGATCAGCTTGCCCGGCGGACCGGAGAAGTACATCAAGGACGGCAAAATCATTCGGCTGAATGATTACATCGATAAGTACGCGCCGAATCTAACCAAGCTGCTGAAAGAAAATCCGGAGATGAAAAAGTTGATCAGCACGGACAGCGGTGCGATTTACTCCTTCCCGTTCTATCGCGGGGACCCGTTCCTGCTGACGTTCATGGGCATCGCTATACGTCAGGACTGGCTGAACAATCTGGGCCTCAAGACTCCGGAAACGATCGATGAATGGTACACGGTGTTGAAAGCGTTTAAAACGGGGGATCCGAACAAAAACGGCAAAGCGGACGAAGTGCCTCTGTACTACAAGTGGGATCAGTTGGGCTTCCAATCGGCCTGGGGCATCCTGAACGAGTTCTACCAAGAAAACGGCAAAGTGAAATACGGCATGCTGGAGCCCCAGTTCAAAGAATACATCGCCATGCTGAACAAATGGTACAAGGAAGGACTTATCGATCCCGACTACGCTACGATGGACTCGAAGCTGCGGGACGCCAAGCTGACCGGCGATCAACTCGGCGCTCACGTGCAATACACGGTCGGGCGTTACAATGCGCTGATGGAGGGCAAACACCCGACATTCGAGATGAAGGCGGCCCCGTATCCGGTGATGACCAAAGGCACGAAACCGATCATCGGACAGAAAGATCCAGCCTTTACAGGAACCGGTGCCGCCATCACGACGTCGGCTAAGAACATTCCGGCCCTCGTGCAATGGATGGACTTCAACTACGGACCGGAAGGCCACATGTTATTCAACTTCGGCATCGAAGGCGAAACGTACAAGATGGAGAACAACTATCCGAAGTTCATTCCGGAAGCGCTTCATGACAATAACCTGATGGGTAGGATGACGCTATCTTCCGCGTACGGTCCTTTCGTTCAAGACAAACGCTGGATGGAGCAGAAATCGGCGACGTCCAGAAACGGCAGCCATTCGCTTGATCTCTGGATGAACGCGGAAAACCAAAAGCATCTTCCGCGTCTGACGCCGACTCCGGAGGAAAGCTCCGAATACGCGTCGATCATGAACGACATCAAGACGTTCTCCAAAGAAATGCTTGACAAGTTCGTCATGGGCGTGGAGCCGATGGACAAATTCGACTCCTTCGTCAAAACGCTGAAAAATATGGGAATCGAGCGAGCAATCGCGATTCAGCAAGCGGCTCTGCAGCGTTTTAACGCAAGATAACACCGGACAAATTTCATACAGGGAAACGGAGACAACCATGCGACTGCCTAACCAATGGAGAAGCAGCACGCCGGGACAGGCGGAGGGCGGCGAAGCCGTCCTTCCGCCATATGGTGTGCGGCTGTTACGGGACTTGCGACGGAACCGATTTGTTTATATGATGGCCCTTCCCGTCGTTGCATATTACATTATCTTCCATTACATGCCTATCTATGGATTGCAAATCGCCTTTCGAGACTATAGTCCGAGTATAGGGTTTCTGCAAAGCCCTTTTGTTGGCTTCAAACATTTTCTTGCCTTCTTTGACAGCTACTATTTTTGGCGGCTCATCAAAAACACGCTGCTAATCAACGTTTATGAGCTCCTCTTCGGCTTTCCGATGCCGATTGTATTCGCTCTGCTGCTGAACGAAATTCGCTTGAGCCTGTTCAAGCGGCTTGTGCAGACGATTTCGTATTTGCCCCACTTCATCTCGGTGGTCATCATCGCCGGCATGATTACGGACTTCACGACGCGCGACGGGTTGATTAATCAGCTGATCGTGATGTTCGGCGGCGATGCGATTCCGTTCCTCCAGAAGCCCGAGTGGTTCAAAACGATTTACGTAGGCTCCGGCATCTGGCAGGGGCTCGGCTGGTCGGCGATTATCTACTTGGCCGCGATCGCGAATATCGATCCGACGCTTTACGAAGCAGCCAAGGTCGACGGCGCGGGCCGCTTGAAGATGGCGCTGCATATTACGCTGCCCGGCATTTTGCCGATTGTAATCATTATGCTGATCCTGAACTTCGGTTCCATGATGAGCGTCGGTCACGAGAAAATTATCCTGCTGTACAATCCGCTCACTTACTCGAGCGCCGATGTTATCTCGACCTACGTCTACCGCAAGGGCATTCTGGAGTCGAGCTACAGCTTCAGTACGGCGGTCTCGCTGTTCAACTCCGTCATCAACTTCACGCTGTTGGTTCTTGCCAACAAGATCAGCCGACGCGTGTCGGAGACGAGCTTATGGTAAGGGGGCAGGCACGATGAAAACCCGGCGCAGCGTCGGCGAGCTCTCCTTCGATATGCTTAATGTGTTGTTTATGCTGTTGATTATGGCTTCCACGTTATACCCGTTCATATACATCGCTTTTGCATCGGTCAGCGATGCCGTCGAGTTGACGAAACATCGGGGGATTTTGTTCAACCCGTTGGGCTTCTCTTTGGACGCTTACAAAACCGTATTTGCCAATGAACGCATCATCACCGGCTATCAGAATACGATCTTTTACGTGATCGTCGGCACGCTGTTTAATCTGTTTATGACAAGCCTGGGCGCGTATGTGCTGTCCCGCCGGAATTTGATGCTCAAGAATCCGCTGATGCTGATGATCACAATCACGATGTTTTTCGGCGGCGGCCTCATTCCGATGTTCCTGTTGATCAACGATCTCGGTCTCTACAATACCCGTTGGGCGCTCATTATCCCGGGTGCGATAAGCACCTGGAATCTGATCGTCATGAGAACTTCGTTCCTGGGGGTTCCGCAGAGTCTCGAGGAATCGGCGAAGATCGATGGCGCAACTGATTTTACGATCCTGTTTCGCGTGATCATCCCGTTATCGCTGCCGGTTATGGCCGTCATGTCGTTGTTTTATGCCGTCGGCCACTGGAACTCGTACTTCGGGGCCTTGATCTACTTGACGGACGCCAAGCTATTCCCGCTCCAGCTCGTCCTGAGGGAAGTGCTGCTATCGAACAGCATGGAAGAGATGCTGACCGGCATCAGCCAGACTGACCGGTATCAGGTTGCCTTGACGATCAAATACGCGACGGTAATGGTAGCAACCTTACCGATCTTACTCTTATATCCATTTTTGCAAAAATATTTTGTAAAGGGCGTTTTGGTCGGCTCTTTGAAAGAGTAGAAGAAGCGGCGCGGTTTTTTATTAACATTTCGAATCCTTCTCCAAGTTCGACATGTTAATATAGAAAATACGATACGAATCTTTTGCTTGGGAAAGGACCGGAGGATGACGAGCGATTGGAACGGCAACAGACCTGGGATTCTCTTATCGAAATTACGGGTTCCGCATCCGGCTGCCCAATCCGTGTCTCGACCTCATTTGATCGCGCGATTGAATGAGGGTATGGCCGGGAGAGCGACATTTCTGACCGCGCCGGCGGGGTACGGCAAAACAACCTTGGTCAGCGAATGGGCGCGTCAAACGGAAGTTCCCGTCGGTTGGTTGTCGCTGGACGAAAAGGATAACGATCTGGTCCGGTTTTGGCGTTATGTCACTACTTCCATCGAGATGGCGATCGGAGAGCTGCCGGGCCCGGTCCATGCCGCGGCTGATGCACTGAAGCCCGGACAGTCCGAGCCGTTTCTTGTGAATTTGCTGAACGAATTGAACCGCCTGAAGAATCCGCTCGCGCTGATCTGGGACGATTGGCACCTGATCGTGGAACCGGAGATCGCCGAATCCGTCTCCTTCTTCCTGGAATATTTGCCTCCTTCCGTGCACCTGCTATTCGCAAGCCGTGCCTTGACTAGGATTACCAAGGCGAGATGGCGGAGCCGGGACTGGATCCAAGAAATCGATGCCGATCAGATGCGGTTTGATATGCGGGAGACGGTGGATTTCTTCCGGATTTATGCCGGGCGAGACCTGCGAAGGGAGCAGATCGAGCGGTGTCTCGCCGAGACCGAGGGCTGGGTGACCGGCCTGAAGCTGATCGCGCTGTCTTGGAGACAGGGAGGACGAACGGACACCGGCAAGAGGGGCCATTCTCCAGCAGGAGGCAGCTTGGAACGGTATTTGCTGGAGGAAGTGTTCGAAGCTTTGGACGAGCGGACCCGGCGCTTCTTGCTGGATGTGTCGGTTCTTGAGCGTATGAACGGTCCCCTGTGCGAAGCGCTGGGAGGGGAGAACGGCTCAGTGAAGCTCGCGGAACTGGCGGACCTCGGCCTGTTTTTGGTCCCGCAGGATGACCGCAAGATGTGGTACCGGTTCCACCACTTGTTCGGAGAGTTTTTGCGGAATCGGCTGAAGCTCCAGGATCCCGGTAGAACCGCCTTTTTGTTCCGAACCGCCGCCGTATGGTGCGAAGGACAGGAGATGCTCGAGGAAGCGGTCGATTATTATTTGGCCGGGCAGCAGTATGAGGAAGCCATGCGCTTGCTGGAACGGATGCGCAGCGTCATGATTCGTCGGGAGTTCCAGGCAATCAGGTCGTGGTTGTCGAAGATTCCCGAGCAAATGTTGATGCAGCGGCCCTACCTGTACTTTTCGTATATTTTCTCGCTATTGTGGGCGCATGATGTTGATACGGCGGATCGGCATATACGGCTGGCCGGGCAGCATTACGAGGAAGCTTCGTCAAGCTGGGGGGAGGAAGAGAAGAACCGTTATCTGGGTTACTTGTATTACGTTCGCAATTTCAAGGCGACCCAGTACGATATGGACATGTTCCGAGGCCTGGAGTATATCCGCTTATCGCTCCGACATAGTCCCGAAGGAACGGATCTGATCTTCGCGTCTCCCTATATGCCGCTGGCTCCGTCGGTTTTCCGCTCGTATAACGGGAAGCGGGGCAAGCATCTGCCTAGGGGCCTGTCGGACGACTTTTTCGCGAGTATGATCGAATTCATGGGGCTGATGGGGTTGCAGGACTTGACTGTGATCTGCTACGGGGAATTGCTGTATGAGCGGAACGAATTAGAGCGGGCGGAGAAATATTTGAAGCAAGGGCTCGCGGGCGGCAGCCACGAGGGTTATCAGCCGGAAAAGGCTTACGTCCCCGCATGTCTGTTCCTGTCGCGGATCGGAAGAGCGAGGCTGGACGCCGCTCAAGCGGAAAAATGGCTGGAAGAGGCTTACGCCAGAGCTCTGAGGGACGGATCCGAATCAGCGCCGATTCTCCTGGAAGCGGAAATGGCCGCTCTGAGGCTCGAACAGGGGGACCTTACGGAGGCCGTCCGGTGGAAGGAACGGTACAAGCTCTCCGCGGACGATCCGGTGTCCGTGTATCAGCTGTTCGTTTACGTCTTCCTCGTCCGGGTGCTACTAGAAACGGGCGAGCGGCAAGCGGCGTGGGTGTTGTCGGAGAAGCTGTTCTCCATCGCGGTAAAGGGCCATCGTCCGATGGATGCATTGGATCTCCAAATTATGCAAGCAATGATGCTGCAGCGCACGGACAAGACGGAGGAGGCGTTGCTCAAGCTGGAAGAGGCGCTGCGGCACGCCGAGCCGGACGAATACGTCCGCGTGTTCCTCGACAAGGGAAAGCCGGTCGCGGAGCTGCTCGCGGAATACGTGCGGCAGCGCCAAAGAGGGGGCATCCGGGACCGGAACCTGCCCGCTCTCGCCTACGTGCGTAAAATCTTGGCCTGTTACGGCGGAACGACCGATTCGCTGAACATCTCGCCGGCCGCCCTGGAGACGCTTCTGACACCGAAGGAGTTCGCGATTTTCCGCCACATGGAAAAGGGCATGGACAATGCGACGATCGCCGCAACGCTCGGAATCGTCATGGGCACCCTAAAAGCCCACATAAACCGCATTTACAGCAAGCTGCAGGTGAAAAACCGCTTGGAGGCGATCAAGCGTGGGCGAGAGCTGCGGGGCTGACGCTGATACTACTGAGTTCGTTCCAATCTTCTATAACCGGGGCTATAACCGCGGTTAGTTTCGATAGCCGAAGCGATCTTTTATAATTTCTGTTGATTGCTTTTCCACTATCGAATGAGAGAAGGAAGGATCGGATGGAATGAAACGCGTTTTCGTATGGTTTATGGTTCTGTTGCTGGTGTTTGGTATCCTGCCAATATCCGTTTTCGCGGATTCGGAAGGAACCGCGATGGCCGGCAGCGGGTCTGCGGAGGATCCCTTTATTGTCACGACGATGGATCAGTTGAGCCGCGTGCGGAACAACTTGACGGCGCACTATCGGCTTGGCGCGGATATCAACGCTTCGGAGACGGCGGATTGGGATGGCGGAGCGGGCTGGGAGCCGATTGGGGAAAGAGGTAGCGGGAGCAGCTCCACGCAATTCACGGGGGTGTTCGACGGAGCGGGGCATGTCATCCGAAATCTGACGATCAACCGGCCGTCTCAGGATGGCGTCGGTCTGTTCGGCATGATCGGTTCGGGAGGGGTGGTCCGGAATCTTCGCCTTGAAGGAGGATCCATTACCGGGGGCAATTTTACCGGCGCTCTGTCGGGGAACAATAGCGGGACGGTCGAGCGATCCCACGCAAGCGCCGATGTCAAGGGGCGAGGAGTGGTCGGAGGTCTGATTGGCTATGATAATGGCCGGATCAGCGCTTCATTCGTCACGGGCGACGTTGCCGGAACCGATAACGTCGGAGGATTGGCAGGGCGCAGCGACGGAACGGTAACGGAATCGCATGCGACCGGGCATGTGGACGGACGCAACATCGTTGGCGGACTTGTCGGGTTGAAGGAAGGAGGAGACCTGAATCGGACCTATTTCGCCGGTACGGTTAACGGCAGCGGTTATTATGTAGGCGGATTGGCAGGTTCTCTGAATGGCGGGGACATTCGTCTGTCTTACAATATTGGTTCCGTGAGCGGAGACCATGTGGTCGGGGGTTTGGTAGGGATCACGACTTATGGACACGTCGGCTATTCCTATTCCACCGGTCCGGTAAGCGCCGTCGCAGGCGATGTCGGCGGGGCGCTCGGCGCCAATAACGGCGCCATGATGGAATATAACTACTGGGATGCGGAGACTTCCGGGCAGAGCAGCGGTTGCGGCTACAACAACGACGATTATGGGGGATTTTGCGTCGCTGCGAGCTTAATGACAGCGCAGGCGCTCAGCCAAGCGAGCTATTCGGGGTTCGATTTCACCGCGGACTGGTTCATGGTCGACGGAGCGACCCGCCCCTTCCACCGGACGGAATGGTCGCGGGCGATTGGCAACGCCCATCAGCTGCAGTTGATGGCGATGGATCCGTCGGCGGGGTATGCGCTCGCGGGCAATATCGATTTCGGCACTACGTTCACGGATGGCAGCCGGGCGGATATGTGGGCAACGAGCGTCGGAGCAGGGGCTGGATTCGCACCGGTCGGCGATCCGGCACTGGGGCCCTTCGTGGGCCGAATTGACGGTAAAGGGCATGTGGTCCGCGGATTAATCATCAACCGCCCGGGAGCCGGCCAGGTCGGCTTGATTGGTTACCTGGGCGCTGGAGGCCTGGTACGCGACATAGGAGTGGATGGCGGCAGCATCCGCGGAGGATCTTCAACCGGCGGATTGGTCGGCGATAACAGCGGAGGGACGGTCGAACTGGCTTTTTCGACGGCCGACGTTAGCGGCGGCAACAATGTCGGGGGTCTTGTAGGCAATATGTTTCCCGGCGTAGTCAGGCAGTCCTATTCGACAGGCGACGTTTCCGGCTCGTATGCAGTTGGCGGACTGGTGGGCCGCGCCGATCTGGGAAGTCTGGTCGAGGATGCTTACGCCATCGGTTCGGCCGCGGGGAACGCGGAAGTCGGCGGGCTGATCGGACGGCATGTCGGTGCGGTCAATCGAGCTTATGCCGCAGGTCATGTCTCGGGCTCAGGTTCGGGGATCGGAGGGTTAGTGGGGAGGGACTTTAGCCCGACCTCCATCGTGACTTCGGGCTACTTCGATTCCGCAAGGACAGGCGGAGGAGCCGGCAATACGACTGCGACCATGAAGCGGAAGTCGACTTTTGCGGGTTGGGATTTCAACGAGACCTGGACGATCGAGGAAGGGATAACTTACCCCGCCTTGCAAGGAATTACAGCGAATTTCGGCATGGATGCGGCTCCCCCGGCAATCGTGGTTATGCGGGTCGAACAGCCGGATCGCATCCTGTTGACGTTCGATGAAGTGGTGAACATGCGATCTTCGCTTGGATTTTCGGTTCAAGTGGACGGCGTTAACGCCACGGTTGTCGGTGTCGTAAAGACCGGGGCAAGAACTGTTGAGGTGACCGTAAGCGAACAATTGCGGAGCGGTCAAGACATAAAGCTGTCGTACGACTCGCAAGTGGGAAGTATCGTCGACCTGGCGAATCACCCTTTGCTCAGCGTGACGGATCAACCCTGGCCGCCGGAAATCTCGGTCTCGATGACAACGGCGGATGGAAATGAATATCAAGACGGAACATGGACGAACCAATCGGTTACGGTGAGTGCATCGGTTTATGAGGTTAAAGGGGCGGTTACCGAGTTTGTTTACTCGTTGGATGGCGGCGAGACATGGAAGATGGTTATGTCAAGCATCAAGCTGCAGGAGGACGGCGTACATGTCCTCGATTTCAAGGCGGTCGATGCGGTGGGCATGGAAGCGGCGGAACGACGCACGGTGAAAATCAGCAGCAGCGGGCTGACGTTGATTCCGACGATGGTAAAGGCGGACGGAAGCGCTTATGCGGCAGGCGAATGGACGAATCAGAGCGTAACCGTCAGCGTGTACGCCGAGGGGGGAGCCGGCAGGGTCGTCTCGTTGACCTATACCGTGGATGGAGGGTCCTCGCAGACTTACGCGAACGGTACTCCGATTGAATTCGCGGAGGACGGCGACCACACGATTGTCTTCCAAGCGGAGGATGAGGCCGGCCATAGGCTGTCCGACGAGCTGAAGGTGAAGATCGATCGGTCGCTTCCTTCCGTGGCGTTCTCCCCGAACGGCCGGGAATCCACGGCCCCATCCGCTTCATCCCGGACGACGGTAGTGGACGCCGGGAGCGGAATCGACGCTTCCACGCTTCAATATGCTTGGTCTACGGATCCATCCGATCCCACGGAAGGCTGGATGTCGTTTGCCAGCGGTGCCGATTTGACGAAGAGCGGAACGGCCGGCGACTGGTACCTGCACGTGAGAGCGGCGGATCTAGCGGGTAACGGAACGGCAGCCGTATCGAATCGGTTCCGCCTGGGCCAGCCGAACAGCAGCCCGGATCCGTTAACGGACAACACGGACTCGATCGGACTGAATGGCGGCTCGGCGCCATTGCCGAACAACTCGTACCTCATCGGATGGAACGGCGGCTTGGTGAAGTTCGACGGCGGAGAAATCGCGTTTACCGCCGGTGCGATGGACCGCCCTTTTCAATTGACGGTTGATGTAATTGCCGATACGGATGCCCTCCCGTTGTCCGGTGCCGAAAATCTGGCCAGCCGAGTATTCGAGTTCAGGAAAGACTTGCCGGGGGATTTCCTCGTCAACGTGACCGTCAAGCTGCGCCTGAACGCCGATGTTGCCCGGCGGGACGGCATTCAGATTCTGCTCTGCTGGCTGAACGAGGAAACCGGGCAATGGGTTGCGCTTGGCGACCCTAAAATCGACCTCAAGAACGGCACGGTCAGCGGCACGACCAACCATTTCACGAAGTTCGCGGCCATCGCCCGCACGATCAGTAACCACGAACCTTCAGCCGCATTTACGGATATCCGGGACCATTGGGCTGGGGAAACGATCCAGCGTCTCGCGGGAAGCGGGGTAGTTAACGGCTATCCGAACGGCACGTTCCGGCCGGACCGTCCGATTACTCGGGCGGAGTTCGTTTCGATCCTGACTGCGGCCCTTCGTTGGAAACCAAGGGCCGATAAAACGTTTGCCGACACGGAGAACCATTGGGCCCGGGTGGCTGTATCCACGGCATTCGCCAATGGTATGATTCAGGGATACGACGACAATACGTTCGCACCGGATCAACCCCTCACGAGGGAGGAGATGGCGGTGATGGCGGCGAATGCCTTACATTTGGAAAATCTGCAGGTCGTTCTGTCCTTCGGGGACGGGGATCAGATCTCGTGGTGGGCAAAAGATGCTATCGAAGCCGCGGCAGAACGGGGGATTCTCTCGGGATACCCGGACCGTACGGTGAAGCCTCATGCCCAAGCGACTCGGGCGGAAGCGGTCATGGTGATTGGGCGAATTATTAAAATGATCGAAGGCAAGTAGAAGACGAAACGAGAAAATGGCCGTTCCCGCAGGTCCGAAAGTGACCTGAGGGACGGCCTGTTTTTTGAAATTTTCCCTTTGAAGCCTATTTGCGTACGTTTGAAACTCTAGTTTCTAAGAGCATGGCGTGTATCAGTAAAAACGTTTGGTAACGCGGAGCCGTGTATGCAGCCAAATTCCTGAAGATCGATTGGTACATCCGAAAACGCCTCACGCTGTTCTGGAACAAGAATCGCAACCGTCGTAAAAATCACTGCAGGTCCAGGTAAGCCGCGCAGGTCGGATTTTTATAAAAATTATCTTAAGAACGCTGCCCGACTTAACGATGGGCCATCGATCTGAACATTTTCGTATATCAAAGCGGCCGGCTCCGATGATAGGATACGGATAAGCTCCAGGGCGAACCGCGTCTCGCAGGCGTCGTCCGTGGCGCATTTTATTGCGTATTAGGGGGAGGAGACGATATGAACGACGCTCATGAGCGGATTGGCAGGCATTGGTTACACGGGGGGACCATTCGTCTGACGATGGCTGATGGTGTAGTTAAGATCTTCGAACAACTGGAGCCTCCGGCAACGAGGGGAGTGCCGGACAAGCAGCGATGGATTGCGCCTGCGCTGATCGATCTCCAGTTGAACGGCGTAGACGGGGTCGATTTTAACGAATTGGAGACGACACCGCAACGGATCGAGGAGGCGGTTCGTTATTTGTACGCACGAGGGGTCGTTCGTTTTTGTCCGACGGTCATCACGTCGGATCGGAGCGGCATGCTTCGGTGCATCCGCACGATCGCGGAGGCTTGCGATGCGTATCCGGAAGTTGCGTACGCCGTCCTGGGCATTCACGTCGAAGGCCCGTACATCTCCGGAGAGTCTGGTCCGCGGGGCGCGCATCCGCTTGAGCATGTCCGCGACCCTGATGTGCGGGAGTACCTTGGATGGCAGGAAGCTTCGGGCGACCGTGTTCGTATGGTGACTGTCGCCCCCGAACGGACAGGCGCGGCCGACTTCATCCGGCGTCTCGTAAGCGAAGGCGTCGTTGCGGCGATCGGACATACTGGAGCGACGGACGAGCAGCTGCTGGCAGCCGTGGACGCAGGCGCCTCGATGTCGACTCATTTGGGCAACGGCTCCCATCCCTTGCTTCCGCGTCATCCGAATTACATCTGGAGCCAACTGGCGGAGGATCGCCTCTATGCGGGCCTTATCGGCGACGGCCATCATCTGCCTCCCGCTGCCTTGAAATCCATGATCCGAGCCAAGGGAACTAAAGCGGTTATCGTCAGCGACGCGACCCATTACGAAGGGTTCGCGCCGGGACGGTACATGAAGCGTGGACGTTATGAAGTGCTGCTGCGGCCGGACGGCCGGCTGGTGATGGAGGATCACCCTCAAATATTCGCCGGAGCGGCGACCGCGCTCAACCGCTGCGTGGAGAACGTCGCCCGGTTCGGCATCTGCTCGCTCGGCGAAGCGATCGAGATGGCATCGCTTCGTCCCGCCGAAGTGATTGGCCTCTCGCAAGCCGGACTCGGCTCGCTTCGCCCTGGCTCGCCCGCCGATCTGATCGTGTATGAAACCGGCGAGGACGGGCGAATGGAGATCGTCGAGACGATCGCCGGCGGACGGAGTGTGTTCACGAATTCCGATCGGTAATAGGGACTTTCAAGGAGAGCAAATGGAACAGATGAAAAATGTACTAGATATTGTGGTGTAAAAAGTAAAATAGCTCTTCCAGGTGGATAAGGCGGCCGAGTGCGGGCAATGTAGGGTGAAGGCGGTCGGCAGCGGGTGATGTAGGGTGAAAATTGGTCTACTTGGTGGATGCAGCGCCCGATTGTATTCGGTTTTTCACGTACGATTCGTCTCGATACGGCTCTTTGGCTGAATGTATACGGTTTTTCACATACATTTGCCTGAAAACGGACTTTTCTGGACATTACATGTGGTTTTTCATATCCATTTCACCTAATCACTGAAATATAAAAAAATCCTCCGTACATTGGCGGGTTGTGTTGGTTCCGGCTTAAATCAATCCAGATCTTTTTATTATTTCGATGGGATGCTCCGCTAGATGAGATCGAACTATGGGAAGTGTTAAATTTGAATACGATATATTTATTTGCTAGTCCTGAGCATGCTATCGGATACTATAGTTTTCTTGCTTTGACTACAAAAGTTACAGGAAGCATCTTTGCTTTTTGTGCAAAATCGCTGTTATCGTTCCGCGATTGCATAATTTCTTCATCAGATTGCTCTATCATCTGCTCAATTACAAATCCCGCTTTTGCCAACGCATTCACATAGGTTGACAGTTTGCGGTCCGGTCATGCTAGTTCACCTTCATCCAATGATACCGAATACCAGGATTCATCGAAATAACATTTTTTGAAAACAAGCCTATTATTCTCTGCGACAACACATTTGTGAATAGGGTGAGACCACCGGCAAGAGGCGATTCAACAGGCTTTATTGGATATTTTGGCCGGGCACGGACATCTGGCGGAAGGCGGGTATCGTCATATAAAAGTGGCTTCTCAATTGGCCGTCCGTGGAACGACCCGACCGGTCTCGGACTATACGCTGCGACCGGTTCGTTTGCAATTATTCCGACAGTTACAATAGTTGAAATCACCAGAAAGGTCGTCGATTACTTCGACGGCCTTTCTGGTCGTTCAGGTACTAACCTCTATTACACGTACTTCACATATGAGTACATAGTGCAATACTATGACTACTTGATTCATTTGCAAAGTTCGGTGTCCCTGATAGGATAAGGAAAGAGATGTAAAGCCGGTTAAACGATACGGTTGCCGTTTTCACCGATAACGCAGAGGGTGCGAGTGCCGTTGAATCCAATTGGAAGTCTGCGTGGGGAATCATGGACGAGTAATCGGAAGTGGAGACTTCCGATAAGAGCTTGAGTTCGAAAAGGAGGAAGATTCGATGATACAAGCGGGCTTCGGGGCGGCAGACATTACGCCAGAACCGGGAACGTTAACATCCCTGACTATCGGTCGGCCTATCGACAAAATCATAACGCCGCTTAAAGCAAAGGTATGCTTGCTTCGCGACGGGAATCAAGCTACCGTAATCGTGTCGGTTGACACGACCTCGCTTTACAGCTGTGTCATTGCAGATATACGGAGGGTAGTTTCCGAATCGACCGGAGCGTCCATGGAGCGAATCGTCGTACTATCGTCGCATACCCACTCATCGCCCTTTCTCCATCGTGCGGCACAAGATTATTTGGCTGACAAAAATCAGTTTTTTCTTGATTCCGGTTATTATCATAACGTCTTACAGCAAGTTCGGAAGGCGGCAGGTGAAGCGGCGGACCGGCTGGCCCCTGTACGAATTCTCCGCTCGTCGGGAACAGTCGGACAGATTGCCTGCAATCGCCGAGTGCCGTTGCCTGACGGAACGATCGGAGTTCGGTATGGCCGCGGCGTATCGGCAGAGCTGCGGGCCTATCCAGATGGATTGATCGATCCTGAGGTTCAATGCCTTTGGTTCGCCCACCTGTCCGGCCAGATAGTCGGTAGTTTGATCAATTATGCTTGTCATGCGACTACCTACAATCAATATTCGGATATTTGCTGGGATTACCCGGGATTTGCGACGGATCGGATCGAACGGGAACTTGGAGGAACGAGCCTGTTCCTGCAAGGCTGTGCGGGGAATATTAGTCCGGGGAAATACACGGTGGGCAAGCCGCTCGACGACAGCAGAAGCATGGGCCGGCGATTAGCTGCCGCCGCTATGGAAAGCTTCAGCGCCGCGAAGCAGGTTCAAGCCGACCGCTTGCTGCATGCCGGAGAGACGGTAGCGGCGGACTTGCGCATTTTTCGTAGCAAGCAAGAAATGGAGCTTCTGCTGGCGGAGGAGATTGCCCGATGCCGGCAACAATTGCTTGCCAACCCGCCCGTATACAACAGCTCCAACATATTGAGTCTGACGGAGCGAATTTTGCTGCTTGAACGTTATCCGGATTTACGGATGCCTTCTGAAGTAACGGCGGTTGGCTTCGGGGATGTGCGAATGGTCTTTTTTCCCGGGGAAAGCTTTATACAAAGCACGCTGAAGCTCAAAGAAAAATTCGGACATTTGCATCTGATGGCCATGGCTTATACGGACGCTTCGCTTGAGTACATACCGAGTGCCGAAGCTTACGAGGAAACTGGCGGGTACGAAACGTGTGAGGAATGGTGTTTTGCCGCCAAGGGAACGGCTGAGAGGCTGGACGGTATTGCAATAGAGCTACTCGAGAGCCTGGCCTAGCTTCCGCTGGCAACGAACCTCCCCTAGCTAATCCTGACAAGGCGCCAGCCTGCGATAATTTTTGTGCTTGTTGGATAGACATTCTACAAGCTGGCGGTTATGCTTAAACTGCTATTTTTTTGATAATGTGCTTATAAGGATGGCAATACGAAGCTACGACGCTGCATAGAACATCAATGAGGGAGCACAGTGGAATGAATTTCTTCAAAACGACTATTCCTGATCAAGTGTTAGCGGAAGAAAGCCGAGTTTTATTTAAGAAAATGGAGAATAATGATCTTTCTGCGGATCTCCCGTTATCGTCCCTGGCTTCTCTTTTATCGAAGGAAATCGCCGGAAATATAAACTTCGCTTTAAATAAGCTAAGGGAGTCGGCACAGGACACGGAAATTCGTTTGGATTTAGTGACGAAGGCTATCCAGGTAGGTTTGTGGGATATGTTGGTGATTGCCGGAGATCCTATTAACCCCAATAACGAGTTCATATGGTCTGACGAGATTCGAAGGTTGCTTGGCTACAACGACGAAAGTGATTTTCCCAACATTTTGAACAGTTGGGCATCGAGAATACATCCGGAAGATCAGGAGTGGGTGATGAAGGCTTTTGCCGATCATTTAAATGACCATTCCGGTAAAACCCCCTATGACATCGAATACCGCTTAATTAAGAAAACCGGTGAAAACCGCTGGTTCCGCGCTACAGGGACGACCCTTAGAGATAAAAACGGCGTTCCCCTTCGGGTAGTAGGTGCGCTTTTTGATAGCCATGAGAAAAAAATGAAAGAATTTGAAATAAACGCGATCATTACAAAGTATGATTTGATTCATCAGGCATTGGTAGAAGCACCTTGGGACATCACGATTATTGACGGTGATATCTACAATAATGATATGTGGTTCTCCTCTCAATTCAGAAAAACACTGGGCTTTAAGGACGAACAGGATTTCCCTGACACATTTGAGAGCTTTAGCAGCAGGCTGCACCCGGAGGATTTGGATCGTGTGCTCCAGTTGTTTGCCGATAGTTTAAATGATTATTCAGGGAAGACGCCCTTTGATACACAGTATCGATTAGGTTTGAAAACCGGTGAATATCGCTGGTTTCAAGCGTCAGGTACAACGCTTCGCAGCGGCAGCGGAGTGCCCCTTCGGTTCGCCGGAACAATACGCGATATTACGCTGGAAAAAAATAAGGAACGGGCCATTCAAGACATGAATCAGAGCATGATACAGCTTTCCGATTCCATTAACGAAATGGTAAAAGCAATAGAATCGGTAACGATTCAAGCTCAAGAAATGGCCACAGCGCAGGAACAATCGATGCAAGCGGCTAATCAAGCCAAAGCGGGAACGGAGGAAACTAAAAATATTTCGTTATTTATACGCGAAATTGCAGCACAAACCAATTTGTTGGGGCTAAACGCCGCAATCGAGGCAGCCCGTGCCGGAGAGTTTGGACGCGGCTTTGGCGTCGTTGCTGACGAGGTTAGAAAGCTAGCCTTCAACAGCGCAGAAGCAACAGAGAATATTGAAAACAGCTTGGGTGAGATGAACGTTCTTATTGGCCAAATTCAACAGCATATCAGCAATATGACGACGATGACACAATCGCAGGCAGCTGTAACAGAGCAATTGAATGCATCTATGGAAGAAATAAGCGTCATGTCACAAAGCCTAGTGGATATTGTAAAATCTATTTAGGGCTTATGAAGCGAAGGTCAGGCAGTCCCCTCCAGCGGAGGGGACTGTGGTATAAAGAAGGCACAGGATTCTAGGAGGAGGCGTGTCCCCCACCTGGCCCGATGCAACCCCAAAGAGAAATGTCTCAAGATTTGTCCAGCTTTTTGATTCAGGTGAGTAGAATTGAATGCGCTTACATGTAAGGGGGGACACTTTTGCGCGGGTTGAAAGAATATGCTTACGAGTTCGCCGATATTGTCTACTTTACGCCGTCCGCACTAGAGAAGGCGATCGGCGTATGTCCTTTATACGCCGGAAGAATGCTGGCAAAACCCAATTACCGGTCGGGACCGAGAATATTGAATCATTTCATCTTGCAGTTCGTTCTCGAAGGTCAACTGAATTTTGCGGCGGACGGACATGCCGTTCGTTTAAATAAAGGCGATATGTTCTGTCTGCTGCCGGGCACTACCGTTCAATATGGGGTCGTTCCGGAGAAGCCGGAATTGCGGCTTATTTGGATCGGTTTATGCGGGGAGGGCGTAGAGCCGCTCCTTCAATCCATAGGACTAACCAGAACCCGTTCCTATTCGAGAAAGGTGCTTCTACCAGGATTGTCAGGGAGTCTGCACCAATTGCTCGACCTGTTTCGCCAGCTTCCTCTCGAGAGGAATTTTTTTCAGTGGCTCGGAAAATTTTACGAACTGATTGAGAATTTTACGGTCGCGGAACGACCCAAACGTCATAGCTTGCAAGAGAAGAGCCCCAATGTGTGGATACGCGAAAGTGAAATCTTTATGGACACGCATTACTCGGAAAAAATAACAGTTCAAGATGTGGCCGAATACGTAGGGATACAGCGTTCTTATTTTACCGATGCCTTTACGAAACAAATGGGTGTATCCCCCGGTCATTTTTTGCAGCAGCTCCGGCTGAGTAAAGGTAAGCAAATGCTGGAAGAGACGGCCGTTCCGATCACCGAAATCGCTCTGTCGCTCGGATATTCGGAACTTTATGCCTTTACGCGCGCGTTCCGCAATTACTACGGCATATCTCCCAGCCAGTATCGAGCCAACCGAACAAAATGACTAGTAAAAACGAACAATTGGACATTCATCGGAGCATGCCTCTGGCAGTATGATTAAGCAGTATCCATAGGCTGAAAGCGCAGACCGAATCGCAATGGGTACCGGGTTACAGGCCATATTCGGACAGAAAGGGAGGGGGACGGATTTCGGATATAGCGGTCGCAAAACGTACCCTATAACAACAGGCGGGAGGTTGTCGAAAGTGACAGGCAAGTGGAAAATCGGGCTGGTAGGCCTTGGCGGAGCCGGCCGGTCGGCGGCCTACATGAATCATCCTCAAGTTGAGGTGACCGCCCTATGCGATACGGACTCGGCGGTGCTGGAGCGGGCCGGGAATGATTTGGGAATAGCGGAAAGCGCTCGTTATGAGAAGTATGAGGATTTCTTGGAGTCGGACATCGATATTGTTATCATTGGTTCGCCTCTGCCGTTTCACGCCAGTCAGACGGTAGCCGCCCTGGAATCCGGCAAACATGTGCTGAGCGAGGTGACGGCGGCATCGACTGTGGAGGAGTGCTTTGACATCGTAAAGGCGGTGCAACGTACCGGAAATACGTATATGATGGCGGAAAATGCGGTCTATTTCCACTTCTGGAAACAATGGAAGCGCATTATCGGCAGCGGTCGGCTCGGAACCGTTTTTTATGCGGAGTGCGAATATGTACACGAGATCCGAGATCTGATCGTTAGCCCGGAGGGCCGAACCTACTGGCGGAACGAACGTCCTCCGCTGCACTATTGCTCGCATTCGCTAGGTCCGATATTGGAGATGATGGACGACCGAATCGTTCGGGCCACTGGAGTAGGTCGCACGAAAACGATCGTGCCCGAGGGCGGCGTCGGCTGCATCGACATGCAGGCGGCCTTGTTCGAAACGGAGAAAGGCGGGGCGATCAAGCTGCTCCGCAGCTCTGTAGCGTCACGAAAGCCGGCAGTCGGATTTTACTCGATATACGGCTCGAAAGGCTTTATCGAAAATGGGAGAACGGGCTATGGGAGCGACGGATGGATTTATTTGGAGGGCGACCCGGAATATGAGAAAGGAGCAAAACCACTCATTTGCAGCATTACCGACCCGGAGGCGCCGGCTCACGCCAGCAGAGGGGGTCACGGAACATCCGAGTATGAGCTGCTTCGTGACTTCATCGACGCTTTGAATCGTCGGGCAGCTCCGCCGATCGACGTGTACCGGTCGATGGAGTATACGCTGCCCGGCATTATCGCGCAGCTGGCTGTGGAGCAAGGAAGCGTGTGGCTGGATGTGCCTCAAGTCAGATAACCGAAAACTAGGCGCAGTGGGAGGAAAATTGATGAGAAAACGCAAGTTTCTATATCAAACAACAATTGTCAGTATGCTGACGATGCTCCTCACGCTTGTCACATCCGTATTCGGTCTGGTCCCCTTAGCTATGGCGGATAACGGTCCGCCCGACTCCGTTGCGAACAGATCCGAAATTGCGGCTGACGGCAGGTATACAGATGCGGACGGGGTACCCCTTTCGCTTCGAGGCAAGCCGAATAAGCCGAATACGCCGGTAACCGGGGTAAGACTGAACCGGACGGAACTGTCTGTGAAGATCGGCGCTACAGCGAAGCTGCGGGCCATCGTTGAACCATCGAAGGCTTCGAATAAAAAGGTTGTTTGGACGAGCAGCGACCCCGGGGTAGCGACGGTCAGCGATAAAGGCAAAATTAAAGGAAAGAAGTCGGGTACGGCAACAGTCACAGTCACGACGGTCGACGGAGGAAAGACGGCTACCGCGCTGGTCCGGGTTAAATCCGAGGTACCGGAAAAAGCCGCAATCGAGCTGGATGTTCCGGAGTCGGTAGGAGCAGGAGAATATGTGACTGTAACGACAACGGCGACTAATCTAAAACATACAGGACTAGAACAGGTGCATTATGAGCTTGCAAAAAGATCCGGAGACGGCGATATATACTGGTCCGCCAGCGATCGGAACGGCGAGCCGACAGACATTAAAAATAATGGCGTATACGGGGAAGGCGGATTTTCGATTCCGGGGAATTCGACCGATCAGGTCGACTGGACCGTTAAGTTTTCCGAAGTCGGGGCATACGAGCTTGCGATAAGAGCCGTAGATGCGGAGGGACGCATATTGGCGGAAGATATGCAGACAGTGAACGTAACTCCCATGATTGTGAATTTGGGTCCGCAGGTGTTGATGGGCAACACATCGTACCGTGGTGCCATCGGGGAAGAAAGCGGCCGGGCTGTTGGTTACACGGTCATACCGTCCAGTCCGAATTCGAGATTCGTCGTGATCGATATCGAGTCGGAGCGGGCCGTCAAACATTTCGATTTGAATATCGCCGAAGGAACATGGAGCATTTGGCCCGCCAAAAGCGGAAAGGTATACATCGGCACCTATACGAAATCGAAGTTGTTCGAGTACGACCCGGCGTTGAACGAAGTGACGGACCTTCACGGTCCTATGGAGTCCGCTTCCGGAGCCATCATCTACCAAATGGCCGAGGACAGGGACGGAATGATCTATTTCGGCGTCTACCCCGAGAGCCGCGTATTCCGTTTCGATCCGACGACAAGACAGTTCCAAGACCTCGGGCGAATGGCAAACGATCAGTTTTATTCGCGTAGCATGGTATACGGCGAGACCGAACATTCTCTGTATGTCGGCGTGGGCGGAAATCGGGCATCCCTCGTCCGCTATGATTTGAGTTCCGGCGCCAAAACGGAGCTTATGCCCGACTCCATTCGGGACAAATACAGGCTGACCTACGATCTGAATCTGATAGAAGGGAAGCTGTTCGCCAAAATGGATCCGAACAACGGCCTGGTCGTAATCGATACGCATACCGGCGTTACGAAAGATTTCGGCGATCAGGCTATTCATTCAAGCGGCGTATCGCCAAAGTCTCCTTATGCGGACGAAGTGTATCTGACTTATGGCGGCGTTATGAAGACTTACAATCTGAATACCGATACGATCACGGATACGATATCGGCAACCGGGAAGATGGATTTGAAAGCCAACGTCGTAGGCTGGGGTCTGGTCGAAATGAGCGGGGAAAGCGATTCTGGTTATACGCTTGTAGGGTTTGCCGGAACATCCGGAGGGTTTTTCAAGTATAACCTGCAGTCCAAAAAATGGCGACTAGCCAATATTGAGCTGCCTAAGGTCCCGCTCAAGCTTAATACGCTTGGCGCTTCGACGGACGGAAACATCTTTTCGGCAGGCTTTCTTCCGGGAGGGATGGGCATCTTTAACCCTGCGACGGGAACAGATATCGTCGGCCTTCCGATGAATCAGGTCGAGGGGATGACCGCGCTTGGCAACAAAATGTATTTTGGCGTCTATCCGAGCGCGATCCTATTCGAATACGACACGACGAAAGCGTGGCAACTCGGTGGAACGGTTGTGCAAAAATTCGAATTGAAGACCGACTATAAGCAGGACCGCGCCTATGCGATGCTCGGAGTGCCCGAGGTTAACAAGGTGTTCATCGGAACGGTACCGGATTATGCCGTCAGCGGCGGCGCTTTAACCGTATATGACCCGACGAAAGGTTCGAACTCCTACCAGGTGTATCGGAACATTGTCCAGGACCAGAGCGTAGTATCGCTTGCTTATAAAGACGGAAAAATATACGGGGGCACCTCGTATGTCGGCGGTATGGGCCAGACGTGGCCATACGCGGACGGACGCCTGTTTGCTTTTGACATCGCGACGGGGCAAAAGGAGTACGAGACGGTTCCGGTGCCGGGAAAAGGCGCGGTTAACGCGCTGGTAGCCGGACCGGACGGGAACATCTGGGGGTTTGCTCAAGGAACGTTTTTCGTCTATGACCCGGTCTTGCGGCAGGTCGTTCATAGCGAGGAAGCTTTTCCCGAATCGACCGGCGGCTGGCGCGATCCTCAGATGCAAGTTAGCTTGCGCGACGGGCATGTGTATGGAACCATCGCAGGCAACTATTTTTTCCGTATCGATAAACAAACCCGCGAAATTACGGTGCTCGCAAACGGAGCTTCACTGTTGGCGCAGGATCGTTACGGCAACTTCTACTTCAAGTTAAAGGAGAACGAATCCAATTTGTACCGTTATACGTTCGAGGATAATACGGTAGCGGCCAGCAAAGTGTCGCTGGAAGCGCATACCGTGGAGCTATACCTCGACGAAACGGTCAAGCTGAACGCAGTCGTCTCGCCTTCGTACGCTTCGCCAAACGTCGTGTGGTCGTCAACCGACCATACTGTCGCCAAGGTCAGCTCGGAAGGGGTAATAATACCCGTGTCGGCGGGATCTGCAACGATAACCGTATCGAACCCGAATGGAAAGTCCAGCGATTCCGTTCTCGTGACGGTGAAGGAGAGGACGTATTCCACCTATGGAATCGAGTTGGAATCTTCGTCTGACGTCTACGAGCAATCGGGGGCGGCGTTCGATATCTACCTTCGCACCTTAAAGACGGGGCTGTCTCCGCTTGAGCATGCCTATTACGTGCTGGAAAAAACACAAGGTGAAGGGGAGGCCGTCTTTACCTATACCGGGGCCGATGGCGAAGAACATTCGATTGTCGATGCCGGCGAATACGGCAAGCCGGGACTCGTTATCCCGGCCATCCTATACGACACGATGAACTGGAGCGTCGCTTTCTCCCAGGCTGGGCAGTATGAAGTGAAAATCAGGCTCGTTGACCCCGGTGCAGGCGTACTCGCGGAGAAGGTGCACAGCTTCACTGTCAAGCCAAAGCCGGCGAATTCGTTATACAAATTCCGCTCCTCGGTTACAAGTGTAACGTACGACGTTTACAGCTCCATGCCGGTCTTGCTCAAAACGGACATCTTAAGCGCGAACGGGTACAATGGAGCCAAAATAACGGTGGAAAACAAGTCGTTACCAGTCGGCAACGCATGGTTTGAGCTGAACGATCAAGGCCGATCGTATTCGTTCCAAAATAGCGGCGAGATCCGGAGCGACGGTTTTGTCGCGGGCGCAGATTACAGCGAGACGATTCCGTGGTCCATCAAGCTGGATCGTCCTGGAGCGTATACGCTTCGCTGGAAGCTTCTGTCGTCTGATAATGCGGTAATCGCCCAATACGATCAAATCGTGGTTGCGGTGATGCACAACGCCGTTCCTTTGGATAATACGGGATTCGAAACGCCACAGCAGGCGGACGGCTCGATCGCCGAGTGGTCCGTGTCGACGCTAGCTCCCGATCAAAGCGTATCAGTAAGCGGAGTTGTTCGGTATAACGGGGCCCATAGCCTCCGGTTTTCCGACGGAAGCAGCACGGCGACGCTTTCGATCCAGACTGCTCGCAAGCCTGTCGTACCCGGCAAAACGTATCAGGGTTCCATTTTGCTGTACAATTCCGGACCGGCATCCTACACCCAATTTTACTTACAGTTTTTCAACGCTTCCGGGGCGCGACTGACTCCGGTTCAATGGAAATCGTTTGACGTTCCGATCGGTCAGTGGACCCCCTTGTTATTATCGGCCGTAGCTCCGGAAAATGCGGTGACGGCTAATATTCTGGTTTACTCCCCTGGCGGTACCGTATTGGCTGGTTACTTGGATGAAGCAACCCTTACGTATGGAGATTGATTTACCGAACAGTGCCTTAAGGTAAGTGATCAAACAACGAAGCCGCATATGTTCAGTACAGAGCAATCCCGAGGCATTTTGTTATACAGCAAGGTGGCACGGCCTTTGAGAGGTCGTGCCTTTTTGCGTGAGTCCACAGTATGAAAACGAGGGAAAGTGATAAGCGTATTCGCCGTGGATGAATGGGGCAACGAGTCTAAAGCGGCGTCCCGGGAATGGGCGCCTGCGACAGAGCAGGATTGGGCTGCTCCTCCTTCCGTCAGCGGGCTGCATGTCACTTCAATAAGTACGGATCGCATTACCGTTGCATGGAATCCTTCTTCTGTTCCCGACCCCCTTTCGTCCCGAAGGGAAACAGCGTTCGCGGACGTCTCCGACGAAGCCTAGATGAAGCAGGTCATAGTCGCCCATGATGCCGGTTTCTTTCAAATTCATGTCAAAATGGATGTGGCGGGCAGACCACTGCGGTTGGATGGCCACGATGACTCTCCGAATTTGCTCATCCAGTTGGAACGCGGTCATTCGCAAATGCTGCGTTTGCGTTGAATGATATTGGCGGAACTCATGCGGTATCTTTTCAACAATGCTCTCACGCGAACCGTCAATTCCAATGGATCAAACGGTTTGGTCAAGTAATCGTCCGTCCCGAGTTCGAACCCTTTCACTTTCTCCCACGTTTCTCCTCTGGCCGTGAGCATGAGTCATGGAAGAGCGGGGGAGCTCGCGAATGTTCGCGTCATCTTCAACAACAAGTATCGTAGCCATGCCGACCCTCTTTCCTGGCTGTAAAATTCCCAGTGAAGAAATCGTTCATTTACGATTATCATACAACAAATTGTGCAACGTTGCGTTATACCGCGGCACATCCGACATCGTCAAGAGCCACAGCCACCAGTTTAAACGGAAATTGCCCCAAAAGACTTCCATGTACCAGGTGTACCTGCGATCGTGCAGATCCAGCCCACGTTTGTTCCTGCAGTCGGATTCGTGTTGTAGAAAATATCCCCTTGTTTCCACGTACCATCGATAGGCGCAGCAGTCCCGTACATGAAAGCCGGAGCCGAGGTCTCCGTAGCCCCGGTGAAAGTGTTACCGATAAGGGAAGGCAGCGGGGAAGCGCTGAGCTTGGTCAGATCGCCTGTGGTAGGATTTAGCGAAACATTTCCGATTAATGTCATTTTCTCGCGCACCTGAAAGGAGTATGATGAAGCGTTCCTAGAGACATTACCTATCGCAATGGCATTTTGCCCGGCAAGTACGAAGTTGATCACCCCATTTTCCGCTGTGTTGAGAGCGTATATCGGCGCTTCCAGTATTCCTGCCGATACGTGTAAACAGTTTTGAGCAGATGTCGTCTTCAATTTATTGCCCGTAAAGGAGAACCCTTTGCCGCCGCCAGACAGCAAAGCAATGATGATCGCTTGATCTAAGGCTTCGATCTCATTATTATGAATCCGCACTCCGTTGGTGTTATTGGAGTTCGCATCTGTATAAATGCCTTTGCGCACATTGCGGATCCGGTTATCCTCGATGGTAATTCCATCCACATTTTTAGATATAAATATGCCGCCGCCAATCAACTTTTTGTTCACGTTGTTGATGGTGTTTCCCACTATGAGCGACTGTCTAGTATACGATGCACTGATCGCGCTTTCATAATTATCGGTTGCACTGTCATTGTTCAGATTATTAATGGAATTGTAAGCAATGGTATTGCCGTAATTCAAGTAACCGGCAGCGGTACCATGGTCATCGATGCAATTCATTCGTTTTGTTGTATCAGTAATATAACGATTTGCCTTGCCTCCGCTATAGATGGTATTGAAAGCGGCAATATTATGGTTGCTCCCTTTATCAAAATCGATATGGGTAAGCGTCTTACCGTCAAACAAACAATGCGTCACTTTATTGTATCTGGTTGCCCCACCGGCAAACTCCAATGTGTTCCAAGAATATTCTCCTTTAAAGTAGCAGTCGATAAAGGTATGACCTTCGTTGTAATGCATAAAATTTTCAGTTGGAATCTGCTTTTCCCAATTGCTAAGTACGCGTATTGCAAAATCACAACTGGATGTACCGGTTTGGATAAACCGGCATTTGCGTACCGACACGCGATAGCAGCCGCCGATTCCACCACCCCAGCCAGGCTTTAATTCATCTTGAGCGATCAGTGCTAGTTGCGGGCCAGTAGGATGACTGTATTCATCATTGAGCCCTGGGTCAATAAATGATACATTATCGATAACCAAATCGCTGGAAGCGTTGACCAGTACGGCGTAGCTTAGACCATTGGCGGGTATTCGTGCAGAGCCGTTCTGGTGTAGACATAAATCTTTTAACGCGCCGTATTGAACGCCAACCATGTCGATCATGCCCCGATATAAATATGTACTTCCCCAGCCGCTGGTGGCAAAAGCTTTAATAACGCTCGCCTCTCCCTCTCCGTGCAGCATTACACGGGAAGCCATCACAAGCGGTGAACTGATCATATACGTTCCGCCGGGTACGCATACGGTGCCGCCTCCTCTGGTTGAGGCCATATTGATAGCGGCCTGAATACTTGCGGTATCATCTGTTGTTCCGTCACCCAGCGCACCGTGATCTTTTACATTTATGACACACATGTGGTCAAGACGATTCATTATGCTTGCGATTTGCGCCTGCGCCTCTTTACAGCAAGTATCTAGGTCGCCTTCGCCGTACACGGATCTGGTAACGCTTCCATGAAAATCCGCAGCTTGGACCAATCCTGGAGCCATTAAAGCCCGGGACCCTAAAGCGATTCCGGCGCTGCCAAGCGATGCCAGAAGCGTCCTCCGGTTCATCCGTAAGCTCTTCTTCGTGTTCTCTGTGTTCTCTGTCTGCTCTGCTATCTGCAGATCCGCTAAGTCAGCCATAAAATACCGCCTCCTGAAATTGGTGAACCGGCAGGCCGGTTCTACAGAGTGGATTGCCGTTGATTTAGCTGAAGTGGTCGTAGTCTGTTCATGGCGATTATATACTTAAACGTTAACCTTGTAAATAATAATAATGCTTCCGGCTTATCTTGATATATGATTAAATAAAAGTCCTTGCTGGTAAAGACTTTTTTTGGGGGGGCTTGTCGTGGGATAGAATTAATTGACAAAGGAAACGTTTAACTCTATACTTTCAGCAAACGGAACAAATTAGTTATGAATTGGGGGGATGTTGGTGCCCACTATTAAAGACATAGCAAAATTGGCCGGCGTCACCTTTGTTTCGGTATCCAGGGCGTTAAATAACGAACCCGGTGTGAGCGAGGAGACACGCCGGAAAATTCTCGATATTGCCAAGCAAATCAATTATGTACCTAACTTGGCAGCCAAACGTCTGGTCGACCGTTCCTCGAATGGAATCGGCTTGATTTGGCCGAAGCGGGAAGAGCCTTTCTTTTACCGTACTTGCAATCAAATTCAGGAGGAGGCGTCGAGCCGAGGCTACACCGTGATGGTATCGATGGCGGAGCGGGATGAGGCGCTCCGCTCGTTCCGGGAATATTTTATCAACAGGGCGGTATGCTGGCTGGACAGACGTAAGACTCCGGAGTATATCGCTGCCAAGGAGCAGTTTAACGGCACCATCCTCGAAGTCGGGGGCCGGGAAGGTTGGAATCAGGAGAATGCCCACTGGCTCGATATTGATCGCAAAGGAGCGGTCAAGCTGGCGATGAGTCATTTGTTCGAACTCGGACATACGCACATCGCCTTTTTGGGAGGACATTCGGACAAATGGCTAGGGTACACGGAATCGCTGGTGGAGCTTGGGCTGGAATTTCGTCCAGAGCTGAATGTGATGACCTTGATTGGAAATCCGGACATGTCGCTCAAGGTGCGCGACTTCATGAGGCATTTTCACGAATACGGGGCTACGGCGATTGTAATTGACAGCGAAGGGCTGCTGCGTGAATTCGTCAAGGCAGCTTATGCAGAAGGTGTGCGCATTCCAGAGCAGTTGTCACTTGTAGTATATGACGACTTGCCGGAAACGCAGTCGCTGCTGCCCGTCGCGATTACGACAGTAGGACCTGACATCGTCGAACTGGCCCGCACAATTATCGATCTGATAACGGATGAAGCGGATGCCGCAGAAGAAGGCCATTTTTTTCGAAAGGTGCTAACGACGGAGCTGAGAGTCCGGGAATCAACTCGTTCGACGGGGTGATTCCCGGACTGCGGGTTCTTTGAGAAAGTATAAATTTTTTTATCCGCTAAGTAAACGTTTAATATCAAATAGGTCGAATTATTTCTCACAAAATGAGTAAACGTATAATGATCATGTGATGGAGGTGGGTGAAATGTAGACGGCAACAGAAAGCTACAGTGAGGATGGCCAAGGATGGGAAAAATCACCTATTCATTTTGAAAGGGGACCGAAATATGAAAGGGATCTCAATCGGTTTGTTGGCCGGGACAATGGCACTAGGGATATCAGCATGTAGCAGTACTTCGGATCATTCGAAAGATGCTAGGGACAGCATAACTCCGGGACCAAGTCAGCCGGCTGCCGTTAAGACGGACCCGGTGGAAATCAATATTTACTCGAATAACAACGCATCGGAGCAAGTGTTTAACGAAAATTATGGAAACGCTCTCAGGAAAGCCTTCCCTCAATTTACCATCAACTACATACAGAGCAAGGCTGGTTCAACGTTGCCGGAGATGATTGCCTCGAAAACGAGAATCGATATTTTTTGGACGTCGATCGGCAACTATGAAACTGCGTTGTTCGAACATGGTTTGCAATTCGATATGACGGATCTGATCAAAAAGCACGGCATCGATCTGAACCGGCTGGAACCAACCGTAATCGAGGCGATGAAACAAATTTCAGGAGGGAAGATGTACGGGCTACCGGTTTCGACTAACACTCTGACGTTGTTTTATAACAAAGATATTTTCAATAAATTCGGTGTACAGATGCCCACGACGGATATGACGTGGGATCAGGCGAACGAGTTGGCTCGCAAAGTGACTCGAGTTGAAAACGGCAAGCAATATTACGGCATCGCTTCTTCGCGTGATCACATCATCCGGATGAACCAGCTTTCCGTGCCAAATGTGGATATGACTACCAAGAAGCCGACGCTTGCAACCGACAGCCGCTGGAAGCAATTGTTCGAAACTGTTTTCATTACTCCGTCAGCCGACAGCGGTTACCGCGACGGGATGACTAAGCTGAAAAACTTCCCCGCTCTGGACCAGTTTGCGAAAGATCAAAGCTTAGCCATGCTTGTATACCCCAACACGCTTCCGACCTCTGTGCCAAATGAGCTAAAAACGTTTGATTGGGATATAGCCCCGATGCCGACCTTTAAGGAACTGCCGAATGTTGGATCGCAATCGTATCCAGTATACTTCGGTCTTACTTCGCAAACGAAAAACAAGGATGAAGCGATGGAACTGTTGAAATTCATGGTATCTGAAGCGTATCAGAATGAATTGGCTGCAAAAGGAGTATTGCCGATCGTACAATCCGACTCGACGAAGAGGCTGCTCGGAACCAACACGGAATTTAAGAGCAAAAACTACCAGGCGATGATATCCCGGAAGTTTGCTCCGATCACGCCAAAAGTTCCAGAGTATGATACTGACGTATTCCGATTTTACCGGGATCAGGCATTACCGCTGGCGATGGGACAAACTGACATAAACACGGCATTTCGCACTGCAGCCGAGCAAGCCGAGAAGGTGATTCAGGAGAAGGGGAAGAAGTAATACTGTAACCGAAGGAGGGACCAAGCCATCTTCGTGGCTAGGATGCTTGCGAATGGCGAATACCATCAAGTGAATCCTGCAGCTGTCAAAAAGGCCCCGCAACGAGAACAAGAGGAAGCCGAGACCCGCTACACTGGACCAAGTGCAGGAAGGGAGTCCGATGGCTCATACTACCATCGAAGACATATTATTTTTAAGGATATATATTCTTGTCCTCAGCGCAGGACAAGAATATATATCCTTTGCTGTATTTGGACAAGAACATATAACCATAATCGTATTGTCAAAACAAGACCGATGCCGCGAATCCGACAACAACAGGAAATCTACAAGTGGTCAGAAACGGTCAAATCAAACTGGCAGTTTCCCGTTCGCGAGAATAATAGATTAGATAAGCGTCATCTGGTGAAGTAAAATAGAGAGAAGTGGAGATATCCCTACGTCTGTTGACCGGGCGGAGAAGCACCTCCAACATCGGAACGATATTTCAATCCGGAACGGCAACCGGCGGAAACGCAGATTTTATACACTAGAGGGGGGAATCCGATTTATGCTGGTAAAATCATTGGCTCATTATAACCATCCCGATAATTTTCCGTTTTGGATTCAGCGCAACCGTCATGACCAAAGAAGCATGCCTCTTTTGCACACTCACGAATTCGTCGAACTGATTTATGTGGATGGCGGTCAAGCGACGCATTTGTTCCAAGATACTTCATACGAGATCAACAAGGGCGATATTTTTATGATTAACCCGGGCGAGAAGCACGGTTACACCGTCACTGAAGGTCAGACCATCGAAGTGATCAACTGTTTGTTCCATCCGGATTTTATAGCGTCGTATGTGCTTCGTGAGTTACGGTTGGGCGATTCGTTAGATTTTTTTTACGTACAGCCTTTTTTAAATCGCGAAATCAGGTTTAACCACAAGCTGAATTTGGGGGCGGCTGACGCGGACAAAACGCGGGGCATTCTAGAGGAATTGCATCGGGAAATGACGCAGCAGGATTCCGGTTATCAAGCTCTAGTGCAGCTGCGAATGACCGAGCTGTTCATCCTGCTGTCCCGCTACTACAACAAGAGGAAGCACAATCTGCAAAGCCCTTCTCCGAACGAACTGCTTGTAAGTCGGGTCTGTGGGTATGTAGAAAGGCACTACAACCAGAAAATCACGCTGCCGATGCTGTCGAAACTGTTTTACGTCGGGGAGCGCCAGTTAAATCGGCATTTCAATCGGTACCGGGGCACCAGTGTATACGAATTTGTGCAGTTCATCCGGATCGAAAAGGCCAAGCAATTGCTGATCGAAACCGACGACATTGTGTCGTTTGTCGCACATCGGGTCGGCTACGAGGATGCCGCTTCCTTCGGGAGATTGTTTGTTCGCCAATGCGGTTGTTCGCCGGGCAAATATAGAGAACAGTACCGGTAGCCGTATCGAAACCAAAAAAAACGGTTAGCCGCTGCCTGAAGCAGACCGACCGATCCCTGGAAAGCGGGAATGTGACCGGATCGGCATACGGTCTGTCCTTTTCCGCAATAGCCTCTCCTTTCCGTGTTCTATATAGTAGAGAAAAGCCTGTAACCCTGACAAATTCTTCGGGCGGAAGGACTTGCAGGGAAGGAAGGAGGCCATATCAGTCCTGCATGCGGCTTTACTGCAAGGGGGAAGTCTTCTCGGCTGGAGCTGCTTAGGTTTCAGTTAAAATGAAAGCGATTTCATTTTTGGGCAGAAAACGATCGCGATGCCGCCATTTTTGTTTTGGAGGAACACGTTTCGTAATAATGCAAGACAATCAGGGGTTTCTTGAGTGAGGCGCAAGAGGAACGAAGGAGGGCTGTATAGTGGAGAACAAGAGGATGAGGATGAGCCGCAGGGCATTGCTCGGTACGGCCGCAAGCGCGGGCGCGATGTTGGTGGCGGGCGGCGTGCTGGGTCAGACTGAAGTGCGGGCGACCGGCGGCGAACAAGTAATCGTAGTCGATACGATCACCGCAATGAAAAGCTTGTCGTCGCCGGAGGACGGTCAACTCGTTAGGACGCGCGGCTATTACGCTCCCGGGGACGGCGGCGGCGCCTGGTACTTCATTACGCCAACGGCCGGTTATACCGGGTCGCCGGACGGCTATGCCGATCACGGGTTGATCGCATCGGGCCAAGTCGCCGTATTGGAAATCTCGCAGGGAATCGATATGTTGCAGGTCGGCGTCCAGACAGGCGTCGACTGCACGGCACGAGTCCGGGCCGCGTATGGCAAAGGGGCGAAGAACTATTTCTATACCGGGGACATAGCGCCGGTCATCGATTGCGACGACCCCGCTTATCCGGCGACCAAGTTCAACGGGGGCATCCGGCCGCCGAGCGACAGCACCCATTGGTTCGACGGCCGGTTCCGTTTTCAAGCAAAAGCGAGCCCTTATGGCGAGCACGTACTCTTTAACTTGCAAGGCTGCGAGCACGTTACGATGTGGCGCCCTTGGGTGATCGGGGATATCGGGACTCATACGGGGACTGGCGGAGAGTGGGGGTTCGGTTTTTATATCGCTTCCGGCAGCAAACATATCGCCATCCATAACGGAACTGCCGAGAAGTTTTGGGGCGATGGCTATTATATCGGCGTGTACCCGCATAATACGGCGCTGCCGATCCCCGAGCATATCTTGCTTCAGGACTGCATCGCCGATTCCAATCGCAGGCAAGGGTTGTCGATCGTCACCGTCCAGAGTGGACGGATCGTCGGAGGAGATTACCGCAATACGGGGAAGATCGTCCTGACGAACCCGGGTTTCGGCATCGATATCGAACCCAACAGTCAGTTCGGGAACAAGATCGACGTATCGCTTATCGATGTCAAGACCAGCAACAACGGACGAGGCGGTTTGCAGCTCGTGCCAGGGTTCCTGACCGCCTCGAGTACCGTAAATCCATTATTTGACGTATATATCGCCAACTATCGTTCCGAGTCGGACGGTCCGGTCGGGGGACTTCGCTTTGCCTTTCCCGGACTGAGCGGCGGGGTTAACCTTACGAAAAAGATCCGGGGCTCGATCGTGATCGAGAAGGCGATGATCGTGCGGCCGGAACGCAAGGCGGTGGAGTGGGCGCGTTGGGGGCCGAATGCACCGGAAGTGATCGCGACGGACGTTACCGTACAGGACCCCAACGAGGCGGCCGTTGCCGGCTCTTCCTACTCGCAGGAGCGGAGCGCGTTCTCGATCCATATCGTTGCCTCCCACGTGACGAGCGGTCAAGTCCGCATCGGCAAAATAACGTTAATACGTCCGAGGGCTATCGACACCAGAAGCACGCCGCAGATGCTCGTCCCTTTTTGGGCGTATGCGGCATCCGGGGCGTCGATTAACGGCCTACACATTATCGATCCGTATTCGGAAAACGATCTGGATGGCGGTCGCGGTTTTTTGCGTCTTAACGTCTCTGACGATAGCCGGCTGACCTATACGGGCCCGCGACCCCGATACGTACTGGATGACACCCTTACCTTGAGCGGCGGATTATTCGCAGGGATCGAACTGATGCTCCCGGCCACCGAAACGGGGACGAAGGAGGTGCAACTGCCCGATTCCGCAGTATCGATCGGATTGGAGTACGTATTCGTCAACGCTTCCCAATCGGGAGGAAAGATCCGGCTGCTGGCTTCCGGAACGGATGTGCTGCAGCTGTCTGGAGCGGCCGGGGCGACAAGTCTGCTGATCGAACCGGGCATGATCTATAAGGCGCAAGCGCTGTTTCCCGGCTTATGGTCGATCTGAGCCGCTCAACGGAAAGTAGCCTCTAATCCGCTTCAAAGCGGATTAGAGGCTTTAACGATCCTTGCCGGTTACTTCGCGTTTTGTCTTAACGCATTAATCTCTTTCGTCGCTTCTTCCTCCGCTTGGCGGAACAGGGTGTTGATGTCGGTTTGTCCTTGTGCCAGCTGTAAGGCGCCGTTAGTATAAAACCGGTCGATGGCGGCGCCGTAAGGCGGAGTTTTAAATGCGATCGAAGCCATCTTGTTATAAAATAAGGCCGAATAATTTTTATTGCTGAAGGCGGACTTGCTGCCGAAGGCTTGCTTTACGCTCTCCAGTTTCAGCACCGGCATTTGTCCCTTCTCGGATATTTCTTTCTGGTATTCTTCGGAAAGCAGGAATTTCAAGGCCGTCATAGCGGCATCCTTGTTCTCACTGAATGAAGTGATGCCCATCTGGATCGGATAAGGCTGCGCGCCAACTCCCGGTTTTTCGTGAAAAGCAGGCAGCGCCGCGATGTCCCAATCGATCTGTTTCATTTCCTCGCCCAAGGCGGTGATCAATCCCGACGAATAGCCGTACATGGCTAACGTTTGGTCCCGTACGAAGGTGTAATGGTCGGGTATTTTTTTCAGTCGGATCGTTTCCGTGCGGGCGATTTCATTTTCGAATGGACGAACAAACAACGTTTCGAACAACGGTTTCCAAAGCGGGTTCGTGTTAATTGTCGGTGTCATCGTTAATGGATCGACGCTCGGCAGCGAAAACTGATTCTGGTTGGCGGTGTTGGCCGGATTTACGGTTAATCCGACATAAGAGGTACCGGATTCCTGCCGGGTCAGCTTTCGCCCCAATTCGATCGCTTCATCCCAGGTCATGCCGTTTTGCGGGAAGGGGACGCCGAATTTCTGGAACAATGTCTTGTTGTAGTATAAGGTCATCACGTTGTTTTGAATCGGGAAACCGTAGATCGCACCGCCTGTGACACCATTCATATACTCCACGTAAACCGGGTCCAGATCAGACAAGGAGACGTTATGTTTCTTGATCAGCTCGCGCATATCATATTCCATGCCGCTTTCGATCATATAACGTTCGAAGTTGCCGATGGTAGTAAAGAAAATGTCGAATTTCGTGCCCGAGGCCAGTAAATCCTGCAACGATGTACCTGTTGCGGCGCGGATGTATCCGATCGTGTAGTTCGGAAATTTTTTACGCAGGGCATTGCCGAAGGATTGATCGAAGCTTTCTTCGGAGTTGCCGTTATTGGAGTAAAATACAAGCTTCGCTTGTTCGTTCCGGCCGTCTTGCGGGGAGGCGTCCCCGGCCTCGCGAATGGTTTCAGCCGGAGCGGAAGCGCAGCCGGACGCAAGCACCAGCAGCAAGGCTGTCATGGCAGCCCGGCAACTGACGGCTCGCTTGGCTTTACTTGAAATGGTCGGAATGGGTTTCACGGATTTCACGGATGTTCTCTCCTTTATCATCGCTGGTTGGTGATTGCATTCGGATTCAACAGCTCTTGGATCGTGACTTTCCGTTGTTCCTGGATCGAGATATTCGCGGCCGCTCCGATGAGCATGGACAGGGCGCCTTCCCACGAACCGGCCCGCTGCCCCAACGGATCAACCGGTTCGTTCTGCACGAACATTTTGCGGATGCGGTCGTCGCTCCCTCCATGCGAACCCGTTGCTTTTCGGGCTTCATACACGACTTTTTCCCCTTTTCGATTGAAGAGGTGAATTTGCTGCGTCGGCTCGTCCGCTCTGTCGCCGGTGTAATATTCGCCGGCCTCGATTCTGCCCTTGGTGCCATTGAAGGTGGCGGTCCAATTTTTATACGGGCTGTGCGCAACCAGGGAGTAATTCAAGACTGCACCTTTCCGGTAGCGGACATGGACAGACATCGTATCGTAAATATCGATATCGTCGCCGAATACGCACCGATCGCGAATATAGCCGTCGTCCGTCTCGCTTTTATAAAAATAGTCGTTGTTGAACGGGTGTTGCGTAATATCGAAATAAAACTCGCATGTGCTTGCAAAGCTGCAATTCAAGCAGCGGAAGCCGCGTTCCTCGCGCGTCGGGCCGAAATAACGCCGTTCACCGAAGGCGCTTACATCAACGGGCTCATCGCACAGCCACCAGTTGGCCAGATCGAAGTGATGTGTCGACTTATGGACGAGCAGTCCGCCGCTGTTGCTCATATGGCGATGCCATCTCCGGAAATATTGCGCCCCATGGTTCGAGTCCAAATACCAGTTGTAGTCCACGCTGAGGATGTCTCCGATCGTACCGGCGTCCAGCAGCTCTTTTACCCGCATCATGTAGGGCATATAGCGGCAATTGAAAGCGACCTTGATGCTGCGACCGGTCCGTTTCTCGGCATCCAGAATGGACTGGCATTTCACGGCATCTGTAGTCATCGGTTTCTCGGTAATGACGTCCAGTCCGGCTTCCAATGTCCGGATAATGAAGGCATCATGCGTACTGTCCATCGTCGTGATCAATACAAGATCCGTGCCGCTCTTCTGCAGCATGCTGTCGAAGCTGTCGTAAACCGGAACATGTCCGCATTCTTCCGCGAGCAAGCGCGCTCTGGACGGATTCTGATCATAGACGCCTACCAGTTCGACCTCTTCGCGAAATTGTGTGGCCAACGGTTTCACGAGAATATGAGCGCGCGCTCCCGCGCCGGCAACCGCTATTTTTTTCAACTTGTGCGCCCCCTTGGTTTCATTTGATTGAAATGTGCACCCTCAGATTAGCATGGATGAATGGTGCAGAGTATGTGCGTACGATAACCATTGTTTGACGATCGATAACCAACTCCTCTGTTATCATGGATGTTCATAACCTTCCATCCGTGTTCCGGAGGAAATATCGATCATAAAAGAGGAGAGTGAACGGTGCATGCGGAGATACGATGGAGACGGTCCGGCGGCTGATGGTGAACGCGGTCTGCAAACGGGTTGGTCAAACGGAGGAAAGCTGGCGGCCTTCGCGGTCGCGCCCCGTACGTTTCGCATCCGGGCAAAGGCTCACGGAGATTTTACCGAATCGACGCTTCATCGATACGGCATCTTGCGGAAGACGGGCCGGACCGTCGCAGTGGAGACGGAAGAAACGGAGTACTCGTTCACCATACGTACCGAACAGGCTAGCCTGCACATCGGGAGTGCCGACGGACCGATCACGTTTCGAGGTTCGGGCAAGGAACGTTTGCCGCTTACGATGTCGGCCCTGACGATCGGCGCGGAGGGGGGATTTGATATCCGCTTTGCCTTGACGGAGGGGGAACGGCTCTACGGCTTGGGGAATGCCGTACCTGATCGGCTTCAACTGCGCGGCAGCCGAACTGTCCTGTCGGCCACGCCAGACGGATGCCCGGTACCGGTTCCTTTCGTAATGAGCAGCGGCGGTTGGGCTTTATTGATCAATACGACATGGCCGCAAGCCTTCGATCTGGGCCATACGAATCCGGACGAGATGAGGATCACTGCTGAAGAAGGGGAGCTTGATCTTTACGTATTCGGCGGAGACGATTACCGGGAGTTGTTGGAGCGGTACACGGATATTGCCGGCAAGCCCAGGCTGCTGCCGATCTGGGCGTACGGTTTGGCCTATATTCGCGACATGACGACCCATGATCGGGAGTTGCTGGACGACGTACTGAAGTTCCGGCAGGAAGGCATCCCATGCGATCTCATCGGTCTAGGCAGCGGCTGGAACGATACAGGCAACGGGGAAGCGACGGATATGCGGTGGCATTCGACGCGTTTTTCCGCGCCGACAGGCGGTCAGGACCGCTCGTTTACGTTTATGGACATGCTGCAGCGGCATGGCTTCAAGCTCGGCCTGCTCATGCACTGCATCAACTATGATCTGACAGCGTATGCGGAAGTTTCTGTGAGCCAAGCAGCCGGAAGCGGTACTGATGTCGAGCCGGAGCCATGGTATGCTCATTTGCGCCCGTTCGCCGAAGAGGGGGTCGCGTCCTTTCGCTACTCCTCCTACAGTCAGATGAGCATGGAAACGGAACGGAACCGGAAGTGGACGAATGGCATGAAAGACCGCGAGCTGTGCAATTTGTATCCGGTGCTGCTGGTCAAGCAAACTTATGACGGATATGTGGAGCAAACGGGGAAAAGACCGTTTATCCATTGCGTTTCGGGGTATACCGGCATTCAGCAGTTTACCGCTTTGGAATCGGGCCGATACAACAGCGGCGTCGCGGCGGCTGTTCAGGCGCTAAGCATGGGCTTGTCGGGTCATGCGCACACCGCTTCCCATATTAACGTGGATATGCGCGAAAGCATCCATGCCGGTTTTTTGCAGCCCTGGTCGTTTATCAATAGCGGCAGCTACTTCCGGAATCCGTGCGTTCTGGAAAAACCTCTTCGGGACATGTTCCGCAAATACACCAGATTGAGGTACCGGCTGCTGCCATACGTGTATGCAACGGCGCACGTTGCCGCTCGTACGGGAATGCCGATTGCCCGAGCGATGCCGCTTATGTTTCCGGACGACCCGCATTGCGGGGAATTGCGTCAGCAGTACATGCTGGGACCGTTTTTGCTGGTAGCCGTTTTTACCGATCGCGTTTACTTGCCTGCAGGCTGTTGGATCAACTACTGGACGGGCGAAACGGTTGATGGCGGACAGACGGTTTCTTGCACGACCCCTGACGAGGCGGGAGGTCCTTTGTTTGTACGCGCAGGCGCGATTTTACCGTTGTGGCCGGAAATCGAATATGTGGGGCAGACGGAGATTACACGCATGACGCTGCATATTTATCCGGGAGAGCGCAGTCGGTTTACGATAGTTGAGGATGACGGGATAACGTTGGCCCAGGAGCATGGCCATATGGCCACTACAGAAGTTTCCTGCGAGTCGGAAGCCGGACAGATCACGGTGATAATCGGGCCTCGAACCGGATCGTATGCCGGAATGCCGGACAAGCGGAGCTACGAGCTGTCTGTATTCACCGGCGGCCGACCAGCCGGTATCGAACTGAACGGGATGCCGCTGCCGGAAAAGGGGGGCAAGGCGAAGTCGCGATCCGGATGGCGATATATCCGACAAACCCGATGCGTTCAACTGGAAATTTCGGATGCTGCGCGGACGGGGGCGAAGGTGAAGGTAAGCCTGGTCGATCCGGCTGCAAGTCTGCCGGAAAGGGGGGAAGCGGTAGCTGCCGTGTCGGGAGCCGTTGCCGACGAGGAATTGATTATAGGCTTGGAGACAACGGACAAGGAATCGTTCGGCATGTTGCTCTCGAACTGGTGGAATCAAGCAGGAGACGACTGGCGGCTGCGCCTGCTGCACGGCTGCTCCTTGTTCATCAGCTATATAAACCGTCGTGGGTGGGCGGCTTCGGAGGTGTGGGGCAAAGACTTGGAGCCTGTTTACACGATGCATCGAATCCGGGCTCCGGCTCAGGGACTCGCTTTGCTCAGCCGCCTTGCCTGGCGGATCATGGACCTTGCGCGTCCTCCGGCCGGCGCCGACATGCACCCCGTGATCCGGCAGGCGCTGACGATCGTGGAGACCGAGCTGAAGCAAAAGCTTTCTTTACAGCAGGTCGCGCAGCGAACCAATGTGCATCCGTTTTATTTGAGCCGCCTGTTCAAACGGCATGTCGGACAACCGTTCTCCAGATACATTTTGATGCAGCGGATGAACCGGGCCCGATCGTATCTGGAATCCGGCATGAAAGTGTACGAAGCGGCTGCCGAAAGCGGTTTTCAGGATACGAGCCACTTTTCGAGAGTGTTTGCGAAGTATTGGGGCTCCCCGCCCGAGACGTTCAAACGCGGCAGATAACGTTCATTCTTGAACCGCAAGGAGCTGTCTCGAAAGGGGAGAGCAACATGTGGTAAGATATGGAATAGAGGAGGGGATTTATCATGGAGCTTCAGGAAATCAGGCAACACTTAAAAGAAACGAGAGACGGTTTGCTGGAAATGATTAAAGATCTGAGTGAAGAGCAATTAAACAAACGGAAAGATCCCCGCAGCTGGAGTATCGGCCAGGTGTGCCAGCACTTGAGTAGGACAGAGGAATTGTACGTGATGGCAATAAAAAAAGCGTTAAAGAGTAATGAGGATTCACCCGTAGAAAATAAACCGTTACAATTTATGCTGGATCGGAGTCATAAATGGGAAGCCCCCGACATTGCCAGACCGACCGATGAAATCGTGCGAGCCGAATCGATCATTGAAAAGCTGCACCATTCCCGAGAAAGGTTGAATGAACTATTAAACGCACTAGAAGATCCGTCCTTGCTGAACCGAAGACATTTTACACATCCGGTCTTCAAAGAGATGTTGTTGTCGGACTGGGTCAGATCGCTGTATTTACATGAACTAAGGCATATGGAACAAATCAAAGAGGGGCTTTCTCTGTAGAGGCAGCCATAGCATTTTATCGGAATATGTTCACAGCCATATCAGATTTTTAAAGGGAATTATTCATTTTGATGAGCGCCAAGTTGGAAAAGAAACTATTGATGAGCGATGTATCTGAATAATTGTTCAGCAAATCCATCTGGTCCTTGAATCCCAAGGACTTTTTTTTGTTCTTTGAATAAGAAACTCCAAAGGGTATAATGCATTATATTCAAATAATCAAATATTTAAATCGAAAGAAGTTTTTTTATATAAACGGAAAGGTGTGATTGCATGTCTGGTATGCAAGAGATGGTATGCTCTACAACAAAACAAAAAGTGATCGAGGTCGGTCTTGACTTTCTCCAAGGGGTAGGGGCAGATCATATCTGTCGAGTTTGTATTGCTGGCGGTAGTTCCTGCTGCTCGGGTTGCCGCTCGATCAAACATGGTTTCGGTTGTCAAAAACGGAATACAAGCTGCACGGCATGGCTGTGCGGGTTCCTAAAGTTTATCTTCTACAAAGCGGGCTTCATCCACGAGTGGAAACAATTCTGGGATCAAGTACCAGGACAAGATTATCGGGAAGACTTCACACCTCCTTATTTTCCTGTTCGCATGTGGTTGGATAAACCGAATATTCGTTTTTTATCCGAAGCTTTTGCGGAAGATTTGCACGAGTTGAATCCTTACAATAATGTGTTCTGGCTCATTGAAATTAAAGAGACGCTCGATCGGCATATAGATAACCTTATGAAATGTTCCGATCCGAAAGTCAAAAGAAAAATCGAGAAAAAAATTAATTTTTTGACCAAAGATTTTCGACGTTTTCATCTGGCGGCAGAACAACTTGTTTAATGATGTACTGAAAGTGCCGATAGTTGCATGTGACCGGGGGGGCAGCCAAGCTCGCACAGGTCCAACTGCTGTTCCCACCGTTGATCAGCGCGTCGGGCCTGACCTATCTCGTGCATCAAGCAGTTAATCGTGTGATTAAGCAAGCCCGCAGACGTAGAAAATCCAGCAAAGCGGCGGCAAGCAAGAGGAGGGGAGCGGCTCAAGCCGCTGCGATCGTATCATGCGATGTGGCGGGGGTTTTTGATCCCCGTTCACTAAAGCTGTAACTCCAATCGTCTAAACTTGTCTTTCATGCCCATGGATTCATATAATCCGACAGCTTCTTTATTTGCTGCATACACATCTAACTCAACTGCATCTACTTTCATTTGGTCTGCGTAATCTATAATAAACTGAAACATGGCACGACCAATCCCTTTTCCTCTATACGCTTCGCTAACGCAAAGAAACCGTTCCTTGGTGAAATGGAAGGGCGAGCCACCATTTCAAGGAGACGGTTTCTTTGTTCATTCAACAGGGCACGGATCAACTGTGCTTGCCGGTAGACGGAGCTGTCGATGGATCAGGTAGATCGGTTCCCCGCGATTTTTTTCTTACCAGAAAGAAATAAGCCAGCATGGCTGCGGCGCTCGTCAATAAAATAATTACACCCAGCGGAACGGCAGTGTCTTCACCCGCGATGCCGACCAGCGGGGAAACGACGGCTCCCAGCAAGAAGGGAATGACCCCGAGCAGCGCGGCGGCGCTACCCGCCATCCGGCTCTGGCTCTCCATCGCAAGCGGGAAAGCCGCGGTTGATGTAATGCCGATTGCCGCTACGAAGAAAAACAGCGGAATCACTAATGCGAAAAGAGGGCCGTGAACGATAGCCACCACCAAGACAGCGACGCTTGCCAGACAGGCTAGCCATAGGCCGAACAACAGAAAGGTTTGTTCGGATACGCGATGCGCCATCCGCCCGACCAGTTGGGAACCGATGATCAGGCTGATGCCGTTCGACCCGAACAACAGGGCGAATACGGTCGGCGAGGCCCCGTAAATGTTTTGATAAATAAAAGGCGTTCCCGAAACGTACGCGAAAACCCCCGCGATCATAATACCCTGTGCCAGCATATAGCCGACGAACTGGCGATCCCGCAAGAGCGATCCATAGTTCCGCAACTGCTCTACGAAATTGCTGGGCCTGCGGCGATCGGGTGGCAAAGTCTCCTGCAGCTGCCATTTGGTCATCGTCAACAGGTAGATTCCCAGCAGGGCGAGCGCTAGAAATACGCCGACCCAGGTGGTGAAAGAAAGAATCCCGCTCCCGGTAACCGGTGCGACGAGCGGACCCAAATTACCGACAAGCAAGAGCATCGAGAAAAATTTGGTAAGCTCGTGACCGCTGTACAGGTCGCGTGCGATCGCGCGGGAAATGACGATGCCCGCGGAAGCGGCAAAACCTTGCACGAACCGGAAGGCGATCAAGAGCCCGATATTCGGCGAGAATGCGCAAGCTAACGAAGCGGCCACATAAACGGCCATAGAGATAAGCAGCGGATAACGTCTGCCATAAACGTCGCTCAGCGAACCCATGACGAGCTGACCGATGCCAAGTCCGAGCAAACAAGCGGTCAGGCTGAGCTGCACCAGCGAAGCTGTCGTATCGAATTGCTTCACAATCTCCGGAAACGCCGGTAAATACATATCGATCGTAAAAGGCCCGAGTGTCGAAAATAATCCGAGCAGTAAAACCAGTCTAACCACATGCTGTTTGTTCTTGTTGTTCATAATAAAGCGAATCTCCTATTCTTCATTCCATATCCGAAACTCTTAATCTCTAGTTGCCGATTTCGAAGCTGCACCAGTTCCGGAAGCCGGCTTGTACGATTCCAAGAGGAGAGTCTGTTTTTCATCCTATCACAACTGTGCGGATTCCGACAACCGATGTAGGGGGGCGAGCTGAATGGCAATCTGCGTTTTTTCCGCACCGGCCATCATCCCTCCATCTTTTAAATTGCATGCGATACCGCCGAATTCGTCCTGCATTTTGCTTGAATGAGGAGGAGGTAATGAATCTGATGCTGGCCGTAATAGGGGAATTTTCGACTTTCTGTGCTAATATTATGCAGTTTTTGTTGAGAACGACTATAATAGTATAAGTTTGGTTCGTTTAGTTCCTTAACATCCATATCGACGGGGAGGAGATTCGTATTGACCTGTATTTGATTCTTTTCGGTGTAGGGATTCTGCTTGTGGTATTAGCCATGTTCCATGTGGACTTGGGAGACTACATCGGTATTGAAACTTTGACCCTTGCATGCTGTTTCATGTCGTTTGGAGCTTGTGGTTACATAACCCGCAACTGGATCATCGCAGCGGTGTTTGCTATCATTTTCACAATTGCCGTTCATTTCTTAGTGGTAGTCAAACTCCGCAAGATGCAGAACTCCAATGGAGCTTCTGAGGCCAGTTTGGTCGGTATGAGTGCTATCGTAACGGTCCCGATCTCGGAAACAGGCGTGGGTGAGATTTACTTCCCAAGGGGGATTTCCGTATCCAATCAACCCGCCAGCAGTTTTGACAAGGTAGCGATACCTAGCGGCAGGAAGGTCCACGTCATTGATGTGAAAGACGGCATTTGCCTGGTAAGTAAAATAATAGATCTGGACGAGGAGGAATAATTCTATGTTTGAGTTAAGCAGTACACTGATTCTTGGCGGTATCGGGGTAGCCGTACTAATCGTGGCGGTATTGGTATTCATTAACCGCTACCGTACGGTTTCTTCCAACGAAGCGATGATCGTTACGGGGAACATGCTCGGTTCGAGGAACATCGTCGAATCGGAGAACCAGAACGGCGGTCGGATCAAGATCATCAAAGGCGGCGGCGCGCTCGTTCTGCCAGTCGTGCAGGTTGAAAAACGTCTGAGCTTGAAATCTCACATGATTGAGGTTCGAACACCCGAAGTGTACACAGAAGAAGGCGTTCCGGTTCAGGTGGATGCGACAGCGCTCATTAAGGTCGGCAGTATGATCGAGGATATCGCCAAAGCGGCAGAGCGTTACCTGGATAAGTCCGATGAAGTCCTTAAGCTCGAAGCGGGCGAGGTGCTTGAAGGTCACCTCCGTTCCATTCTCGGTTCGATGACGGTAGAGGAAATCTACAAAAACCGTGATAAGTTTGCTCAAGACGTGCAGGCGGTTGCCGTGGTTGACTTGAAGAAAATGGGTCTGGCCATCGACTCCTTCACGATCAAAGACGTTCGCGATAAACACGAGTACCTTGCTTCTCTTGGTAAACCCCGGATTGCGCAGGTGAAGCGCGATGCTGACATTGCCGAAGCGGAAGCTCTGCAGCAAGCCCGGGTTAAAAAGGCGGAGGCTGAGCAAATTGCCCGCCAGGCTGAGCTAGAGCGTGAAGCAAAGATTGAAGAAGCTACTAAGGATCGCAACCTGAAAGTGTCGCAGTTTAAAGAAGAGTCGGACAAAGCGAAAGCGAAGGCGGATGTCGCCTACTCGGTACAAAAAGCGGTCTCCGACCGCGAAGCTGTCGAGGCGGAGATGCAAGTGCAAAAGATCAAGCTTGAGCGCGAGACGGAACTCGCTGAAAAGCAAGTTGCCCTTACGACCCAGAAGCTCGAGGCGGAAGTTAAGGTTAAAGCCGACGCCGAGGTTTATGAGCGTTCGCAAAAAGCCGAAGCCGCCAAAATCGAGCAAGAACGCCAGGCTGAAGCAGATGCGACGAAACGCCGTCTGCAAGCGGAAGCGGAATCCAAGGCGAAAGAGCTGGAAGGGAAAGCGGAAGCCGAAGTGACCAAGGCGAAAGGTCTTGCCGAAGCGGCTTCTACACGTGAAAAAGGTTCCGCTGAAGCGGACGTTGCTCAGCGTCTGGCGCAAGTCGAAGTCGAGAAGGAAATGGGTCTTGCCGACGCCGCGCTGAAACTGGGTCAACTGCGTTATGTCGAGCTGATCACGGCTGTCCTGCCTGAAGTTGCAGGTAAGATTGCGGAGCCTATGGCCAACATCGATAAGCTGACGATCATCGACGCTAACGGCAACGGTGAAGCCGGAAGCGGTATGGGGAAAGTTACGAGCCAAGTGACGAACCTCATGAAGTTCCTGCCGGAAGTGGTAAACGACATGACGGGGATCAAGCTGGGTGACGTTCTTGCCCACATGACCAACGGCCGTGTCGGTCAAACGGGTGAATTCGACCCGAACAGCATCGCCCAGCTCTTGAAGCAGGCTAAAGGCGTTGATCCTCAAGTTCTTTCACTTCTTCTGCAAAGCGCCGGTATCAGCGGTCTGACGGGTACAAACTCCGCACCTGTAATGGAAACGTCTAGCAGTGCCGCTGCGGAATCTTCCTCCGAAACGGAGGGTGTTGGCAGTGAACCCGGTGAGAAAGCTTCCCCGGAGAACGACAAGTAGATCCTAGCAAGACGGTAAGAGAGTAGTGCGGTTTTACGCCGGCTGCTCTCTTTTTTGTGCGTTCCTCCATAACTAAGCGGCTAACTCTCATTTCCACCATCTACCTGCGGAATGGTTATTTATGGGACAAATGTATGTCATAATAGATAAGAGCAGCAGTACCCTACATGGAGGTAATAGTGGTGAAAAGAATACTATTTTGTTCAGTTGTTATCGGTTCATTTTTTTTATTGATAAGCTGCAGCTCCCCTCCTTCATTAGCTATTACCGCAAATAAGAAAAAAATCGATACTGTAACCGGTAGTTATTGTTGGTCTGGCGCATTTACTGAGAAGTGTGTTGACACGCTTCCACCTTCCGAATTATTGGAAGTTAAGAAATACGATCCGGTTAAACTACCCAAGGCCGCGATAATTAATTTGAAGTTTGATGAAGAACCCCAAACAGTTGAGGTGCGAATCGAACAATCTGGCGGAAACAGCATACCTGCATCCGTAAGGCTGGAGGATAACAAATTAACACTGCCACAAGAAAACGGGATTTATTTGTACCATTTTTTCGCCAAATATAGCAAGGGGACGGTCACCTACATGTTTTCGATAAATGTAGAATGACTGCCTATATTTTTTGGGGCATCGTCCTCGCAAGCAAGAGGGGAACGGGCTCAAGTGGACGCGGATGGTTCCCACACCACCACCTCTGCAATGACATGGTGCCCTTTCCCTTTCCTTTCTTTTCCTTTTCATGTAAAAAGGTAGAGGGTTGCACGCAAAAGGGGCTGTCTCCAAGATATTTTGTGATGTTGGGAGCCCCGCCTCGGACCGATTCCTTAAGTAAAAGGACCTCAGCCTCCGCTTTCCAGTGGAAGTTGAGGTCCTTTCGTTTCTAAGATCGGGACGTTCCCGGGTCATCCGACAACCGGCATCCGACGTACAGGTTCGTCTCCGCCGCGGCCGGATTTGCGGCGATAATTCCTATACAAGATCGACGCCCGTTCGGCCGGACGTAACTCCCAGCGCGCGGTGTTTCGCTGTATGACGGTGGTCGGTCGACCACATGCCCTATACCCACCGGCGCGTGATAATGTCGTGCAGCTGCCCGGCGAAAGAAGAGGCGGACTCCAGGCCTGCCCAAAACCATTCCATGCCTTGCTCCAGATCCAGAATATCCATCGGATTCGGAAACAGCTCGTGCAGGAAATAACTATTTTCGATATCGTCGTTATGAATATTTAGCGAATGCAAATAATCGTCACTCCATACTTGCCGGTTTACTTGCTTCAGTACGGAGATGAACCGGGTCTGCTCGACCATGGATTTCTGGACATCTTCCCGGATTGAGGTCTGAATGAACAGATTGGCCAACTCGGAATTGCGGCACGTGGCAGGAATCGCGAGTAAATTTGCCACTACTGTCGTTGCTTCCGACGGGCCGAACGGCATCGCAGTAACTTGAGGTTCGAACGGCATTTGCTTTCTCCAACCGGCCAATTCCATCGATGTCGTCAGCACCATGGCCGCCCGCTGTCTGGGAAAGGCGTCCCCGTTGATAAGAAAACGCCGGCTCTGGAACAAGGTTGCAATCTTGTAGCGGAAGAGCAAGTCATGGATAAAGTCCAGCGAGTTTTGAAGCGGTTCGATTTGCTCCGACTTGGTGAAGAAGCGGACATCGTTTTGCAGAGCAAAAACAAGCCATCGGCTGAAAGTGGATGACAAGGATAGGCCGTACTGGTCCGTGATGCCGTCGCCGTTCGTATCGAGCGTTAATTTTTGGGCGGCGCGCAGCAGATCCTCCCGCACCCAATCGGCATTTGGCTTCGGTACGTTATATTTGTCGAACAGCCCGGGATTGTACGCCATGAAGATGGTTGAGAACGTCACCGGGATCGCTTTGAACCGGCCGTTCTCCTGAAAGGCCGACAGCAGCTTCGGATATATACCTGAGGCGGATTTGGATACGGAGCCGTGAAGCTCGCCGAACGCCGCGTCGTTCTCGATATCGGCGTACTGCCGATCCGTAATCAGCAGCAGGTCGGGCTCCATGCCACCGTTCATACAGTCCCAGAACGAACCGGCGGGATAGCCGACCACTTTCACCTGGACATGCGGATTCTCGCGCTCGAAGGTCTCGATGACGATCGGGAGACAGGCGTTCATAAATTCGGAAGGGGACGTGCAGACGATATGCAGCGTCTTATGCTGCTCCCCAGGTATAACCAGATCGGGCGAAACCATCGAGCCGCGAGAAGGCTGTTTGACAATAAGGCCTTCCTGCATAAGTTTATCCAGGGTAGCTCTGACGGATGTCCGGCTCATCCCGTAATATTCGCTTAACCGGTTTTCCGACAACAGGTACTCGCCGGGCTTGATGTAGCCCGAGTAGATTTGCTCGCGTAAAATATTGGCCAATTCCGTATATCTCAACTCGTTTTCTCTGCGCATGGGAACATATCCTTTTCTAAAATCATCGTATCGCTATTGTAGCAAAGCAAACCGGAATCATACAACATGGTTTTCGAACGATGACTTATATTTTTCCTTGTCAGATGATATGAAACCTTATATACTTTAAATCATCCGGTATCATACCGGTTCAATAATTTGAATGTAAACCAGTTGGAGATGAATCTTTGAGCGAAATGGGGGAGGCGTTTTTTTACGGAAATCAGGCGATCGGGGCAACAACAGCAACACAGGGCAACAGCACCAGCAACAGAGCAACAGAGCAACAGGGAACTCAGTTCAACAAGCCGCGAAATCCTTGTTGCCTCACTAAACAGAGCTTTTAAACGAAGCTATGTCCATGCCGAATGAGCCTGCGCCAAAGGCAGCTTTTCTCGGTTCAGAACGTCTTGGTCCGCTATTAGGCTTTGCGAACTGTGACCGTTACGACATCTAAGCGTTAACAAAGCTTCGAAACGGAGTAGTTGATGGTGCGTGACCTGCCGCTTTTCTTGCGAGCAAAGATTTTTATAACCGGTATGATTCCGGTCGCGAAACCGCTTTAACACAAACTGGCTGCGAATGGCATTGGGGGAACGCATATGGAACTGGCACGAATCGCGATATGGTTCGATCCGGAAGTTGCAGAAGCTCGCTGGCACTACGGAATGAATGTATTTGAAGCTTACTTGGAGGAACTGCTGAATCATCGGGGAATAACGTATGAGATGCCGAAGCGGCTGGATGACTTGCAGCGAAGCCGTTATGATCTGGTGCTGGTTGCCTTGGCCGCCGAGAACGAGGCTACGGTCGATGTCCTGTACCGCTTCGCCAGCGAGGGAGGGGGCGTTGTCTTGTTCGCCAATCTGAACCGGATGGCCGCAAGGTTCGGATATACCCGGATGCCGCGGTACCAATCCGGGTATGCCTGCTTCGGCTCCGGCGGGAAAGGAACGGATGGCACGGAATCTAGGCCGCTGCGCTTTCTCGATGCTTTGCCGTGGCAGCCATTCGGAGAAAACGCCGCTTCGGCTGGGAAGCTCGGGGAAATCCGGTTGGATGCGCTGCAGGACGACGCCCGCGTCGCCCAGCATGAGGTGCTGCCTGCGCTTCTCCGCTTTCGGGTCGGCACCGGCTTCGTCGACCGTTGGTCGGTCGGGCTGCTGACGACAATCGTGGGGCTGCAGCAAGGGTCCGCGCCGCTTGCCGAGGACGGCGCTCCGGCACCGGATGGCACGGCTTCCGTAAACGACGGAATTTTGAAGGCGGACGATACGATAGAGATGTGCTGGCAGCGCGACCGACGGGTCAGCGAGACCGGGGCTCCCTATTTCGCTTATCCCTACGCCGACGAATGGCGCGAGGTCATAATCGGACATCTCGTTCGGCGTGCAGCCGAGCACGGCTGGAGCGTTCCGTATATCGGCTACTGGCCGCCTGGGGTCGAAGCGGTCGCGATGATTTCCCACGACAGCGACGGCAATGACGAGGAGCACGGCATGACGACGCTTGAGCTGATGAAGGAGTGCGGCATCCGTACGACCTGGTGCATGATCGAGAGCGGATACACCCGGAAACTATATGACCGGATCGAACAGGACGGCCATGAAATCGCGTTCCACTATAATGCGATCGACCGGAACGGCTATTGGGCTGAGACTGAATTCAAGCGCCAGCTGGATCATTTGAGAGCGGTTGCAAGCGATACGGACGTCGTGTCGAACAAAAACCACGTTACCCGCTTCGAGGGCTGGGGCGAACTGTTCCGCTGGTGTGAAAAGTACGGCATCGAGAGCGACCAGACGAGAGGACCGAGCAAGAAGGGAAACGTCGGCTTTTTGTTCGGAACGTGCCACCCCTACCGGCCGATCGCCTGGTCGGAGGAACGAAACCGGCGGTACAATGTGCTGGAGATCGGGTTTTTGACCCAGGATCTGGATCATGGCAAGTGGACGGACACCAGTGTAATCGTTCCTTTCCTGGAGGAAGTGCGCCGTGCTGAAGGGGTTGCCCATTTCCTGTTCCACCAAGTGCATCTTCATCAAAAACCGCCCGTCCGGGAAGCGTTCCGGCGCACGGTTCAGGAAGCGAAGGCGCGAGGCTTCGAATTTTGGACCGGGAAGCGGATCAACGACTGGGAACGGGCCAGACGAGGCCTGCGAATCGTAAGCGTCGCGGACGATGGGGAAATCTCCGTGGCAGCCGGGACGGAGGAAGCAGAGAAGATCGAGGCGGTGCTGTATATTCCGGTTCCGGAGGGAGGAAGCGGCGAACAATCGCAAGACCCATCCGTCACGGTGCGTTATGGCGTTCCGACGATCCGAACTTCGAACGGGACGCCGCCGCTTATGCGGTCCGTAAAATAGTCCGTCATCTGCAGTCTGAACCGAAAGCGAGTTGAGAAGGAACGAATGGTTATCACGAACGCAAAGCGCAGGGTCACCCTATACACCCCAAGTAAAATCGCCAATGCGCGGGCGAATATCGCAACCTGCTCATGGGCCCGCGACTTGATGGAACGGGCGACCGCCAAGGCGGACGAGGCTTTGGCGCGCGGAGCGGACTTCTGGTGGAGCCTGATTCCTCCCCAGTCCGTTCCACGCAGCTACGCTACGAACCAGGTGGAAGGTTCACCGATTACCGGGAAAGCGTTTCTCGCTATGTACGGCCCTTACGGTTACACGCTGAATCTGGACGAACCCTGGACAATAACCGACCCGAGCAGCGGCTGCCAATTCCCGACCAACGACTTCGCCGCCTATTACGCCAGCGGCCTCGACCGGCACGGCATCTTCGATCCGCGACTCGCGGACCGAAGGCTTCTCGTAAACTCGCGTTATCCCGACAAAGGGGAGTCGTGGGGGGTCGACGACGGCTTCGGATGGGTGGACGAACAAGGCAACCGGTGGACATTCGTCGCCTATTACCATCACTTTTTGTGGAAAAACGTCGTGATGGACGTACTTACCGGCCTTCGGGACGCTTATCTGTATACGGGCGATATTCGTTATGCCCGGACAGGAGTCATCCTGCTGGACCGGATCGCAGACGTTTATCCCGATATGGATACACTGCCTTATGACAAAGCGGTATTCCTTAATTCTCACGGCGGAGACGGTCTCGGCAAAACGATCGGCTCGATATGGGAAACCCGTCTCGTCAAATTATACGCAAGCGCTTACGATGCGTTCTACCCGATGATGGACGACAGGGAAACGATTGACTTCCTTGCGCAAAAAGCGCGGCGGTACGGCCTAGGCAATACGAAAAGCACGGCGGAGGCGATCCGCCTGAACATCGAGAACGGCATAATCCGGGAAGTATATCCGGGGGTACGAACCGCGCGCATCCGCGGCAATACGGGCTACCACCAAAGCGCTCTGGCGATGGCGGCCGTCGTGCTCGACGAGCCCGGTACGACGGAGGAGTGGCTGCAATTCGTCTTCCAACCGGGCGCGTACTTGAAAAAGCCCGTCCATCATATATCCGGCGGCAACATGCTGGCCTCGCTCGTCAATCTCGTGGACAGGGACGGCCATGGCGACGAAGGCTCTCCCGGCTACAACAGCGGCTGGCTGGAAGGTTATGTGCTTATTTCCGATCTATTGTCCGGATACGACAACAGGCCGGGGGGCGCCGATTTGTACCGGAACGTAAGGCTGAAGCGCATGTTCCACTCCCAGCTTCCGCTGATCATGCTGGACCGGTATACAGCCCAGATCGGGGATACGGGATTGACCGGCAACGCTTTCCGCCTGATAGATCTGAAGGTGGCTGTGAAAGCCTACGAGCTATATCGCGAACCGGTGATGGCTCAAGTCGCCTATTTTCTAAACGGGAATTCGGCAGAGGGCATTCACGGCGATATATTCTCGGAAGAGGCGGACCGCCTGGCGGCTAGGATCAGACATGAGATCGACACGCACGGCGAGTGGAAGCCGCGGAGCGATCAGATGACCGGCTTCGGCTTTGCCGTTCTGCGGGATGGAGACAAAGCGGACCCGGCCTTCGGAGATACGAGGCGGGACATCTGGATGTATTACGGGCGTTCGGGGACGAGTCATGCCCATCGCGATAAGCTGAATATCGGCGTGCACGCTTTCGGTCTGGATTTGAGCCCTGATCTCGGATATCCGGAGGCGACGGGGATGTGGCCGAAGCGGCATGAGTGGGAGAACAATACGATCAGTCACAATACGGTAGTCGTGGACAACCGGAAGCAGAAAGGTTCCTGGGTCGGCCTTCCGCGTCATTTCGACGACGGTCCGCAAGTACAGCTGATCGAGGTGGAGGACCCGCAGGCGTATCCGCAAACCGATCTGTACCGGAGGACGACGGCTATGATCCGGGTGGATGAGACGAACAGCTACACGATCGATTTTTTTCGTATCAAGGGAGGCGGCGATCACCGCTACAGCTTCCACGGGACGGTAGGCGGCGTTACCGTCGAAGGACTGCGTCTCGTGCCGCAGACGGACGCAACGGGACAGTTCGCCGGAACCTACGCCGGACCGGACGTCCCCTACGGGATTCCGAACGATGCCGATCCCGAGGAGAAGCTGTATCAGGGAAGCGGCTATCATTACTTGCGGAATGTGGAGCGCGATACGGTTCCCCCTGAGCAGTTCAGCGTCGATTGGGCGGCCGTTGACTTTCGCGGCCTTTCGCCGGATGCGAGAGACGTCCATCTGCGATTGACCATGCTCGGAAAGGTTGACGACGTAGCTTTGGCCGACGGCGTGCCTCCGCAGAAACCGACCAACCCGCCGTCCCTGAAGTATGTCATCGCGCACCGGCAGGGGAACGATCTCGAATCGATTTTCAGCTCCGTGATAGAGCCTTACCGGGATCGCCGGTTTATCCGGTCTATCGAATCGCTGGAGGTGAGGAGGGCTGACGGGACGATTGCAGGGAACTTCGAAGCGAGAGCGATCCGCATCGCGCTGGAGGGCGGCAGGTCGGATACGGTCGTCTGCACGCTGTCGTCGGATACCGAGTATATCGTGGACGGGACGCTGAAGTTTGCCGGATTTTTCGGTGTATACGCGGAGCGGGACGGTCGCGAGGTGTTTGTCTATGCGAATGACGGCCGGTTCACGGACTTCTCCGGCGAGAGGCGCGCGTTTGCGGCGGGGACGGTCGTTGATTTTACGCGGGAACTTTCCTTTCGCAACGTACTCGTGGTGGAACTGGACGCATTGCCCGGGGACGGCGCCTGCGATACATGGGAAGACTGGATCGGCCGTTTCGTTTATGTGGCGAATGACGGAATCCGCAATGCGGCTTATCGGATTGAGCATGCCGAACGACTCGGCGGCGCGCGTTTCCGTCTCGATATCGGGGAAGCGTCCTTGGTGCGGCAGTATGCGGATGCGAACGATTTTTCCAAAGGATACGTGTACGACATTGCCGAAGGGGCAGCCTTCCGTATACCTTTGTCTCATTTGATCGTCAGAGAGAATAACCGTAACTCATAAGGGGGATGTTCAACATGTCTGTTAAAAGGTATGCCGCACCGGTAGCGATCATGGTTGCCGCCATCGTATTGGCGTCGGCCTGCTCGGGTGAACGGGAAGGGAAGCGAGGGGGAACCGACTCGGATTCCTCTCAGCTCCAGGAGCAAACGCCGGCCAAAAGAGAACCGGCGGAGGTGGTGTTTTATTCGAACAATAACGATCCGGCGGAAAGCTTCGACTACCGTTTCGGCAATACGCTGCGCAAGAAATTTCCCGAATATACGATCAAGTACATTCAAAGCCAAGGCATCACGCTTGAGCAAATGATCGCGACAAATACGACGTTCGACATTTTCTTCCAATCGATCGGGAATTATGAGAACTTTATGATGCCGGCCGCGCTCGAGTACGACATGACCGAACTGATCCGCGAGCACAAGGTCGACCTGAACAAGTTCGAGCCGACGATCATCGATGCGGTGCGGCAGGCTTCCGGCGGGAAAATGTACGGCTTGCCCGTCTTCACCAGCAATCTCGTCCTTTATTACAATAAGACGTTATTCGACAAGTTCGGCGTGCCGTATCCGAAATCCGGCGCCACTTGGGAGGAAACGATCGCAACGGCCAAGAAGATGGCCCGCATCGAAGACGGCGTCTCCTATTTCGGCATGACCCATTCCCAGAAGCATATGTTCCGGTTAAATCCGCTCTCGATCCCGAATGCCGATCTGGCATCCAACGCGCCCACCATCAATAAGGACGAACGCTGGAAAACGTTCTATCGCACGCTGTTCATGGACCCTTTCCAAGATTCCGTCGTAACCGATTATATGAGAACTTCGGGGAAAATTCCGGATATCTACGATTTTACCGATAAGCAGAGGGTAGCGATGTTCCCTTACTTGTCCAGTCTGATCTACGCATGGGAGCAGCAGCTTAAGGCGTTCAACTGGGATATCGTCGCACTGCCATCCTTCTCCAATCTCCCGAATACGGGCTCGCCTTCTTATCCGACCTACTTCGGCATTACGAAAACATCGAAGAGCAAGGCGGCCGCTATGGAAGTATTGAAATATATGGTATCCGACGAGTTTCAGATGGAGCTGGCCCGAAAAGGCATTATGCCGGTCTTGAAAAACGATGAGGTGCTGAAAACGTTCGGTACGGAATCGCCGTTCAAGGATAAAAACCTGAAAGCCGTATTTGAGAAAAAATTTGCACCGAACGCTCCCAAAGCGCTTTACGACGCAAAGCTGATCGATCTGTACACGACCTACGGACTGAAACTGCAAAAAGGTGAGCTCGATCTGAACACGGCACTGCGCCAGGCGGATGAGGATGCTGTGAAAGTAATAGCGGAGGCATTAAAACAATAAGGGATGTTGCCCCATAACAGGAGGTCGTGCACATGTCCGAAAGGAAAACGGCAATCAGCCGGCGCAAGCTGCTATCCGGGATGGCGATGGCGGTGGCTGGAGCCGCCTCGGCCGCAAGCTTCGGTTATTCCGCAGCAGCTATGCCCGGCTCCGTAACGGAGTCCGTCTATGGCGGAAGGGCGGAGGACTGCTGCGAACAGCTCGCCGCCGATCTGGCCGATGGGGCGGACCCGGCCAAGGGAGCGGAGCTTATCGGCTACGGCGGAGGAACGGTGGCCGGGGTGCTGGGAACGCTGATCTACACAGGCGGCAAAAATTATGCAGACGTGCAGACGGCGCTCGACGGCGCGCAAGGAAGGACGATTCGCTTCTCGCCGGGTACTTACGATTTTACGGGCGGCACGCCGATCGTTCGATCCGGCACCCGTCTGGCGGCGGAGGGCGACGTGATCATCCTGCAGCCGAATCCGGGCGCTTATGCGGGCTTCGCCATCGAGCCCGGGAGCCGGGACATTGCGATCGACGGCTTCGACATACGCGGTCCGTGGTACGGCACGGGCGTGCCCGACTGGGTGAACGGAGACCAGGATGCAGCGATCTGGAACGCCCAATACGCTGAAAATATCGGCATCGATATACGGGGCCGGTGGTATCAGCGGGGAGTTCTCGGCTACAACGCCGCTCAAATGCAAGCGCTTACCGACGTAGGGGAACGAATCGTCGTCGAGAATTGCCGGATCGAGGGCTTCGGCCAGTCGGGCATCCTAGCCGACAACGTCACCTCTTTCCGCGCGATTAACAACAAGATCAGCAGATGCGGCCGGGACGGCATCCGCTTGTACGGCATCGTCGATGGCACATGCGTCGGCAATACGATACAGCAGCTGTCCCCCGGCTTTGCAGGTGCAAAGCCGAACTACAACGTGTACGGCATCGCCGTCACGCGGCTTCATGGCAGCACGAGCGTGCCTGATCCGAATCTGACGATCGGCCGGCCGTCGGATAACGTAGATATCGCCTTCAACCATGTCAAGGGGGCAACGACATGGAAGTCGCTGGATACCCACGGGGGGCGCAATATCCGGTTCATCGGCAACGTGACGCGGGGATCGTATATCGCCATCGGCATCGACGAGGGCGGCTCCAACGATACGAACGGCAAGGCTCCGCCGCGTAATATCGTATGCGTCGGCAACGAGCTGATCCTGGAGCCGTCGGACCCTTACCGGAGAGCGGCCATTACCGCCTTCAGCCCGGGCGGAACGGACGATCTGATCGGGCGCAGCCTGATTGTCGCGGACAACTATATCCAAGGCTACGGCTACCATCCGAACGACGGTGCGGTCAGCATCTCCTTCTTCGAAAATGTGACCGTCAGCGGCAATGTGTTTCGCAATTCACTGCGATCCGCGCTTACACTGCGGAATACGGTCAAAGATTTTTCGTTCACAGGCAATGTCGTAGACAACGTTCAGGTGAGCGACTACAATGTCGCTTTCGGAGTGCTCGTGGCTTCAGCCAATGTAAGCGGTGTCATAAACGGCAATACGTTTCGCAATCGCGATCAACCGTTTATGACCGCCGGCGTATCGCTTCCGGCTCCGGCGTCCGGCTACGGAGTCAAGGTCGGGAAGGACAACGCCTTCTACGGAGCGATGAACGCCAAGGTGAACACAGCGGCCAACGAAGCAGGAGGGTCGTGGTTTCTGACGCCAGTCGCCTATGGGCATATCCGCTTGAACGGCACCGATGCGATCCTGAAGGCGGGAAAGGGGATTGCTTCCGTAACGAGAGCCGGTACCGGCTTGGTCGATATCGTCCTTGGCGAATCGTTGAGCTCGGCGGACAGCATCGTCCCGCAAATTACGGCAAGAGGCGGCGCGGCACTGGTCTATTCGGTCGTATCGTCCGCCGCGAACGGTTTTCGGGTGCAGATTGCCAATCCGGGCGATACTCCGGTTGATAGCGACTTTTATGTTACGGTGCTTGGCTATTAAGGTTTTGGAAAGCCGTTCGCACCGGCGGGTATCGTCAGCTATTCCAAAGTAAGCTTGCTCCTTAGAGGCTGTCGATTCCATGTGGACAACCAAGTGGAAAGGGAAAAGATGACCTTCTGGCGAGTTTTGTCTGGAATCCCCTACCTTACAATCCTTATTCAATCAAGGGATTCCGGACAACCTGTCTGAGCAGAAGAAGGTAACTTTTCACTTGGAACGGCCTACTAACACTTCTACACAATGAATCGTCAGTCTCTCGTTAAGCCCTGCTTGGACGGATCATTCTGGGGAATGAATCCGCCCGACAGGGCTTTTCATGTTGTCGCTAGTTGTAAACTGCTACAGTGCCTCGTGGTGAAACAAAATATATGCGCAAATGAAATAATCTTGCATGTTCGGGCGATGATCGCCTCTATATAATGAAATGAAGTTATGGATCAGCGATATTCCCTTTCAAAGAACCGACATGATGAGAAGAAAGAAGGGACCCGTATGCAGGATAATGTCAAACGAGAACAAATAAAAACGCAGGTGCTCGTCCTGGGCGGCGGCGCCGGGGGGATTGGAGCGGCGATCGCGGCGGCGCGTGAAGGCGCGGAAACCATTCTGGTAGACCGGCAAGGCTTTTTAGGCGGAAATATGACGATCGGCTTGCCTTTATTGGCTTTTTTGGACGCTGGGGGACGGCAGGTGACCGGCGGGCTGCCCCAGGAGATCGTGGACCGTCTGATCGAACTGGACGGTTCGTTCGGCCACCGGGCATGTCCCTTGCACAATTCGACGACGGTGATTGACCCGAATCTAATGAAAATCGTGCTTTTCGAAAAAGTAAAAAAATACGGGGTGCGTCCGCTGCTCCATTGCGAAATTATCGGGACCACCGTCAAGAACGGCGAGCTACAATCGGTTATTGTGAAGGGCAAAGGCAAAGAAATCGAACTGTTTGCCGACGTATTTGTCGATGCGACGGGGGACGGCGACGTTGCGTTTATGGCGGGAGCCGAATTTGAAAAGGGGCAGTATGCGAACGGCGAGACGCAACCCCCCACCTTAATGTTTACGGTCGGAGGCTTCGAGCTGGAGCGGTTTATGAATTTTCTGGAGGAACACCCGGAAGAGCTCAAGCACGGTTCCTCGATGAAAATACGTCCCGGATATACGGCGGAATTTCTGCGGGCCAGCGAAAATCATGTATTCGTCGGATTAAAAAATACGATATCCCGGCTGAGACAAGAAGGGAAATGCCCGATTGATCGGGATACGATTATTTATATCAACTTGCCGCGGGAGGGGCATATCGCTTTAAACTGCATTCGCATCCTGAACTTTGACGGCACCCGGATCGAGGAGCTGAGCCGGGGCGAGGTCGAGTCGCATTTGCAGATCCTCCCCCTCATCCGGATGCTGAAGGAGCATATCCCCGGCTTTGAACATATTTATTTGTCCTCCATCGCGCCGTTTCTGGGCATCCGCGAAACCCGCCGGATCAAAGGTATGCAGATGATACGCGAAGACGCGGCGGTGCAAGGAATCATTCCCGAAGACACGATCGCTTTAGGATCGTATATTATCGATATTCACAGCGGCTCGGGGGATTCGACACTGATCCGTTCGCTTGCCGGCCCTTATGGCATCACCTACGGGGCGACGATTTCCAAAGACATCAAGCGGCTCATGTTAAGCGGCAGGTGCATCAGCGTGGACCCGGTTGTATTCGGTTCCTCCCGTGTGATGCCTACTTGTATGGCCGTAGGCGAAGGGGTGGGCATCGGGGCCGCGATAGCGGCGAAGCAAAATATCACGCCCGAAGAGGTGGATGTGCAAACGATCCGGCAAAAGCTGCGGGAGCACGGGGCGATCCTATCTTTGGACGGGCACGGGTAACCACTGCTCCGGCCAGGCTTCCTTTGCATGCGGAAATGGTTTGAAAGAGGAGAGGAAGCATGTGCGATGAAGCGGTTCCGGATGGCGGGAGCAGACTGAAGGAGCGGAGGAGGAGAACGTTATGCCCGAAGGGCAATTGACTTTTTTCGGCGGGGTAGGGAAGTCGGGAGGCGTACAGGTTGTTTACGGCAAAGGTGATCAGGGGCTTTTGTTCGATTTTGGCGTAGAGCATAGCAGTCTGCTGTTCCCCAAGCAGCTGACGCTGTACGAGCCGGTAGGAGCGACGCCCGGCCGGGAGCTGCGGCAATATATGCTGGGCGGGATGACCGCGCCGCTGGTTCAGCTGTACGATCCGGAGCAGCTGGGCGGGTTGGATATGCGGAAGGTGCGCCAGGTATGGGGCGAACGGCAGTTTCCTTCGTACGGGCAGATCAGCGTGTTTATCGGGCACATGCATACGGACCATATGGCGGTTCTTCCTTATGCGAAGCCGGGCCTTCCCGTCTACATGAACCGCGACGCCTATGCCTTGTATCGGGGCATGGTGGCGGGAGGGCACTCTCCGGATACTGCGGCGCAGATTCAGGCATGCGAGGATCTAAGCGTCGTCGATTTCGGCGAATTTACGATGCAGATTATTGAGATGGACCATAATGCGACGGGATCAGCGGGAATCCTCATCGATGACGGCGTCCGCAAAATCGCTTATACAGGAGACTGGCGGCGGCACGGCAAACATCCGGAGCGGATCGACCGGTTCATCCGGCTATGCCGGGAGAAACGGGTCGACCTGCTGATTACGGAAGGCACGCGTCTGGCGGCCGACCCGTCCGCCGAGGTTACGCGTCAGATGACGGAAGACGAACTGTTGGCCCGATACTCCGATATTGTGGACGAAGCGGAAGGACTCGTGTATGTGCAAATGTCGCCCCGCGATCTGGAACGAATGGCTAACCTGATAGCCATTGCCAACAAGAACGGGCGGGAGATCGTGATGGAGGCGTCCCATGCCCTGATCTGGCATGCCGCCAATCGTGAGGGGCTGCGCATTCTGGAGGGGCATCCGGCTCTCGGCGCGGATATCCGGGTGATCGACGCAACTGTGACGAACCCGATGACGACGATGCCTTACAGGACGATTTCGCTGGAGGAACTGGCCGGGCGTAAACAGCAATACGTATACTTTTTCAAATTCCCCGACCTTGCCCATCTGATCGAGCTGGAAACGCTTGGCGATCTGCAGGGGCGATCGCATTTCATCCAGTCCGATTACAGCGTAAAGCTGGAGCATCCCGATGTGGCCAAATATTTGAAAACGTTCGGCATTACAGGCCATTCGTTGTGCAACGGAGGGCATGCGCATCCTGATGCGATCGCCGATCTGATCGAGGGGATTGCGCCCAAGGCGGTCATAACGCTGCACAGCCGTCATCCAGGATCGCAACGTACGAGAGGCATTTATGCTTATCATCCGGAAAAAGGCGAGACGGCGACAGTTTCGTCTATCCTGGCTTCGGCCAGCCAGGTCGGAAACCGAGCCTGAAGCCGGCTTGGAGCAAAAGCGGCATATTACGAATGAGGAGGGAGCAGAACCAGCATGGCTGTAATCACTTTCGTCAGACACGGCGTGACCGATCACAATCTGGAGAAGCGAGCGCAAGGACATACGCCGAACCCGCTAAATGCGGAAGGAAGGGCGCAAGCGCAGCTCGTGGCCGGGCGTCTCGCCGAGGAGCAGTGGGACGTCTTTATCTCCAGCGATCTGAGAAGAGCCCGGGAAACAGCGGAGCTTATAGCTGCGGCGATCGGCAAGCCGGTGGATTGCTTCGACCGGCGGCTGCGCGAGATGGACAGAGGGAAAATCGCCGACACGACGGAGGAAGAACGGGTGGCGCGATGGGGGGCTGCCTGGAAGGAGCTGGATATGGGCCAGGAAACCCATGAGTCCATGCGTGCGCGCGGGATCGGCTTTATCGAGGATATCGCCTCTCGTTATGCAGGCCAAAACGTGCTCGTCGTCACTCACGGGTATTTCCTGGGGCAGACGTTAAAGGAATTGATGAAGGACGAATCGACAGGCGACGACTTGCGCAATACTTCCGTTACGAAGGTCGTTTGTAACGACGGGAAGTGGGCGTATAAGCTTTATGATTGCGTCAGGCATTTGCCGCAGCCATGACGACGGAGCACAGAGCGGAACATTCCGGCTTCGGCGGACGGGAGCGGCGGAACGGGGGAACAGCAGAACGGCAGAACGGCAGAACGAGCAAAGAACCGGTCCTCATGCAGACTGACATGGGGCCGGTCTTTTTGATTAGAATGCTCAAATTCTCACCGTGCTAAAGCAGATAAGGGCTCATCCGCCTTTTCAGGTGAGCAGGTGTCGCAAGTTGTTCATGCTCGTAGCGGTTTGGACCTTCCGCCCTGCTTCAAGCGGGGGAGGAAATGCGAATAAGAGCGATTCGTACCCGTTATTTTTGCCAAAACCCGCTTGGACGGGTGGAAAAGACTTCGTTTGGAAGCTTTTCCTACGGAGACGGGGGTGCACACACGCCGTCTATACCCGGTTCATCTCGCGATATTTGGAAGGCCGCATCCCCATACTTTTGGCAAATACAAGGCTTAAATAAAAACCGTTCTCGTAGCCGCACCGGCCGGCAATCTGATCCAGCGTCAAGTCGGTATCGAGCAGCAGTTCCGCCGCTTTGCGGATGCGCAACGTCCGCACGAAATCCGATGGCGTCATGCGGAACGCTTTCCGGAACCGGCGTGTAAACTGGACGGGGCTTAGTCCGAGCTGGCTGGAAAGGTCGTTCATGCCGAACGGGGCATGGGCGTGACGATGGAGCCATTCCGTCGCCCGGTTCATCAGCTCGTCTTCCGATACGGGAGGAGGCTCCAGCTGATCTTCGAGATGCCTGTCTTCCTCCCAATCCTCGCATGCAAGCTGCCAAATATCGTTAAGTACCGTCTGTTTGCGGTGGAAGCTGCGGGCATCGCCTGCGAGATGAAGCTTGCGCAAGTAGGCGAAGTCCGAAAAAAGCCGTTTGTCGTCCGCCGGGTGCGATTTGACGGATGGCAGCATCGGCCTCGCTTCGGCTGGTCCGCTTCCGGCGAATCGGAAGCCGATATAGTGGAGTCTTAGAGGCGACACCATTTCGCGATGAAACGTGCTGCCCGGCGGGCAAAAAATCAGCTCACCCGCGCCGGCTTCCCCGCTTTCCGCATCGATCCGATACCGGAACTTCCCTGTCTCGACGGCAAAGAGCACCCATACCGGATACGTATCCGCCTGCATTTCAAATTGTTCCTTGCGCTCGAAATAAAACTGATAATCCAGCATCAGCTGCCGGTCCCATAAAGGTTGCGCGTCCATGGCAGAGCACCAGCCCCTTTGTTGAAATAAATT
>NZ_JBYUPU010000015.1:0-16184 GCF_058135425.1 Paenibacillus sp. MAH-35
TCCACAAGTATCTTGTGTCGGTACTTTACGCACCATACGATGTGGTACTGAATGGCATAGACGTAACCACGACCACGCTTTATTTCTGACACATAATCACCTCTGATTACAGGATAACATATGTCAGCGTTGTTCACCTATAGAAACCTTGACATTAAAGGGATTGTTGTAATAGTCACCTAAACATGTATCGGATAGTTATCGTGGCATAAGCCACGCCCTATCCGATGTTTTCTAACTCATGACTGAAGTCACGAGTTTGCGAAAACTATGCATCAAACAGGAGGAACTGCCGATGAATTACTGGAAGCCGGTCAAGCCGGACGGACTGGAGCATGTCGTCATTTACAGAAACGATAACGAGTTTTGTTCGTGGCCGTTTAACGCGGGGATGTGGAAAATAGCCGAAGACGACATCCTGGTAGGCTTCATGAACATCGCCTGCGACTACTTGGTGCCCGGCAATCTGAAGCACGACCGGATAGAGACGTACAGCCGGATCGCAGCCGTTCGCACCCGGGACGGGGGACGCACATGGACCGCCGCAACCGAAATCGCCGATAATTACAGGCTCGGCGAGAAGCTGCTGTACGGCCGCAAGCACGAAATCACCGAGGGCAGCGATTTTGACGATCCTCACGTGCTGCTCGCTTGCTGGAGCACGCCCAATTCCGGCTCCGATCAGGCACGCGCATGGGTCAAACTGTCGCGCGACGGCGGCGTTACGTGGGGAGAAGCCAGCATGCTGCCGGACTGCGGCATTCCCCGCTACCAGGGACGGCCCTCCTATATCGTACGCCCCGACGGAGTTATTTTGCTCTTTTTGACCGCAAGACCGAAGACGAATCCTCATGACCGTCCGGTCGTATTCGCCTCGTTTGACAACGGCTGTAATTGGAGCCTCGTATCCCTTATGCCCGGCAGCCAGGAATACCGCGTCATCTGCCCGTCCCCGGTCCTGATGCCGGACGGCACGATTCTCGTTGCAGTCCGGTGCAAACCGGCAATGATCGCCGCCTGGAACGAGCTGTACGCTTCCGACGACGGAGGATTAACGTGGCGATTTATTAACCGCATCAACGATCATGGGGACGTTGTACACTTATCGCTCCTCGCTAACGGGTGTTTGTTCGCTGTCTACGGCTACAGGCGTCCGCCGTACGGCATCCGGGCGCGTGCAAGCGAAGACGGGGGTGCGACGTGGGGGCAAGAGCTGATTCTGCGCGATGACGGCGGCAGCCGGGATCTCGGTTATCCCCGCGCCGTCGAGGTGCGTCCGGGCGAAGTGCTGGCCTCCTACTACTTTCACGATGCAGATGATCCGGGCGGTCACAAGGACGCGACCCGTTATATCGCAGGAACGATACTAAGACCCTGAGCCTGCTATCGGGACAGGAATTTCGCCTTCGGAGGCATCCTCCGTTATACTGGAAGGACTGGGTGGATACCTAAGGAGGCGATTTTCTCATGCAGGAACCTTTGAAACGCTGCGGCTGGGTCACAGACAGCCCGCTCTACCGGGATTACCACGACCGGGAATGGGGCGTGCCTGTTCACGAGGATCACGCCCTGTTCGAGCGGCTCGTACTGGAGGGCGCTCAAGCCGGCCTTAGCTGGTACACGATTCTGCGCAAGCGGGAACAGTACGGCGAAGCGTTCGACCGGTTCGATCCGGTACAAGTCGCCGGATATGACGACCGCAAAATAGAGGAATTGATGAATAACGAGGGCATCGTGCGCAACCGGGCCAAAATCGCGTCCGCCGTTCGCAACGCCCGATGCTTCCTTCAGGTTCAGCAGGAGTTCGGCAGCTTCGACGCATATATATGGCAATTTGTCGGAGGACATCCGATCCGCAACCGCTGGGATCATTTGCAGGATGTGCCCGCCTCCACCCCCATCTCGGAAGCGATGAGCAAAGATTTAAAAAAGCGCGGCTTTACCTTCGTCGGCCCGACGATTTGCTACGCGCTTATGCAGGCAACCGGGATGGTGCAGGACCATGTGACGAGCTGTTTTCGGCACGGCGAAATTGCAACTGGAAAATTTTGAGGCTTTCCCCTTCCGTCCGACATATGTTAGCCTTCTACAAGAAGCCGAAACTTCAAAACTGCGAAGTTTTACCATTCGCGGTTTCCATAAGTGCGGGGGATTATCACCAAGCGGACAAGTCCGCTCCGGGGTGAATCGCGTTTCTGCGCGTAGGGTTGTATCCTCAGCCCGAATCCGACAACTAACCTCGTAGGCCGTCAAAAGGAGAGATGCCGTTCGTGAAGTACTTACCCTGGAAGCACGCTTTGCTTGCGGGCAGTTTCGCTTTGTTCGCCCTATCCGGAACCGGATCGTCAGCAACCGCAGGGGGGCGTCCCTACGACCCGGCCTTGATGCCGATGCTGGCTCCGTTTGTTTTTCAGACTCATTTATTTGCAGATGGCGGGACGTTGTCTCCCTCCGCATATCCGGCTCAAGGAATCGTGACGGTATTGGCCTCAGCGGAACCAGCGGCCGCCGTACTCGCAGAGACGGCTCAGCAGGCTGCAGAACAGCAGCCCCAGCAGGCTCCCGCAGCATCTGCTGCAGTTGCCAGCGCACCCGCCAAGCCGAAGGCCGCCGCTTCAGCCGCATCCGATACAGCGAAGAAAGCGCAACCAAACCAAGCCAAAAAAGCAGCTCCGGCAGCGGCCCAACCGAAAGCCGCAACCGAAGCGAAAGCTACCGCCAAGCAGCCGTCAACGAACCAGCCGGTCGTCACGGTGGCGGGCAAAGAGATCAAACCTGCCAAAACCATCGCTGCAGTCGCCTCCGCCTATACAGGCAGCGCGGAAGAAAACGGCGGTTATGCCGGACTTGATTATTTCGGCAATACGCTGAAGGTCGGCACCATTGCCGTAGACCCCAAAGTGATTCCGCTCGGAACGACCGTATACGTCACCGGTTATACGTTCGACGGTCTGCCGGCCGGAGGAATGATGGCGGTAGCGTCCGACACGGGCGGCTCGATCAAGGGCAACCGGATCGATATCTTCGTGCCGAGCTCGGGCGAGCAAGCCAAATTGTTCGGTTACCAGAATGTAACCGTGTATGTCGTCGACTAGCAGTCGGCGGCATTATTTGCTTTTGGGCAGCTTCAGCAGTTCGGGAACCGTGACCAGCCCGTAGCCCTGCTCTCTCAGCTTCGCGATGATGCCGGGCAGCGCTTTGACGGTGCCGGACAAGTCTTGACTGTCTCCTCCGGCCGAATGCTGCAAAACGATCGCTCCGGCCTTCGTATGACCGAGAATGTTGCCTAACACTTGCTGTTCCCCGAGGTTTTTCCAATCAAGCGAATCGACGTTCCAGTTGACGATGACGTATCCTCTATTTTTGGCCCACTGCAGCTCATCTTCATCAATCGCTCCATAGGGAGGACGCACCAGCTTGGGCCGGTAACCGGCGAGCCGGTTCAGCACCTCCTCCGCCTTCTCGATTTCCGAAGCAAATTCGTCCACCGTTAATTTGGTAAACTGCGGGTGGCGGTACGAATGATTGCCGATCGCATGACCTTCCCGTACGATCCGTTTTACGATATCCGGATGCTCCTCCGCCTTTTTGCCCAGCAGGAAGAAGGTCGCCTTCACGCCATTGGCCTTCAATACATCGAGCACTTGCGGGGTAAAGCGTAAATCGGGACCGTCGTCGAACGTCAGCGCGATCCGGGGTTCCTTCGCTGCGCCGCTTACCTTGAACCAGTCCGGGTACTTGGCTCTCAGCTCCGAGAGCGACAGCTTCCGTCCGGACGTGCTTTGCTGCGCGCTGACCGCCGGAGCTTTGGGCGGCGCTTTCGGCTTGGCGCTCGGCTTCGGCTTGGCTCGCGTCTCCTGATGCGGGGGAACTGCCGGCGGGTCCTGCTTGATCTCGATCGGCTTCGCCTTGGGCGGAACGGACACCGTATCGGATAGCCGCCGCTCCCGCTCGGCCGTTTGCGCCATCAGCTCCGTAAGCTCCTCCGTCCGAACAATGCTGTGCGGAACGTCCGACGCGTAGTCCCGCGGGGCTGGTACAGCCGGATTATTTTCTCCCGAACGCCCCGCGTTCCAGCAGCCGGACGCCAGCAGACAGCATACCGCGATTGCGGTGATCCGCTTCATAAGGCATTCCCCTTCCGTTTTAACGTTAGTATGAAGGTTCGGGGAACGATTTATGTGCCGGAACGCAGGAGCGGTCTCCTGCAAAATGTGGACGCGCCGGTTAGCCGCTTCCCGCTTGACCCGGTCCAGCCAATCCGCTACGCTAGAACCAAACCGTTCTATAAGAAAGCGGGGAATTACGCCATGTCGTCTTCTCGCAACAACCTTCCGGACGGCGGGGTTTATTCGGAACCTCCGCAGCGCCCGATCATCCCCTTGCCGGCCGATACATTTGAAGACCGTCAAGTCGCCATTTTACATTACAGGCGGATGCACCACTGGCTTGATGAGGCGTTCGAGGAATGCAAGCGCAACGGCGGCTTCGATCACTTGCCCGGCAAAGGAAAACCGGTCGAGGTGCCGACCGAGGACGTGCTGCAGACGATACTGAAAAATGCCAAAGTTCCGCCCCCATGGATTATGCTGCGCAAAGATATTCAGGAATCGATCGAATATACGCTCGAGCTGCTGCGGACCCATCCGGATGAACCATCGATCGACGCCCATATTAAGGACATTAACAAAAAAATAACGCAGCTGAACATTCAGTCTCCCAGCCTGTCGCTGCATCGACGCAAGGTGACGAGGGAAACACTGGAAGCTGAATTCGAGAAGTGGAAGTAAAATTGTCCGTATACCAACAAAGCCAGCAAGCCGTTTGAGGAAACGGTTTACTGGCTTTTGCTCGATATCCGGTCATTCCCAGGAATAGCTGGTCGTCAAAAAATCAGCGAACTTCTTGCTCTGCTCGCGGCGGTGGCGCCTCATATCCGCCCGTCCGTCTCCGGACTGGTGAAGCTGAATCTCCTCTTCAGATTCCGGCACGACCTGCGGCACGGGAATCGGCTTCTTGTTGTCGTCCAGCGCGACGAAGGTTAGAAAGGAGGTTGCGGCGATATGGCGTTCTCCGCTAAGGAGATCCTCGGTGATGACCTTGACGAACACTTCCATCGAGCTTCGGCCGGTCCAGGTTACATACGATTCCAGACATACGGAAGCGGTCATCGGGATCGGGGACAGGAAGTCCACCGAATCGGTAGACGCCGTTACCACAAAGCTGCGGCTATGCTTGGATGCGGCGATGGAGGCGATGTCGTCGATATGCGCCATCAGCTTGCCTCCGAACAGCGTATCGTAGTTATTCACGTCGGTCGGAAATACCCGGAACGTCTTGTAACATCTGGACTCTTTCGAGAAACGTTTCTCTACCACTTGATCACGCCTTTCCTTGCTGTCGGTCTCCACTAGGAGTAGGATACCCTAAAAACGGCTCCGCTTGTGTCATTATACCGCATTGGAAGCAAAAAAAACGATAACGTCACGGTTTCGCTCCCCTCGATAAAGGTTTGCCACAGCGGATACACGCCGGCACGTTCTAAAAATAAACAAGCACCGCTCCACCCCGAAGCAGTGCCTGCCGTTATGTTCTTTGTCCGGGCATCTCCTTAGACACGCTCTACCCGCCATTAATCCCGCAGAAGCACTTCATCCAGGTTTAAAAGGCCGACCAATTCCCCTTCCCTGACTCCGATACCGGTAAAAAAAGCTCCGCTCAAATCGCCGATCCGCTCCGGCGGAGGCTGAACAACCGGGTACAGGGTCACCTTGTTGACCAAATCGACCCGCACCCCTACCGATTGCTCCAGATGCTTAATGACCACGATTCGCGTTGATTTGGTATCCGTATCGTCCGCCATGCCGAACAACCTGCGCAGCGAGATGACCGGCACCACGTGCCCGCGCAAATTAATGACACCTTTCACATACGGCTTCGAATGCGGAAGAGGCGTAATCGTCTGCAGCCTAATAATTTCATGGATGTGCTCGATGCGGATCGCATAGTTTTCCTCTCCTATGCGAAACTCGATATATTGCTCTTGCCGAACGGTAGCCACGTTCACGTTCAAGCCTCCTAACGACAAATTAGCTGATCTTGAACACCGAGACGGACGTGTGCAGCTCATCCGCCAGCTGAGCCAGAGACTGGCACGTCGCAGCCGTCTCTTCGGAAGACGCCGCCGCTTCCTGACTGCCCGCCGCGATCGTCTCTACCGAGCTCATTACTTCCGTAGCCTGGGCCGACTGCTCCTCGCTTGCCGCGGCAATTTCATTCACCTTGCCCGCTGTCGTATCGACCATGCTGGCAATCCGCTGGAACGCATCGCCCATTTTGACCGATTGCTCCGTACTGACGAGTACTGCCGAGACGCTTTGCTTCGTATTGTCCTGCATCGTCTTGATGATCGTCGAGATCTGCTTGGTCGCTTCGCTGCTTCGTTCGGCCAGCTTGCGAACCTCGTCGGCAACTACGGCGAAGCCTCTGCCCTGATCCCCCGCCCGGGCCGCTTCGATCGCCGCATTCAGGGCAAGCAGATTGGTTTGATCGGCGATTTCGTCAATCACCTCGATAATATCTCCGATGCGCTGCGAATCTTCTTCAAGACGCGACATTTTTTCATTGACCGCTTGCATCCCGGCTACGGACGCCTCCACCGCCTTACCGCCCTCGCTTGCGGTACGCACCGTGTCCGAGGACAGCTCGGCCGCTTGCTCCGCGCTGCGGGCTACCGAATGAATCGCAGACGTCAGTTCGCCGAACAGGTCGGTGATCGTTTGCGCCGATTGGGCCTGGCTGGAGCTGCTGCTTGCAATTTCTTCCGTACTGGCCGATATTTGCTCGGACGCCGCCGCCACGCTTTGGGACGATTGGACGATTCCGCCGATCAGTCTTTGCAGATTATGAATCATCTCGTTGAGCGAGCCGGCCAATTGGCCGATCTCGTCGCGCGTGTCGATTTCGGATTGTTCCCGCAAATCGCCCTCCGCGACTTTCGCAATGAGTTGCACCATCTGTCCCAGCGGATTCGCGATCGTCCGCGCTATGTAATAACCGAGCAAAATGCTGATCACAAAAGCCAAGATGATGACCGCAACCGTTACGTTGCGCGCCGACGTGTAAGCCTCGCCGGATTCCACGTAGGTCGCTCCCGCGATCTCTACATTCATGTCGATCAGCTTCGTCAGGTGGGTTCTCATTTTTGTCGCGACCGGGTTCAATTCCTCCAGTTGAAATTTGCGGAACGCTTCCCAGTCGTTCTGATACGTAATCTGGCGAGCCTGATCGAACAGCTTATCGTAAGCGGCGTATGCCGGATCGAACGCTTTCAGCTCGTCCTGCTCCTCTTTTGTAACGGCAACTTTACGGTAAGATTCGATCTTGTCGACGAACTCTTTTTTGTATTCGTCGATTTCCCGGGACAGCTGATCCAGCTGTGATTTATCGGTCGTCGTGCTCATTTCCCGGATGGCTACACGCATCTGCTGATAGCTGATCTGCGCGGCCGACAGGTCTCGTACCGAGACGAGATTGTTGTTGTACACTTCCCGGACATTTCCGTTTAACATACTCATATTGGATAAGGCATACAGACCTACGGCCGCCAGCAAAACCGCAACCGTTACAAAAGCGGAAATCAGTTTAACGGATGTTTTCAAGTTCAGGAACCATCTCATTGTCCACTTCTCCTCCATGCTGTAGCATTCATTTGCGCCTCGTGAACATTTGTCTCCAAATTCCGCTTCCATCTCGAAGAACCCGGAAAGGGATACGTCTCGCAAAATTCAGTCGCCGCCCGAAATGACTCGAAAGGCACATTCAAAAACAATTCGACCGCGTCCGGATCGAATTGTGTGCCGCTTTGCCTGCGCAGCTCCTCTTTGGCCTGCTCGACAGACAACCCTCTGCGGTAGGGCCGATTCGACACCATCGTGTCGAAGGCGTCGATCACCGAGCATACCCGCGCCCATTCGGGAATCTCGCTTCCTTTCAAGCCATGCGGATACCCCAGACCGTCCCATCGCTCGTGATGATATTGCACGATATCGGCTACAGGAGGGTGCATGTAGCCGTTGATATGAAGCAGTCTCATCCCGATTTCCGGATGTCTTCTCATGCTTCTCCACTCCTCGGAGGTCAGAACGGTCGGCTTGTGTAAAATCTCAAGCGGAATCATCCGTTTCCCGATGTCGTGAATGCAGCAGCCCGCGACAAAAGCTTCCTTCTCTTCTTCCGTCCACCCCGATACATGGGCGGCTACAATCCGCGCCAGATGCCCGACCCGCAAGCTGTGCTCGTAGGTCATCCGGTCGCCTTTGTCCAAGAAACGGCGCAGACAATCCTCCATTATGCTCTTCACCGGAACTCTACTCCTTTACGTCCAGGAGCCGGAGCCGGCCTTTCGCCTTTAGACGTAAGCGCTGCTGTACCGGGCCGGAATGCTTGATCCATCAAAGCAAGGTCCCTCCTTTATCGACATATTTACTATCCGTAACGAACTCCGCTTCCTCGAATAGAACAAAATACCCATTTTGTTAGATCTGAAACCCTAAGTCTAAAGGCTCATTTCCCTTGTGGGAGTAAGGAACGTTGCAATTTCGACAATAATCGCCGATAATCTTATATAACATTATGTTTCAAAATATTGCATTTAATCTAACTAACGGAGACTCTCATGACTAACAGACGAGGTGCCAATGCCGTAGAGCCGATACGTGACTTGGAGCAAATTCAGCAAATCAAGGAATATTTGCTTCACCGGTCTTACCGGGATTATTTTTTATTTGTTTTCGGCATTAATTCGGGTCTGCGGATCAGCGATATTTTGCCGTTGCGGGTTATGGATGTGAAGTATACGAAGCATCTGAAAGTTCGCGAGAAGAAGACGGGCAATGCACGTAAAACGATCATTTCCGACACGCTCCGGAACGAAATCGAAAAGTACACGAAACGGTACGCAGACTCGGATTACTTGTTCCCGTCGAAGAAAGGAGGCGCTCCGATCAGCCGGATTCAGGCCTGGCATATTATTCATCAGGCCGCCAAAGTATGCCGGGTGGAAGGGGCAATCGGAACACATACATTGCGGAAAACGTTCGGATATCACTTCTATCAGAAGACGAAAGATGTGGCGATGCTGCAATACATATTTGGACATTCCAGTCCTTCCATCACACTGCGATATATCGGAATTAACGACGATATGGTGGACGAGGCATTGGAATCCTTTTCCTTATAGAACGAAAATTGTCTGACTATGTCGAAATTCTAAATGACAACTTGTTCCATAACCAGTATAATGATACTGTCTATGCCTTCCTCCTAACCTAACAAAATGGGTATTTTGTTCAGCGACAGTATTGGTATCCCCTAAACCGGTTGGCACCATTCGATCGGACCGCCGATTCACCACTGAGGTATGTCGTGAATCCGGACCTGAAACCGCTTTTCTATAAGAAGTTCGACGTTCTTCCGATAACCCGATCAGCCTTGATCTGACGCATACGAGTTGCGCCCCGCTGCCGTTTCCGAGCCGCGGGGCTTCTTTTTTTATGAAGCGTCTTTCTTGTGAAGGTATACGGAGGATCTCCCCTAAAGCTGGAAACCGCTCTTATTTACCCGTTGATCCCGATTATCGACCAAATAAGGGGTACAAATCGCTTTTACGCTTTTAATCAAACCTTCCCCGAAACCAAACAAAGAGCCTCTCGGACTCACTCCTCCGGAAGGCTCTTCTTCAAACTAATATTGATATTTCGGCTGCTTCGTAATCCGGTACATCCCCGAGTGCAGCAAGTCGACGCTCACTTCAATAGTGCCGAGATTGTACTCCTCCAGCGAAGTCATCCCGTTGCGGGTCAGCTTGCTCCAGACCGGAAAATGTTTGCGGTACAGCTCATGGTTGAGGTGAAACAGATCAAGCCCCTTCTTCCGGCCGTTCTCGAACGTCTGCCTGATTTGAGAGCGGATCGTCTCCACCGTCGCCCACTCGATTTCCTGTTCCGTCATCCCTTCCACCAGTTCCGCTATCGTAGCCGAACAGCTGAATTGGATCGAAAAGCTGCCGCCCGCCTCGTCAAACCGGATATCCGATCTTAGGTTTTCGATCGATAGCGAGGCGGAAGGTTGGCCATCGTGGCTGATCACCAGATCGCCGCGTTTCGAATCTTTCTCCATCCAGCGAAGTCCGATCAGCTCCGAATCTTTTACAAAGACCGGATCATTTCTCTGGGAGAGGGCGAAAACTCCCTCCACAACTAGCTTGCTATCGGGCGAGTCGTTTTTTTTCCATACTTCCCGGTCGATGGCCAGCATCGGGAGCAGCAAGCTGTTGCCGGGTTCTCGCAGCTGCGAGACCATCTTGTGAAGCCGGAGCGGACGAATGTAGGAACGCTGCCGGTAATTGTCTTCCGGCTGATGCAGAATCGACGCGAGCGGCGACAAATTAAAGAAAGGAGTGACTGTAAACAGCCGGTCGATCGGTTCGTTCGTGCCGTACACCCACTGCGTATACCGAATCTCGCGAAAACGGATTACTCCGTCTAAATATTGCAAAACGCCGTGTTTTAAAGCTTCCTGACTGAAGACGATCGACGACACCTGGCCCCAAAACACGCGCTGCTGCGACGTCCGATACAGCTGGTTCATCGCGTCGACGACGGTGATGCCCTCCTCCTTGCCCGACCACACATTTCCGGCCGCGCCGCCTTTGGAAAAATCAGGATTCGATACGTTGGAGAAGTCGAGCAGTTGGGCGTATACGACATATTTGCCGTCCTGGAAGTCGAGCGCGGCGACGTAGTTCGTATCCTGAATCGACTTCATATCCCAGCAGCCGCTCAAAAACAACACGACGGCTCCAAGGACCAGCGTCGTCCGTAACAAATAAATCAAGACGCATCCCCTCCCCTTCGCGTCCGGTCGACCGGCTTCAGGAACGAAGGCCGGCGCTTCATCAGCGCAAACGGCTTCGCCAATATCGCCTGCACCAGTTCCCTGTACCGTGGAGGAGATAGAGGCGCCAAGTAGGATACCCCGAACGTCTCCAGCGTCGCCAGATACAGCGTGAGCGCGACGACGGACAAAATGAAGCCAAACATCCCGAGTACGGTCGATACGAGTAAAATAATAATACGCAGCAGTGTGACGGCGCCGGAGAGCGACTGATTGACGAGCGTAAACATCGCCATCGTCGAGATCGCGACAGCGACAAGCGTAGCCGGTCCGGTGATGCCGGCCCGGATCGCCGCGTCGCCGACGATCAGCCCGCCGACTACGGCAACCGTTTGCCCGACCGCCTTGGGCAGACGCATCCCCGCTTCCCGGAACAGCTCGAACAGCCCCAGCATAATGAAAAAATCCATCGGCCCCGACAAGGGAAGCCCGATCCGGAGCGAAGAGATCGTAGCCAGCAGCGGAAACGGAATCTGATCGAGATTAAACGCCGTCACGGCAATATAAAAACCGGGCAGGAAGATGGCCACCAGCAGCCCGACAATACGCAGAATCCGCTCCATCGCGACATAATAATACGGAAAATGAACGTCTTCCGGCGACTTCATAATATACACCAAATTAGCCGGACCGAGGAGCGCCATCGGAGAGCCGTCCACCATAATACCCATTCTTCCCCGGAGCAAACTGTCGGCTACAAAATCCGGACGCCCGGTGTAGTCCAGAAGCGGAAACAAACTAAGGGACGAGCCCGTCAACCCTTCCTCCAGCTGACTGCTGCTGACCAGCCCGTCAACGTCGATGGCCTGGAGTTTCTGTCTTGCGTCGTCCACCAGATCGGGATCGATCACATCGTCGATATACAGCAGGGCGACCGATGTTTTACTGCGCCTGCCGACCGAATAAACCTCGCACTTCATCGAGTTCGACTTCAGCCTTTTCCGGACCAATGCCACGTTCACGCCTATACTTTCGGTAAACGAATCTCTCGGCCCTTTAATCGATACTTCCGAACTCGACTCCTCCGGATTCCGGTTAGGCAAGTTGCAGATGTTAAGCGTGTAGATCAAACCCGACGTCTCCAAAAATACGATCAAGTATCCGGAGAACAGATCGGCCATCACCGATTCCGTCGTCTGATCCGCAGCTACGGGCCGCAGCATCAGCCGCTGGTTGCGTTCCAGAAGAACGGGATCGACCGTGATGGCCTGATCCAGCATGTCCCGCAAATAAGGAAGTACCACTTCCTCGAGCGTTTGGTTATTGATCAGACCTTTGGCGTAGATCAGGACTACCCTATGGGTTGTTCCCGGGGGACCGAAGATACATGTCTCGACGGCTACGTCATGCGACTTGCTAAGCATCTCCCTGACGCTGCTCTCCGTCCATCTCGATAACGGGATCATGGGGCGGAACTCTCCTTTCTGCGTCCTGCCGGCAGTAGGGCGAATACAACTAGCAATATCGTCAGGACAAGATGAAGAATGAACTCACCGGGGAAAAACCAGTTTTGCAAAAAATCAAGCAAGGAAGCGTCGCTAAACGGAATAAGCATGCCGGCCAGGAACAGCAGACCCAACCAGGATTGCAGGAGCGTCCGGTTGCGCTGTTGGCGAATCCCAGCAATGTCGCCGATCAGAAACAGCGACAAAGAAATCCGGACGAACGAACCTGCAATCCACTGGTAGATCGAAAAAAAATCCACATGCGAAATAAACTTCCCCATCGTCACCATCCGCCACTGCTCGAAAGCCGGATACCGCTGATAGGCCGATTCGAACGGTCCGAATATCGCCAGGGAGCCGGTTAACGGTCCAAGCGTCAATCCGACGATGATGAAGCACATCACGATCAAGCCGGCCGGCCGGATCTTATTCGAGACGTGCTGCTGCATAAACAAAACGATCGTAAGCTCGAACAACGCCCCGCACGTGTATCCCATTGCGTTCAGAGCCGAAGTGTAGCCGTGGGTGAACAAAGGAAAAAGCAGGCTGTAATCTTTATATTGCAGATTGGCGCTCGCTACCATGTAGCCGAGAAAGACTACCCCCGGCAGCAAAATCCCCGATGTGACGGCGATCGCCCGTATTCCCTTTTTGGCGGCAAACCAGCAGACGAGCAGGAAGGCCAGAGCGATCAAAAGTCTCGGCGTGCGGGGCAAATACGTCACTTGCGTCCAGGTGATCGTATCCAGAAGCGACACAAATCCGACGATGGCGAAATAACCGATCAGGACGAATCGAAGTATAGCGCCGGGAACGATCCCGTACCGTTGGTGCAGCCAGTCGGTCAGCTTCTTCCGGTCGGTCGTGCGGATCGTGACATACAGCAGCGCTACCCATAGCAAAGCAGGCAGTATGGCGGCGGCCGTGCCGATCCAGGAATCTCTTTTGGCTGTCGAGAGCAGGACGGGAATCAACAGGACGTGATTGGAAATACCGATAAACAGCATAAGCATCATGTACAGCTGAAAGGCGGTAATCTTTTTATCCGTTCGCATCGATTCTCTCCCGTATGGCAGGCTGATCTTGGTAGATTCAAGTTATCTTTTGTAAGCGGGTCGCTTCTTATACCAAAATCCGGATACGCCAAAAAAGAACCGGAAGAAACCCGCATCGCTTCCCGCCATACGGATCATCCTTCGGCTCTATCCGTTCCCAATCTTAGTCCGGCGTCCCGCTGCGGGGAAGCCGGACGGTAAAGGTGCTTCCCGCTCCAGGCGCGCTCCGGACGCGAATCGTCCCACCGTGAGCGTCCACAATCGACTTCGTGATGGCAAGACCGAGTCCCGCTCCGCCCGACTTGCGGGTACGCGACGATTCCCCCCGGTAGAAGCGGTCGAACACATGCGGGAGATGCTCCTCGGGAATACCCGGGCCGTTATCCGCTACGGCAAGCTCAACCCCGTCTTCCGTCCCGGTTAAAGTCACCCCGATGCGGCCCGACTTCGGTTCGGTATGCTGGACCGCGTTCTGGAACAGATTCAGCACCAACTGCTTGATCTTGTCCGTGTCGTACCGGCATTTCGCTGCGGATTCGATCCGGAGCACGACCTCCCGTTCGCCTGCCAGCAGCCGCAGCTGGGACTCCATCTCTGTCAGCAGCCGGCCCAGATCGCCTTCGCTCCATACGACGGAAGGCGCGCGGTCCAGCTTGGCGAGCAGCAGCAGATCGTGGACCAGCTTGTTGATTCGCTCCGATTCGCCGTACATGCTCGTCAACGCTTTCTCCAGTTGGTTCGGCTGATGCATCGCTCCGCGCAGCAGCACCTCGAGAAAGCCGTGAATCGACGTAAGCGGCGTCCGCAGCTCATGAGAAGCGTCCGCGACGAACCGCCGCATCTGTTCCTTCGCCTCCTTCTCCGCGAGAAAGGAAGCCTCCAGCCGCTCCAGCATGCCGTTAAACGACACGGCCAGCCGGTCGATCTCCTGCTGGCCTTGCCGGGAAGGGAACCGTTCGTCGAGATTGCCGGCGTCGATCCGTTCCACGGTATCCACGATTTTGGACAAAGGAACGAGCGTCCGACGCAATACGGGAATAAAGGCAAGCAGGCCAAGCAGCAGCGCAAGCAAGGAGAGCGCGGAGAACACGAAGAGCTGATTAACCGCGACGTCGTGGAGCGGCGCCGTACTCATGCTTAGCTGGGCGACGCCGAGGATGCGCCCCCGGGAATCGATCGGCTGCAGCACGACCAGTTGCTCGGCTCCTTGCGCATCGCGCATCACGGAATAGTGCAGCCCGTCCTTCGGCTTCAGCTTCATCGCTTCCTCGTATTCGGCATCCTCCAGCCTCGGCGGCTCGCCGGCCTCCGGCCATCCGGACATATTGGTGAACGTGCCGGACGCATCGATGACGGCGAACGTCATATCCGGGAAGTACAGCATCGGCTTGCGTCCTCCCGGCCCTTCGTACCCCCAGTCCCCCGTGCTCAGAAGCACCTCCCGGGGAACCGAGCGAAGCTGGCCCTGCATGCTTTCCGCTTTGTTTTTAAACAAAAACTCGCGCATGAACACGTACTGGAATAACCCGATAAACAGTAAAATGACGGCTATTACGAGCAAAGACCGGGCCAGCAGCTGGAACCGCAGCGAATGCGGCGTTAAAGCCCGGGGAAACCGGAACCGTCCCCGCTTCTTCATGTCACATCAACCCGGTAGCCCGCTCCCCGCAGCGTACGGATGACCCGATGCTCCTTGTCTCCGAGCTTGTCTCTCAAGGACCGGATGTACACCTCGACGATATTTTCCTCACCGCCGAAATCGTACCCCCACACCTTGTCCAAAATCATACTTTTGCTAAGGACGAGCCCGTGGTTGGTCACTAAGAATTTGAGCAGCTCGTATTCGGTAGGAGACAGCTCCAGCACTTTATCCGCGTAACTGATCTCTTTGCGGCGATCGTCGATCCGGAACGGCCCGGCAGCCACTTCGCCCAGCAGATTCGGAAACTGATTCCGCACCCTGGCATGGATACGGGCGAGCAGCTCTTCGAAGCTGAACGGCTTGACGACATAGTCGTCGGCCCCGAGCGTCAGCCCTTTCACACGGTCGTCCACCTCGTCTTTGGCCGTCAGCATAATGATCGCGACATTTTCCGACTTTTTCAGCATCTTGCACACCTCGAAGCCGTCCATCCCGGGCATCATCACGTCGAGAATGGCGACATGCGGCTGAAATTGTCTGGCGACCGTGATCGCGGTCATCCCGTCCTGTGCCGTCTGTACGTCGAAACCTTCGTTCGTCAGACCCAGCTCCAGAAATTGCAATATATTCGGCTCGTCGTCGACAAGCAGCACTTTAATCCCCTTAAGCTGGCGCATCCTGGAAACCTCCCCAGTGTGTACTTCTTCTATTATCGCCCGCCACCCTGAAACGATGCTGAGCGGAACCTGAATGGCAACTGAACGTTTTTGAGGGCATCCTTTGGGCCCTCTTGAGCCTGCTGCTGCTGCCAATAAGCGCATCGGGTCGGGTGTGCAGCGCCGTTCTAACCGAGACAAACACAGTATTGTCTAGCTTTACGATACACGGAACCGTGGACCCGATCAAGAAAAGAACTTGTGGCGGCAAGGGGGCTTGGGGACATGAGATCAATAGGAGTAAGAGAGCACGTAGCAGTAGTGGGCAGAATAGGAGCTTTTTGGGGGAGGGGATTTAGGGTTTAGGTTTTTTGGGGGGATGGGGGGTTTTGGAGGGTTTGAAGGGTTTGGAGGTTTGGGAGGTTTGGGA
>NZ_JBYUPU010000015.1:16281-145784 GCF_058135425.1 Paenibacillus sp. MAH-35
GGAGCTTTGGGAGCTTTGGGAGCTTTGGGAGCTTTGGGAGCTTTGGGAGCTTTGGGAGCTTTGGGAGCTTTGGGAGCTTTGGGAGCTTTGGGAGCTTTGGGAGCTTTGGGAGCTTTGGGAGCTTTGGGAGCTTTGGGACAATCGGATATGGCGGAATAGGACCAGGAATCGCTGTGGGAGGGAGTTTTCCGGCAAAAGCGGAAATCCTGCTTCCGTTATTGTGACTATTGGGGGTAAAAGCATCTGTTAGCGGAAGAATCGCTTCCTCTATTCAGGAAAAAAGGCCGAGTTTGTGTTGAAACTCAGAAATAACGGAAGCCTTTCTTCCGTTTTGCCCGTTCTAACCGTTGATACGATCGAATAAAGGAAGTTACTCTTCCGTTTCATTCTCCAATCTCCAATCTCCGCTATCTAATCTCCAATTTCCGCTCTCTCCCCGCTTTGTTTGTTGATCAGGTGCATCTGAACCCTCCAGAACCGCCCCGCTCGCTGAATCCCCTTAACCGATCCTATGAACTTTCTCATGCGCCGAAATGCAAAAAAACTGCCGGAAAGCCTCTAATCAGGCTTAACCGACAGTTTTCGTTTTTGTTGCGAGTTCCTCCGGAACCGCTTCTGCATCCGGTCAGTTAGCAGCAGCCGGGGTTGCAGTCGTCTGCTTGCGGCGCTTCATTCTGCGGTGAGCCGCCGTGAAGTAGGCATACGTCATCGCCGCACACAGTACCGCGAACACGCCGAGCAGCGCCGCCTGCTTCCACATCGAGCCGAAGTCCCCGCTCGAGATGACGTCCTTGAAACCGGCAACCGAATACGTCATCGGCAGCCAAGGCGTTACGTGCTGCAGCCATCCCGGGATCAGCTCCAGCGGGAACGTGCCGGCCGAGCTCGTCAGTTGGAAAATGAGCAGCACGATCGCGATAAACCGGCCCGGATTTTGCATTGTAGCGACCAGAAATTGAATGAGCATCATAAAGGTAATGCTAGTAATAATCGAGAACAGAAGGAACAGCGGAACGCTCTTCACTTCCAGGTTCAAAATAAGCAGCAGCGCCGCATCGGAGATCAGCGCCTGAATCGTGCCGACCAGGGCAAGCGTCAAAGCTTTGCTCCAGAACCAGCTGCGTCCGTTCGCCGGAACGACGGCCGGCTCGCGAACCGAATACACGATCGTCAGCAGCAGCGCCCCTACGTACAAGCCAAGCGACAGGAAATAAGGGGCGAAGCCCGTGCCGTAGTTGGGCACCTCATTAACCTTCTGGACGTCCAGCCCTACCGGTTCGGTGAACAAGTCGTACATCGAGTCGTTTACTTGAAGTCCCGACGTTTTGGCAGCCGCCTCGCCCAGCTTATCGGACAGCTCATGCGAACCGTCATCCAGCTGCAGCAGTCCCGAAGCGACCTGCCGGGCTCCGTTCTCCAGTTGGGTGGAGCCTTCTACGAACGGCCCGATGTTCACAGCCAGCCGGTTCAGACCTTGCTGAAGCTCCGCAGCGCCCCCGGCCAGCTGCCCGGCTCCCGCCGCCAGCTCGGCTCCGCCGTTTTTGGCTTCGGCCAGCTTGGTACCGAACATCGTCATGCCTGCCGTCCACTCGCGGGCGCCGGCCGACAGCTTCTTTCCTCCGGCGGCGAGCTGCTGCCCTCCGGCCTGCGCTTCCTTCAGCTTGCCGTCGAATGTGGCCATGCCGCTCTTCATCTGATCGAGACCGGCGTGCAATTGCTCGGCTCCGCCGCTTAGCTGCTGCTGCGCCGCCTTGGCTTCGGCCAGCCCCGCCGAAAGCTGCTTGCTTGCCGACAGCAGGCTTTGGAAGCCGGCGTCCTGCGCCAGCCGCGGGTCGGCCACGGCGAGCTGCTCGAGGCCCTTCGCCAGCCCGGCCGCGCCTTCCTCCAGCTTCGCAGAGCCTGCAGCCGACTGCGCCAATGCCGCCGCGAGCCGGCCGGACGCCTGCTCCGTCTGCGCAGAGCTTGCCGACAGCTTGCCGCTTGCCTCGGCCAGCTGCATCAGCCCGCCGCTCAGGCTCTCCGAGCCGGAGCGCAGCGATTCCGCGCCTTCGCCGATCGTGGCGGCGCCCGCGCCAAGTTCCTGACGGGCCGCGTCCAGCTTGGCGAGCCCGTCCGCCAGTCCGGCTGCGCCTCCGCCGAGCGCGGCGGCGCCGTTATTAAGCTGGCCGCCTCCCGCCTGGAGCAGGGAGACACCTTCCTTCAGCGCGACCGAACCGCTGACGAGCTTATTCAGATTTTGCTCGATCTGCACCGCTCCGTCCTTCGCTTTCGTCGTGCCTTCGGCGAGCTTGCCTGCGCCGTCGCTCGCCTGGCCGATGCCGTCGACGAGCTGCTCCATTTGTCCGAATACCGTTCTAGCATAAGCTTCCGTCACTTCTTTATTCAGCAGAGCCTTCATCTTCTCTACGGCAGTATTGCCGATTTGCGACGCCAGGAAGTTATAGCTTTCGTTCGGGAGAAATGCCAGCTTCGCCGCCGCAGGATGATCGGACGTGAGCGTCGTCGTTTTCTCCGAGAAATCTTCCGGAATCTCGATCGCCATATAATACGTATTGTTCTTCAGACCGGCGTCCGCTTCTTCCTTCGTTACGAACCGCCAGTCAAACTGCGGGTTTTTCTTCAACTGCCCCTCGAACTCCTGACCGATCTGCAACTGCTTGCCGTTAAACTCGGCGCCCTTGTCGGCATTAACGACAGCAACCGGCAGGTCGCTCAGCCGGCCGTACGGGTCCCAGAACGCTCCAAGAAACATCGCCGTATACAGCACCGGGATCATCAGCACCGCAATAACCGGAATCAACACCCTGCGGTTGCGCATAACGGCGGTCAGTTCTTTGCCGAACTGCTTCCAACTTTTAAACATCGTTCCCCACTCCTATAGCTGAATATATATAGTCGGACGAATTCATCCGTTTCACCCAATAAACCGACGCATTTTCCTCACTTTGTCCAATTGACCATTTTGGTCATTTAGTCATTTTATCGATAAAAAAACGGCATCCGGCTTAGTCCGGAGCCAGTCCTTCCTGTAAGTAAAACCGAAGAAGCTCGGCCACACGCGTTTTGTCCAGCGGGGGGTGCGACTTCTTCCAGTCGGCCGTAAGCGCCATGTACAGCTTCAACATGACGAACGCAGTCATCTCTGGATCGCACGGCTTGATCTCGCCTTTATCGACAGCCGCCTGCACCTGCTGCTGAATGTAGCCGACGACCGCTTTCTCGATCTGGTAGATGCCGTCCTGCGCCATCTGGGTCCCGATCTCCTTCACTTCCTGGGATAGCTTGATCGCCAGCTCATGCTCCTCGCGAAAATCGAGCAGCTGATCGAGCACGAGGTTCAAGTTATCGAAAAACTTGCGGCCCGGATCGACCACCTCCTCGGCGACACGCTTCATCTCCCCGATCAGCCTGTTCATAATTTCCTGAAACAGCTCTTCCTTGTTCGAGAAAAACGTATAAATCGTCCCTTTGCCCACATTGGCGATCTTCGCAACCTGATCCATCGTAGTGCCTTTATAACCGAATAAAGCGAAAGACTTGGCCGCAGCATCGATGATCAATCTTCTCCGGTCAATAGACATCAAACTCACCTCCCGACCGATTGACCAAAATACCATTTTAGTCATTTCGTCAGAAATTATTCTATCACGCTCTTGCGCGGATGGCAAGAGGCACGTTTCAGCCTTTTACCGCCAAAACAGAAATAGCCCCATCTGCGGCACAGCAGACGAAGCTATTTCTTGAGTATTCGATTCACTGGTCTTTCGTCTTTCCTTTCATCCAACATGCTTGGCACGCTTTATTTTTCCAATCCTTTACCTTTCCCGTTCAGAAGATTGTGCTGCAATTCCTTTACAATCCGGTCGGTTGATCAAATTGGTTCACGATTCTCTGAGGTCCCGCATACCGTGACGATTACGGATAAGCTCGTCAGCTTCCCTTGGATTGTAACCGATGCACGATTATGCTTCGCTTACCTTCTTCATTGGACTATCCCCTCTCTGTGTTGTACCCTCATTATACTTGCCTGCACATGTTGTGTAAATATTCTGATTTTTCTGTTATTTAGGTTTTGTCCATGTTTATCTCGGGTTTCCTTAGGCATTCGCCGGAATTTACAATTTTTTAACGTTTTTCTCCTTTTCGTTCGAACGTCCGAACTTGAGTCCCGAATGGCCCAAAAACTTTTTTGCAACTAATCCCCCGCTTAAACGTATGAATAAGAGAGTATGCCTTTTTTGCGAAAAAGAGAAAAGAGGATGCATCATATGAATCCGAAGCAAATCATCATAGCCGGTACAATCGCTATCGTCATATCCATAAGCACTGTCTTTCAAAATGAAGAAGCCAATGCCTCCTTGGGCTTGCCGGGTCAAGCCGATCCTGCCGTCCATACCCGGGATTCCTCGCGTCCGGAGACCGTCGCCTCGCTGCAGCATGTGCTCGGCGGGTTGTCGGACGAGGAGATTCACGACGCCCTGTACAACGGCCGCACGCTGGCCGACCTCGCCGAGGAGCAGCGTGTGGATGTGGAGGACGTCATCGATCTCCAGGTCGCCGAACTATCCCAGCAGCTCACGTCGCGCCTGACCAGCGGCAGCATAACCGCCGAACAGTACGAGACGCATCAGGCCGAGCTGCGCGAGATGATTACAAGAAGCGTGCACGGCTTGTCCGGCTAACCGAGAAACGCCGACCTTCTCCAAGGGGTCGGCGTTTCTCTTGATCGATCAGAACGTTTCATCATCGCACTAGAGTGCAGGGACGGGGCCTCCTTCCTTGTCGAGTCGGCAAGGGGCGCTAATCGTCCGTCGCCGGGCAGCCTCGTTTGGAGCTTCTGCCCTGGTTCAAGCAGGGATGGAACCGAATAAGAGCGGTTCGTGAGGCTGTCGATTCATTGTGTAGAAGTGTTATCAGTCCGTTCCAAGTGAAAAGTTACCTTCTTCTGCTCAAACAGGTTGTCCGGAATCCCTTGATTGAATAAGGATTGTAAGGTAGGGGATTCCAGACAAAACTCGCCAGAAGCTAATCTTTTCCCTTTCCACTTGGTTGTCCACATTGAATCGACAGCCTAGTTCGTACCCTTTATTTTGTCCGAAACCCCGCTGGGACACGGAATAAGAACGGTTTGTGGCTGTTATTATCCGCGAAAAGGGTGCAGACGCGATAAGTTGGTGGAAATAAGGGGTGCAAACCGCCTCTATTCGTGCCAGTCCGCCCAACATGCCCAACATAGAAGATACCAAAGACTCCTATTTTGCTCAGAGCCCGCGTGCATACGTTTTGACGAAGGCGAACATAACCTGCACACAATAACCTGCACCCAAGAATGAGGGGAACGGAAGCAGGCAGGGCTGCTTTGCCAAATGCAAAAAGCCCGACCTCGTGCGGCCGGGCTTCTTCATGAATCTCCATTTTATTTTTTGGATGAATTGGGGCTTGTATTAGCGATCACAGTGATCATCTTTTCGCTTTTCGCCATGGCGGATTGACATTGGGGACAGATCGGCTGATTCGAAAAGGAGAAGTTATCTCGAATCCAACCGTTACACTTTTCGTTCGTACAAGACCATACGAGCGTTAGCTCCTGTGGAATTTCATCCAGCGGCTTTCTGCGTGAATAGTACATGACGTCCCTCTTTTCCCTCTTTTTGTGATCCCTCGCCAGTATGAGAAGCTCCGGTTTACCACTCATTACAGCTCGCTTTGACAAGTCACCGCTTATCGAACTACAGATCGCAATGAAGTAATAAAGCCCCAAACGCAAGGTTCGGGGCTTTATGGGTTCGTGCTTCTTACAGCTTAACTACGTTCTCAGCTTGCGGTCCGCGGTTGCCTTGAACAACGTTGAACTCTACGCGTTGGCCTTCGTCCAGCGATTTGAAGCCGTCGCCAACGATTGCGCTGAAGTGAACGAATACGTCGTTTCCGCCTTCAACTTCGATGAAGCCGAAACCTTTCTCCGCGTTAAACCATTTTACTGTTCCTGTTTGCATATTGAATTACCTCCTAAATAAATTACATGACCTTTATTTTGCTTTAAAATAAAAAATCACATATTGGACAAGGTTATTCACAGAAAATAATAACCCTCTACAATATGTGAGTTCAGGTCAAAATTTCAGTATCTACATCATAGCACATGCGATTTCAAAAAGCAAATCCGATTTATCGCCGCACCCAAACGAATGCAAAAACGACAAATCGTTGGCAGTTGGCAAAATCTATAGACAAAAGCCCGACAATGAAAATATGATGGTACCATACCTAGATTTTACATGACGAATGTCCTACAGGAGGCTACAGCTATGCGTAAAGAACATACCGTTTACTTTAAAATTTTCCGTAAGGACGAAACCAAACTGCTGCGCGGACTTATTTATTTGGAACCCGGTACGCAGCCTACGCTTCAGGATTTCGAACAATGCTTGAAGGCTTGCGGCCACAATGTGCGTATCGAAGATACGGAAAAATTCATTTTTAGAGCGACCGAGGCCGGTGAAGAATATGTGATCGATGTGCTGGAGGATTACGAGAAAACGAACCGGGACCTTCATATTGAAAGCTTGGCCAAAACCTTCATCAAAAACGACATTCCCCTTTAAAGATACAATTGTCCCGGTTCGCCTGCCGGATCTTTCGTGTTAACAATTCAGCCGGCTGAACCGATCGCAGAACGATTTTCCGCAGCCTGCCTACACTTTAAACTTGCCCATCAGCCGCTCGAGCTGCCCCGTCATCCCGTTCATCGCCTCCAAGGACCGCGAGATCTCATCCATCGATGCAAGCTGCTCCTCCGAGGCGGCAGCCGCTTCCTCGATGCCGGAGGCGGATTGTCTGGCGATTCTGGCAATTTCCGTGATGGAGGCGGCGATCTGCTCCGTTCCGGCCGACAATTGCTCGGACGCGGCCGATACTTCCTCGATCTGGGCCGTTACGTCCTTCGTCGAGGCTACGATGCTGGCAAACGTGCGGCCGGCCTGCTCCACCCGATCGACGCTGATGCGGACCTCCTCCATCCCTTGCGTCATCTTGGCCGCTGCGCCTGTCGTAGCCGTCTGCATCCGTTCGATCAGCCCGGTGATCTGCTCCGCCTGCACGCCGGCCTGCTCGGCCAGCTTGCGCACCTCGGCAGCGACGACGGCGAAGCCTTTCCCGTGCTCCCCGGCTCTAGCCGCTTCTATGGCCGCATTCAAGGCCAGCAAATTCGTCTGCGAGGAGATGCCTTTAATTACTGCGGCTATCTGCTCCACTTCCGCGGAGAGCCGGGTCAGCTCACGGATGGCTTCGGATACGTCCGCGATGGACCGGCTCATAACCTCCATCTGGGTGACGGCGGTTTGGACCGAGTCGTTGCCGGCGTCCGCATGCCGTACCATCTCGCCGGAGGCTTCATTTACGTAGGAGGCCGATTCGGCGATTTTCTGAATGCCGGACGCCATCTCTTCCATCGCCCTCGCGCTTTCATCCGCGGCCTGGACCTGAACTTCCGCACCGGAGGCCATGCCTTGCATCGTATCCGTAATATCGGTGGCGGACGCCTTGGTTTGCTCGGCGCTGGCGGCGAGCTGAGCGGAGTAGCCGGCTACTTGCCGGACCGCCTGGTGAATATGTCCGATCAACTCGCGCAAGCTGTCGATCATCCCCTGAACCGAGCCGTTCAGCTTGCCGATCTCGTCTTTCGAGCGCAGCGGATCGGTCTTCGCCTGCAAATCGCCCGACGCCACTTGGGCGGTTACGTCGGCCAGCCTCGTGAGCGGCCTCGTAAACTTGCCGCTGCCGAACCAGACCAAGACGACCAGCACGATTACGCCGAGCAAGCCCGCTGTGATCATGTGGCGGAGAAAGCCGTGCTGCGCCTCCTCGAAGATCCGGTTCGGGATGCCGATGAACAAAATGCCGATGGCCTCTCCTTTTCCGTCCAGGATCGGCTCATAGATCGCCTGATAATCCGCCCCCACAACTTGAGCGAGGCCGAGAAACCTCCCCTTCTCCACTAACGTCTTCTGCCTCACCTCATCCGACACTTTCGTGCCTACCGCCCGCTTGCCGTCTACCGTCACATTCGTCGAGACGCGGGTATCGCCGAGAAATACTGTCACCGCCGCCTCGTTGCCCAACAGCTTGGCAAGCTTGTCGACGAATACGAAGTTGTCGTTCAGCAGCGTATGCCCTTTATATAAACCGCCGTCCTTCTCGCTCCATTCTCCGGGGACGTCCTCCTGCAGCAGCACTTTGCCGATCTCGAGATCCGCTTCGAGCTGCTTGGTCACAATCCCGACCACTTCCCGGTTCATCGAAATCGACGCATAACCCGACAACGCTACGATGCCAAGCGCAACGATGACGGAGTAAATCAGTACAATTTTCCAGCGAATGCTTAGATTCATGGCTGCACCTCTAGTCTCAGAACTGATGGCCTTTGAAGGAATATATACCAAAACACGTTACATGCCCAGGTATTTATTAGGAAATAAGCACGATGTTCGGAGTTTCGACACACAATTCGTTCCGCAAAGCTTCCGCGTAAGAGCAGACCCATTCGGCCAGGCCCCCCATCAGCCGCGGCCGATGGCCTTGCATGACTTGCGCAGCTGCACAAAAAGACGCATGCGCTCCTGCGCATACGTCTCTTGTGCCCCTCTCAGGCCCATCCCGGGTTCCGGGCGGGGCTAGCGCTAGGGCAACTGCTTGACCGCAAAATGCACGACAGCGGTGTACAGCATCTTGTCGGCTTGCGGGTGAAACGTCGCCTGATGCTGAACCGACTTGACGTCCAGCAGCAGCGCCTTGTTATTATGAATCTGCTCCTCGATCTTCCTCTCCAGCGTACGAAGATCGAAAGCTTCGAAAAATTCGATTTTGGTCTCGATCCGTTCCACGATAAAGCTCATGCGCCGCACCTCCCTCCGTTTACCGGCCGAGAAGCTTTACAGCAGCTCTTGGCGAAGCTGAGCCCCCGATTTTGGAGACAAATAGCTGAACGGAATATCGAATACCGTCTTCGCCCCGATAAAGCCTTCCTTCGCATAACGGTGGATCGCTCTCGCGTAAGCGACCAGCACGCTGCCCGTAAATTCGGGGTTGCTGTCCAGCTTCAGGCCGAATTCGATGATCTGCTTGCTGCTCTCGCCGGTTTTGCCGCTGCGGAATACGAGGCCGCCGTGCGGCATCGCCGAATGATTCTGCTTCAGTTCCTCTTCGCTGATGAAGTGAACCCGCGTCTCATAGTCGGCAAAGTAGTTAGGCATCGTCGTAATCTCGCGCTCGATCCGCGCCAAGTCTTCGCCCGGCTCTGCCACGACGAAGCACTCTCTCAGATGTTTCTCCCGGGTGGACAGCTCCGGATTTTCTCCGTCTCTGACCCGCTGGACGGCCTCGTCGCTAGGAATCGTATACTGCACGCCGGCCTTCACGCCCGCTATGCGGCGGATCGCGTCGGAATGTCCTTGGGAAACCCCTTTCCCCCAGAACGTGTAGTCGTTTCCTTCCGGCAAAACCGCTTCGGCGAGCAGCCGGTTCAGCGAGAACAAGCCCGGGTCCCATCCGGTGGAGATGACGCTGGCGTGTCCGCCTTTGCGGGCCGCTCCGTCAACGGCGTCGAAATACTCGGGGATTTTCGCATGGCGGTCGAAGCTGTCTACGGTGTTGAACATGGACGCGAGGAACGGCCCCTGCTCCGGCAAATCCGTAGCGGAACCCCCGCACAAGATCATAACGTCCACTTTCCCGATATAGCTCTCGATCTCGGACATATGAACCATCTGAACGGAAGACTGGATGCCTTCGGGCTGACGTCTTGTGAAGATTGCTACAAGCTCCATATCCGGGTTTTGCACGATCGAACTTTGCACACCGCGGCCCAGATTGCCGTACCCTACAATGCCTACTCTGATCTTTTCCACGAAAATACCTCCATCGTATGTATACCGTATAGGGTTTAAGTATAGCAAACTTGATCCAACTATCAAAAAAAAATTGTCGTTACGCGGCCGTGCCAACATGTGAAAAGCACCGCCCGGGCGTCGTTGGGAACGCTTGGATGGACGGTGCCGGTTCAGCCCTATTTCTCGCTGGCGCTGCGGTGAGACAGCTATTCGGATTCGGTATCGGAGGCGGATTCGACCGCTGCCCGGAGTACATGAACTTTGCTAATCCGCTTCTCGTCGACTTCCTCGACCTTAAAGATCAATCCCTCGTACTCCACGACCGGCCTCTCGTCCTCAAGCGGAATTCGGCCCAGCTGGCCGACTACGAAGCCGCTGACCGTGTCGTAGTCTTCGACCGGCAAATGAACGTTCAGCACGTCCTTCAGCGTCCGCAGACTGAGACTTCCGTTGATGACGTACGTACTGTCGTCCATCTGCTCGAATTCTTTCTCTTCCTCGTCATGCTCGTCGAAGATGTTGCCGACGATCTCCTCGAGCAGATCCTCGATCGTGACAATACCAGCCGTGCCGCCGTACTCGTCGATGACGACCGCCATATGCACCTTGTTTTTCTGCAGCTCCTTAAACAACTCGTCGATCCGTTTGGATGTCGGAATGAAGTAAGGCGTACGAATAATGTCGCGAATGACGAACGTCTCTTCGCTGCCTTCTTCGATATATTTCATGATGTCCTTCACGTGCAGGATGCCTACAATATTATCGATATTGTCTTCGAATATCGGATATCTCGAATATTTCTCGATATTAACCATCCCGGCCACTTCTTTCAGTGACAAATTCAGCGGAAGGCCGGTTACCGAGCTGCGGTGGGTCATAATATCCGAGACCGCCTTGTTGTCGAATTCGAAGATGTTGTTAATCATCATTTTCTCGGTTTCCTGAATCGTCCCGTTCTCGTTGCCGACATCGACCATCATCCGGATTTCTTCTTCCGTCACCTGTTCCTTGTTCTCATGAGGGTCGACCCCCATGAGACGGACGAGCAGATTCGTCGAGTGAGTCAGCAATTTGACGAACGGCGCCGATATTTTCAGCAAAAACGTAAGCGGTGTGACCGCAAACATGGAGATCGATTCCGACTTCTGCATCGCCAGCCGCTTCGGGACGAGCTCGCCCAGGACAAGCGTAAAATAAGACAGAAGCAGTGTAATCAGGATAACCGATATCGTCTCCAGCATGCTTTGCGGCAAAGGGACTCCCGCCGAGTACAAGTACTGCGCCATTCTGCCGGCAAAACTTTCGGCCGCGAAAGCGCTCGCCAAAAATCCGGCTAGCGTAATCCCGATTTGGATAGTGGCCAAGAAACGGCTCGGTTCGCTCAGAAGGCTCTGCAACAGTTTCGCTTTTTTGTGCCCCGCGTCGGCCATCGATCGGATCTTGTTATCGTTCAACGAGATCAAGGCGATCTCCGAGGCTGCAAAAAACGCATTCAGCACAATGAGTACAATAAGAACCAAAATTTCTGTAAACAAGCTGCTCCTCCTCCATCCCGGTAATCAGGTCATTGTCTTTTCCTGCAGCTCCATGAATAGCCGGACGAAAAGTCAATCCCGAGGATAGTAACTTGTTTTCCCGTAAATTTTGATTTTATTATGCAACCCTGCCGACTGAATCCTATCGCCCGCTTCCTCTGGCTCATCGTCCATAATCTCAGTCACCTCCTTGAACCGTCGAAGTATACACCTATTCCTCATTATATGGAATTATGCCTTCGCAGGCAAAAGGCGGTTGATCGGCTTTCGGCAAAAAAGGCGGCAGGCCCGCCGTCTAGCGGAACCATTCAATCATCCACGGGGCGGCGCCCAGCGTAACGAATGCCGTCAGCAGCATAGCGACACCCGCGATCGATCCGGCTGCCGTGCCATACTCCGACGCCCTGCTGATCCCGGCCGAATGAGCGCTTGTCCCGAACAGTATCCCTTGGGCAATCGAGTTCCGGATCCCGCACCATTTTACGATGAGCGGTCCGATCACTAAACCAAGCAGCCCGGTGATAAGCGTTGCTACGGCGGCAATAGTCGGGATGCCGCCGATCAGCCCGGTTATCGACACCGCGATCGGCGTCGTCGCGGAACGGGGAGCGAGGCTGCCGATCAGCTCCGAGGTCAGGCCGAACAGACGGGCCAGTCCCGCCGAGGTGACGATTCCGGTCAACGCCCCGCAGCCGACGCTGACTGCGATGACGAAGGCGTGCTTTTTCAGCAGATCGATATGCTTATACATCGTGACCGCTAATGCGATAGTGGCCGGTTCGACCATGTTCGAGAGCCAGACGCCTCCCTCGTTGTACGTTTGGAACGAAGCTCCGCTAATCGCTAGCAGGCCGATCAGGACGACCGGCGTAAGAAGCAGCGGCGACATATAGATTTTCGGATATTTCTTGTACAGCCGTTTGGCCGCCCAGTAAACCGCGATCGTACAGCCCAACCATAATACCGCGTCCATCATGACGCCTCCCTTTCCTTGCGCGCGGCGATCCGTTCGCCGATATAACCCGAACATATCATGACAGCCGCCGTACTGATTACGATCGTGCCTACAATCCGGAGTCCGCTCGTCATAAACATGCTTTTATAGTTCATAATGCCGACCGTAGCCGGTATAAAAAACAGCAGCATCTGGGCAATCAGCCAGTTGGAGCCCTGCTCGATCCACCCGAGACGGACGATCTTCAGCTTCAGCAGAACAAATAAAAGAACGATCCCCACAATACTTCCCGGTACCGGGATAGGAAGGATCGAAGCGAGAACGTCCGCGATTTGGGCTATGCCTACAAAAAATAAAATTTGAAGCGCGATCCCCGCCATTTTTCTCATGCTGTCCAGCTCCTTTGTAAAAAGTATACAAGATCGCCTTTCATGCGTAAAATCAATATATAGAATGGTTTTCATTCCTTCTATCTATGGAAAGGAGCAACCACTTTGGACATCCGCCACTTGCAATACATTACCGAAATCGTCAGGCATAACAGCTTTACGAAAGCAGCGGAGGCGCTGCACCTGACCCAGCCGACGATCAGCAAAATCGTTAAAAATTTGGAAAATGAGCTCGGAGTCGAAGTATTCGTCCGGGAGGGCAGGCATATCAAGCTGACGGCCGCCGGAGAAACGATCGTGAGCCACGCCGGGCCGATTCTCCAGCTGTTCGACGGGCTGGAGGCGGCTCTGCATGATCTGACGTACCTGAATACGGGCAGCATCCGGCTCGGCATTCCGCCGATGGCGGGCTCGAGCTTTTTCCCGCAGGTGATCAAGCAGTTTCGGGAGCAATACCCGAACATAGCAATCAAGATGATGGAGAACGGGGCCAAGCGAATCGAGGAAAGCTTGTCCGAAGGCATTCTCGATGTCGGGGTCGCGCTGTGGCCGATCGATGAGGTCCTGTTCGACTCCTTCACCCTGGTCGAAGACCGGTTAAAGGTCATCCTGCCCCCTGCCCACCCGCTGGCGGATCGCGAGCAGATCCTGCTGGCGGAGCTTGCGGGGGAGCGGTTTATTTTGTTCAACAGCGACTTCGCTTTGCACGACCGGATCATCTCCGAATGCCGTACGGTCGGCTTCGATCCTCATATCGTCTATGAAAGCTCCCAGTGGGATTTTATCGGAGAGATGGTGGGCGCCGATCTGGGGATCGCCATGCTGCCCGAGACGATGTGCCGGCAGTTGAATCCGGGCAAGGTGAGAGCGGCCGTCCTGACGGACCCGGTCATCCCTTGGCGGCTCGATATGGCCTGGAGGCGGGAAGGGTATATGTCCCATGCAGCCAGGGAATGGATCAAGTTTACGAAGGAGCTGTTCACACGCGCCGCCAGGCGATGACAGTCGCAGAACCTGACCGGTGCGGGACAACGCCTGAATACGATGGGCAGCCGGGGCTTGCGGGAGAGCTTCGCGTCCATGGACTTGTGGGACCGGAATTAAGCCGAGGCGCTCGGCAGGAACCGTTTACAGCATGAATAATCTACGGTAATCTATGGGTACTGGAAGGCGGCGATTTGAGTTGAGTTTAATCAAGATCCTCTTGCACCAGCTTAAGCGCTATAAGCTGCTGAGCGGCATTTTCATATTCAGTATTTTTGTCGAGGTCGCCTATTCGGTTGCAGCCCCCCTGAGCCTCAAATATTTAGTGGACGAAGCGTTTACGCCCAAAGATTTTCAGGTTTTCCTTCTCATCATGAGCATCTTGATCGGCGGCGGGCTGTTCAACATCGCGGCGGGCCAATTCGGGGATTACTCGCTCGGGAAGCTGAGCGGCGGAGTGATCCGTCAGCTCAGAACCGACTTGTTCGCGCATCTGCAGAAGCAGTCCCTTCCCTTCTATCAGCGCTATAAAGTCGGCGATCTGGTCACCCGCTTCTCGTCGGATATGTCGTCCATCGAAAACGCCATTCGGTTCACCAGTCCTTTCTTCCTGAAGGAATTGTTAAATATTCTGCTCGGCCTGGGCATGCTGTTCTCGATCGAATGGAAGCTGACGCTGGCCGTGCTGGCCGGCTCTGCACTGATGTTTGTCGGCCCCCGGCTGCTTCAAGGACGTGCCGAAGCTGCCAACCGGGACTACAAGGAAGCTCAGGAGCGCTTCTCCAATACGATCGACGAGATGGCCAAGGGGCATCGGACCATTAAAGGGCTGCATCAGCAGCAGCGGTTCCGGGAGCGCGCGCGGGGGCAAATTCTCGAGCTGTTTTCGTTCGGCCTGCGCTTGCACGTAACCAACTCTCTGATGGAACGTATGCCTTTGACCGCTTTGCTGATTTTGAACGGGATTATGATGGGCCTCGGCGGTTATTTCATTTTCCAAGACGAGATGACGATCGGCGGCTTTATGGCTTTTTTCACGCTGTTTATGAGCGTCGGGCAGGCCGGCTCCAACTTATCGTTTCTGATTCCAAATCTGATTGATTCGAGCACCAGCTTCCGCCGGGTCGGAGAACTGCTCGACCATCAGCCGGACATCCCTGAAGCGGCCGGAGCCGTAGAACTGCCCGCCTCCGTCTCTTCGGTCCGGATGGATCAGGTCACCTTCGGCTATACCGAAGAGTCCGATCAGCTCCGTAACGTCAGCCTGCACATCCCGGCCGGCAGCTACGTGGCCTTCGTCGGGCCGAGCGGCTCCGGCAAAAGCACCGCTTTGCAGCTGCTGTCCCGTTTCTACGATCCCGGTCAAGGGACGGTGACGATTAACGGTCACGACCTGCGCACGGTCAGCGAAGCTTCCTTAAGAAAGCTGGCAACGCTCGTCACTCAGGAAACGTTTCTGTTTAACGCGACGGTTCGCGACAACTTGCTGCTGGATAACCTGGATGGAGGCGAAGAAGCGATGATCGAAGCCGCCAAACAGGCGAAGATTCATGATGTCATTACCCGCTGGCCGTCGGGGTATGAGACATGGATTCATCAGGAAGGCGGCACGTTGTCCGGCGGCGAACGCCAGCGGATCGCGCTTGCCCGGGCGCTGCTGAGAAAACCGAAGCTGCTGCTGCTCGACGAGGTGACGTCGGCGCTCGATCCTGCGACCGAAGCCGATATTAATGAGCTGATCCAGCAGATCCGCCAAGAGATGACGATTATCTCCGTCACCCACCGGCTGGCCTCCGTCGTTCATGCGGACCGGATCTACGTGTTCCACGAGGGCCGGATCGCGGAGTCCGGCACCCACGAGGAGCTTGTGCAGCACAGCGGATTGTACCACAGCCTATGGGAGAAGCAGCACGGCTTCCATCTGTCCAGCGACGGGCTTCATGCTACCGTGGAAGTTCAGCGGCTGGCGAAGCTGCCCTTCTTCGACGGCATCGACCGGCGGCTGCTTCAGAATATCGCCGGCTTGTTCTCGACCGAGCTGTGTCAGGAGGGGGAGGACGTCGTTCGCGAGGGCGAGGAAGCCAATAAGTTTTACATCATCGTCCGCGGCAAATTTGAGGTCCGGAAGCAGTTCCCCGGTGAAGGAGAGAAACAAGTTGCCGTTCTGCAGGACGGCGACCATTTCGGGGAAATTGCGCTGCTCAAAAACATTCCGCGCACCGCTACAGTAAGAGCGTTGGCGCCTTCCGTGCTGATTGCGGTGAGACGGGAGTCGTTCGATCGGCTGACGGCCGAATATCCTCAAATTCTCCAGGCGCTGGAACAAACGCTGAAGAAGCGATTATGACGGCTCGGCCGGAAAGGAAAGCACGATGTCTGCACACTTCCAACATTGCGTCGCTGATGACGATTATGCCAAAATCGGGTTGTTTTTACTGCAAAACAAACAAGACGTACACCCTTCCTTTACAACGCTGGATGCAATCTCCCTGCTTTATTCCTATCTGACGGACGGGCATCTGTATCTGGCTCTCGATACCGACCAGCGGGTCATCGCCGCCTCCGCTTATTATCACGGGACTGCGGAGCAGGAGTTCCAGGATACAAACATCGCGCTGATCGACATCGTCATTGTAGATCCGGCTTACCGGGGAACCCGTCTGTTTCTGAACGGGTTCCGGCGTATGGTGCACGACATCGCCGCGGCCCATCCGGAAGTAGAGGAAATCCGGTTAGCCGCCTTGGCGGAGAACGAATACTTGTGCAGGCTGTATGCCAGACTTACCGAAAGCCGGTATGAGCGTGAAGGAAACCTCGGCAAAGAAATCGTTTTTTGTGTCAAAATTAACAGAATCAAAGCTATTTTAAATTCGTTTCTCAAGGTATAATTAGGATAATAAACCTATTACATTTCAATCTCATATAGGAGGTGCGGCACATGATTCCACCACTCGGATTTGGCAAAAAACCTACAAAAGGCAGCGGATTCGGCAAAATCGTTATCGCTAACGATTCCCTGAGAGCACAACCGAAATAATGACGTTTCTACTTCGTCCATGCGAACTGGAAATGAACTTTAAGTCGTACATTGAATTTCTGCTCCAGCATCATGCGGAGCTGAACCTGCCTTATTCGTTCGCCATGAAGCTCAGCTTCGTCGGCAGTCCTCTCATCTTCGGCAAAGCTATGCTTGCCTACGAGGAAGAGTCCTACGAAACCGTCGGCGCGGCGGGTTTCGTCTACGGCACCGGTGCTAACGGGTATGAGGATCGGCACATCTGCCAGGTGGAGGTTGCTTTCATTTTGGCGGAATACCGGCGTACCTCCTTGTTCGTACAGGGCCTGCGCGCCCTTATCGATCTGATTCGGGAGGGCAACCCCGAGGTCGAGCAGGTTCAGTTCTGGACTGCCGCGGACCCGACGGATACGGATAAGCTTTTCGCCAAATTCAGCGCGCTGCCTGGCTCGACCCGGTCGGTCGTGAACGAGCTGGCGTTTTATACGATTTCCTTCCGCGAGCTGGAGGCGTACTGTCGTCGATTCGAGAGACGCACGGGGCTCGCGTGAGCGCATCAGGCGACGAATGAAACAGGAAAGGCACCCGGGGGGCGGGTGTCTTTTTTCGTTGAACATGGTCATTCCGCCACTACCCGGGCATGCAAAAAGCACCCTTGCGGGTGCTTCTTGACGCTTACGGCCGTTCCGATGAACGGAGGTGTGCGGCATGATCTTAATAATGATGGGATGCGGGCGGTTTGCTTTTCTGAGCGGCGGTAACCATAAGGAAGATCCCGGAAAGCAGGTGGAGAATCCAGCCTACAAGCGGAATCCAGGCTACCAGCGAGGTGATGATTCCGAGCACCGAACCGTATATGGGCTCGTTATTTTGCTTGGACAGGACCAGGGTCACAATATGGAGAACGAGCATGGCACCGAGTACCGTATAATAACTCCCCATCACCACAAGCGCTCCTAAAATGGGGATGGCCAGAAAAAGTTCCAGCGAACCCGAAACCCATTTTAACACTTTAGAATTTGTCAAAATTCCATTCCTCCTTAATCAGGTCGAACACTTGCTCATTGTAACAAATTCGACATATTTATAATAGTACAATTTGCTCATATAAGAAATATTTATCATTCCTTCTACCGTTTGATACCCGCTTGGCCTCCGATGAGCCCTAAGCTTCTTCTTTCGAACAGAACGTGTTCAGCCTCGCCCAGAGCAGATTATATACGTTCCTGCACAAATAAGATGTCCATGCCGCAGGGCGGCACGGTAACAGAATGAAAATAAACGGTGAACCCCGCAATTAAGAGTCTCTGGCACCCGCTATTTTCGGCATATGGGGACGATAGAGACGAATAGATGCGGTTTGCACCCCTTATTTCAACCCACTCGACGCGTCTGCACCCTTTTCGTCGATTTTAGCAGCTTCAAACCGCTCTTATAGGGTTCCTCCAATTGATTCAGAAATGAAAAACCGCCAGGGAATCCCTGACGGTCCTTCGACGTTTGATGCTGTCCCGATCGCACTAGCGTAGCGATTAAATCAAAACCTTGATTACGATTTTTTTGACGGCTTGAGCCGCCTCCAGCTGAATGGCAGGCATATGCACGTCATGCGGAGCGAACACGGCAAAGTGTCCTTCCCGTAGCGTGAAGAAGTCGCCGGATGCCGAGAATAAAGCGTAATCCCCATCGCGATCATAGGGGCGGGTCACTTCCGTCCGGTCGATCGGGACGTACCCCAGCGCTTCGCAACCTTCCGCCATGTACTGGACGTCCAGATATTGCCGGTGCGCTTCCCACAGCCCCTTCTCCCTCGGCTTCGTCTCGTAGTGCTGGACGAGCGCGTATACATGGTCGCCGTCGATTTCGTATTTGCCCGGCTCAAGCGCCTTGCAGTCATGGGTTTCCAGAAACAACGCCGCCCGCTCCAATCTGGGGCTCACGCTCGAATATTGTCTGATATGCTGCAACGAATCTGTAATCATGCAAGTTCTCTCCCTCTATATAACTTGATGTTCGCGTAGTCGGCACTTTGGTCGCTGATCCTCGCCGTTATTGCCCGTCCAGTTGGCTTGGCGACAATTCGTTCAGCAACGGTTCACCCTGCACAACCCTTCGAACATTTTCAAGAAAAATCGACCAAATTCGTTCCATAAAGTGCGTGCTCTGCGATGACCCGGATATATGCGGCGTCATAATCACATTCGGAAAGTCCCACAGCGGGTGGTCCGGCGGCATCGGGTAATGGTAGTGCGTATCCAGGGCCGCCCCGGCGATCCATCCCTCGCGCAAGGCGCGCAGCAAAGCGTCTTCGCATATAATCGGCCCCCGTGACGGATTCAGGACAAAAGCCGTTTGCGGCAGCGCCCGAAGCTCCTCTTCCCCGATCATCCCCTCCGTATGCCTCGTCAAAGGGACAGCCACGACCAAAACATCCAAATCCCCCAAAAACGCCGCCTCTTGCCCGCTGGTGAACACCCGGTCCGGGAGCGTGCCGAGAGGATCACCCGTTCCGGGAACGCAATACGTATGGCCGCGCTCCTTCACATGATCCCGTACGAGCACTCGAACATTCATGCCCATCGCCTTGGCGAGACGAGCCGTCTCCCGGCCGATTCCTCCGTACCCCCAGATCCCGACCTTGAAGCCGCGTATTTCCGTCTGAAACCGGGCCGAGCGGTCCCATATTTTCTGTTCCTGGTTGCGGAACATCCCGCGCATGTCGCGCGCCAGTTGAAACATCATCGCCAGATTCCATTCCGCGATCGGAACGTCAAACACGCCTTGCGCGTTGCAGACCCTCATGCCCCTTTCCGCCAAACCTATGTTTACCACCTGGTTATAACCGACCGAACTGATCTGAATCATGCGAAGCGCTGCACAATCTTCCATATTCGTCGGCGGAAACGTACAAAACAAAACGTTCGTGTCTTGCGCAAGCTCCTTTGGAATCGGCTCCGGCTTCTCGCGGGGAGGGATTGTTTGTACCCGTACGCCGGGTACGTCTTGCAGCTGCTTCAGCTTCTCGCGGTCTACCGGCATATCGACCAATATGTTAAGCATAAGTTCCTCCAACGGGTTCCCGAAAAGTTGGGGGACGTCTTCGATCCCGTCCATATTCGGAGAGCCCTCCTTCTTCATCTTCAAAACGATTTAAAACCGATTGCCGTGAACGGTAATTCGTCCCCGTTGAGGATTGTACAGGGAAGGCGATCCGGAAATGTTGCGCCACACCTGAAACGTTTCTCCTGAAGCGGTACTTCCGTTATGGCTGACCTTGATCCAATCCCCATTATTCAGATTCGTTGTCAAGTGAAGCGCACGCTCTCCCACCGGAAGATTACGCTTATACAGCAGTGTGAATGTTCCGTCGCTTACCTTAACCACCCTCTGCACATTATCCGATGCGGCCAGCATCGTTGCATCCGCGCCGTTGGCCGTAGTGCTTGCATCGAATACGGCCCAGGCCAGTGCGCCGTTCGTGACAGGCTCGGGATAAGTGAGTTCGGGAACCATGCCCAGACCCGAGCTTGTGATCGCGTAGCCGGTACTATTCCGTTTAAATATATAGGTCGCTCCGTTCGGAATCAGATTGCGGGCCGAGATCTTACCGGTAAACGAACTCCCGGCGGCTATCAGATTCGTCACCGAATTGTAGGAACCGTTGAAAGTGTCGACGCTTAAGGAACCGGCGCCGGACATGACAATCCCATCGCCTACAAATTCGATATGCAGCCCCCGAACGACGGCAGAATCATTGGCCATACGGATGGCGGCCGGGAGCTGGGAACCGGACGATCCGGTTATCGTAGCGCCATCCACACTAAGCACGAACCCGCCCACCAGACTGATCGGATGGACATGTATCCCAGCCGTCGGATTCGTTCCGATGGAGCCGCCGAAAATTTCAATATCTTTCAGCGGCAAATACGCTGCACCGCCGTAGCCGTTGCTTAGTTCCAAACCATACTTCGGAAAGCCGATCAGACACACTCTCTCCAACCCGCAGGTTTCCTGCCAGGCTTGCGAGTAGATGCAACGTCCGTTAGCTCCCCCTTGGCCCCTCATGTCAATGAACAGGTCAACCAGGCGGCTGCCGAACATACTGCTGGTTCCGTTGTGGGCATGAAACATACAGTCGTCTGTGAAGCCGTTCAGCGCCTCAATAACGGTACCGCGACCATTGGCACCGTGGATGGCTACGCGATTCGGCAACAGGACTTTGCGGGACAGTCCTATTTTACCGCGGGGCAAATGAACCCTCATGCCGGAGGCCATATTCGCCGCTGCCGCCGCATACTGGATAGCCGCCTGCAACTCATCCGCATAATCGGCACCGTCATTGCCAACACCGAACCAGCCGGCATCCACCTCATAGTCGCTGTATTGCCGGATCCATTTTCCAACAGTCACGCCGTCGTCATCCGGTGCGGTACTCGAACCGACATACATGAAATTTCCCGCACCGATCGAACTTCCGGCCTGTCTCCCATTCAGATATACAACTTCTCCATCGAAGTCGGGGAGAAGAGTCCGCAATTCGGCGATGGAAGGAACCGTCCTCTTCACAGAAGCTGACATCCGTTTCTTTTCCTCGCTTTCGGCACCCGAAGCGACCACGGATATTCCCGTTCCGATCGTAGCCGCCGTGACGCCGGCCGCACCAAGAGCGAATAACGCTTGACGCCGGTTCACTTTCCTTTTCGCATCGTTCTCCATAGGTGATCCAACCTTTCGTATAAAGATATACTAGCGGGTTTCTGATCAGGTTACTGCTTCTGAAATTCCTGGATTTTCTTCAATGCGTCTTCTTCGGCCTTGCGCAAAGCCGTATTCACATCCAGCTTGCCCTGCATGACCTGGGTGCCGTAACTGCCGTATATGGCCGCGATCTGCACATCATAAGGGCCTTTGTAAGGAACCTGGGCCATTTGGTTGTAGAAAACCGCTCCCCAATTTTTATTTTTAAATACCGTGTCCTGCCCGAGTTCTTTTCGCGTTGCCTCGCTCTTAATTACCGGTATGTTCCCCGTTCTAGCCAATCCCTTCTGGATCTCGTCCGAGAGCATATAATTCAGAACTTTCATGGCGGCATCCTTGTTTTTGGCCATCTTGGTTATACCGTAGTAGACCGAATAAGGCTGCGCGCCGACCCCGGGCGTTTCCTTGAACGTAGGCAGCGATACGATGTCCCAATCCATCGAACCCAGCAATTCCGTCCACGCCGGAATCAAACCGGATACATAGGGAAGCATGGCTACGTCCTTCTGGTACAAAAACTGGTTGACGATATGATCTTTCGCCTGCAGCAAGTAGTCCCTCACTCCCGGTATTTCGACAGGCGTTACAAAAAACGATTGGAAAAACTTTTTCCAGCCTTCATTTTGATAAATGGTGGGCAACGTGGTTTGCTTGTCGATATTGGGAATCGATAACGGATTCATATAGATCATATAATTCGGGAAAGGCGCGTATCCGATATATTGGACATCGCCCTCCTTGCGGGTCATCTTGCGGGACAATTCGTTGATCTCGTCCCAAGTCATGCCGTCCTTCGGATACGGGACTCCGAATTTGTCGAAAATCGTTTTATTGTAATACAACACCATTGCATTCGTCATAACGGGCAAAGCGTAAATCCCGTGGGAAGACGCTTCGACGCCGCTGATCATCGACGGATCGAGCCGATTCAAGTCGACTTTGTGCTTCTTGATCAATTCGGTCATATCGTACTGGAAATCGAATGGAAAAACGTCATATTCATAGTGTCCGACCGATGCGAAGTAGATGTCAAAATGCGTCTTGGCCGCCATCAAGTCCGCCAAATACGTTCCTGTTCCCGTACGTTCAATGAATTTGAACGTATAATTGGGGAATTTTTTCCTCAAGTTGTCTCCGAAAAGTTCGTTAAAACTTTTTTCAGTAGCCCCGTTCTGGGAATAAAATACAATCTCCGCCGTTTCCATCTCAGCAGCTTGATCGAGAGTACTTTTTTCCGTGTCATTGCCGACTTTTTCTTTGTTGCCGCCGCTGCATGCGGAGAGAAGCGAAGCTGCAATGCAGATTACTCCGATTGCCTTTCCTATTTTCGCCATGTACGTAGCCCCCTATATGAAATTACTAAGCCTCTCGATCACAAACGGCATTCCATAAGCGAATTAATTCGTGCAAACCCCATACACCGCATATAATCGGGGGTTGATCCGTTCCGTCTTTTCAAGATGAACCCGAATCCGGACCTGCCGACCGGACAACTGCGTCAGCTCTCCCCCCGGCCATTCGACCACGGAATCGAAACCGTCCTGCCGTACGATCCCGCTGTTGCCTCCGGAAAACTCCGGGATCAATTGAAAACGCTCGTCGGACAGCTCGATCCGGATGCCCGCCGCATCTTCAGCGTTGAGCCTCCACTCGAATTTCCCTTCCGGCAACATTATCGGCACCGACCATACGGAACCTTCCGTCTGATCCGGATACACGTTCAAGGACCCCCATCGGTCGCGCGGAAGTATGGCCAGCGCCACTTCCCCATAATAATCTTCCGTCAAGTCCCCCTCCGGACGCCAAGCGTTCCTCCATCGTCCATGGTAAATCCATGTCTCGTCTCCGATATTCACAATACCGTTCGACTGACACAGCACCGTTTGCAGCTGTTTGCCGGGCACCGGCGTCGCCGGCGACTCCCCTGCATGCAAATAAACATGCCCCTTGACTGGCTCGCGGTAGCGAATGCCATCGTCGCTTAGCACCAGGCCGAAGTCTCCGGAAATGTCCGCGAACGGTTCACGATGGTGCCAAATGCAGTACAGCCCAACCGCCACATTTCCGTACACGAGAGGGGCCGTTCCGAGATGCACCTGGTCGTAGATTTTGGTCATTCCGCGCTGACGGGGATCTTGCGGTTCCTGAAGTGCGAACGACTCCGCGCTTTCCTGCAGCCAATGCTCGAAATCCGGCGATATATGAACGAAGCCTTGCCTGCCCCGGGGGGCCCCGCCTTCTCCTCTGCGGTATGGCTCTATAGACTGACCGTTTACGATATAGTAGCCGTTGTAGGTATAGAAGGAGCAGTGCTCGACGAATTCCCGGACAAGCCCTCTGGGGCCGGCAGTCCAGCGGATGCCGTCCGGGCTTGTCGCCGTGCGCATCGTAGGCGCATTGCGGCTTGACTCGGTATGGATATAATACTGATACACCATTTTGTATCGCCGATTCGGGTCCGGGTCCTGTTCATCTTTAATAATCGTCGGGCAATGGATGAGCGTATCGGGAAGATCGATCGCATTATGGTTGACGCTGCCTCTAAATTTCAATTGGCCGAGATTCGGCTTCACCCAATGAAGGCCGTCATCGCTTTCCGCATAGCAGATCGGCCCCATCATCATCCGTTCCAGGGCGGGCCTTTTCTTCAACCACTCCCGGTCTTCGGAGGGCATGTCGGGATTCATCCCGAGGCTCATCCCCACGTACCACATTCGGAACTTCCCGCCTTCGTGCAGCACGGTCCCGTAAAATTGGGCGGCAATCGAGTCCGGCGCATCGGGGTCGCTAGAAGGAGCCAGCACCGGCTCTTTTCTTACTTGAGGTTTATTGAAATGGAGGGACACATTTTTGCGAAAAGGAAAATAACTGTCGTCCATTCCGAACAAGACGGCCCGATCGGTTTTTATGCCCGTTGAAGGAAAAGTAAACATAGAATCGCTCCTTTTTCGTTACTCTATAAAGTTGAACAACTGCAAATTGAAGCCCATTTCTTTTCTCCACTACACTGGGTTTTACCATCGATGATATTTAGTTCAACTTTTTTACTTCAACTTATATAGGTGTAATTACCAGTTCAACTGCTGGAAGCTCCCGGTTTGCGCAGACTCCCTCGCCTTCAGACACATGTACGCGCTGAGCATTCCGTCATTCAAGGACGAAATCGATCGTCCCTCGCCGCGGATCACTTGAATAAAGTTGCGTGCCAATGCGGCGTCGCCGCCGGAGTGACCGTTTTCGGCTTCCAGCTCGTAAGTATCCACTCTTGGCTTATGATGCAGAAACACTCGAATTTTGCCGGAAAAATCAAATTCCAGCGTTCCCTTGTACCCGATCAGCCGTGCTCCCCGCAATCCCGCTTTGCGGCGGACGAAGAAGTTCTGGGAGTAGGAAACGTGCATCCCGCTCTCATATCGGATCAAAGCGCTGCCCGAATCCTCGTTGCCCGTATCCTCGGCATAACAACACGACTCCCATTGCCGGGCCTGACCTTCTTCGCAAGTATCGTTTTCGTCGCAATCCGGGCACTTGAGTCCGGCAGGCTTGTTGCCTTTAAACACTTGCTTGGAGGTCATCGCGCAAATTTGGGTAGGCTTTGCCTGCAAAATGAAATTGAGATAGTCGAAATCATGCGTCGCTTTTTGCAAAAAAAGTCCGCCCGTCTCTCCTTCGTCCCGATACCAGCCTTTGAAATAAACGAGGCCGTAAGGGACATTGCAATAAGCTTGCGCATGCTCCACGGTACCGAGCTGACCGGAATCGACGATCTCCTTCACCAGACGAACGACGGGTGTAAGCCTTAGCGGGTGGGAGACGACGACCGGCGAGCGGGAAGTCTCGCAGTTGCGGCGCAGGACGATCAAGTCCTGCATTGTGGTAGCGACCGGCTTTTCCAGAAATAGCGGGAGGTTCCGTCCCAGCACCTGAACCGCCATCTCGACATGCTTGGAGCAGCGCGTACCTACCATGACCGCATCGAGTGCAACCGCATCCAGCATGTCAGCCGCCGAGTCGAACATCCGCGCGTCGTGTCCGTCCTCCTGGAGCTTCTGCCTGACATTGTCCATGTCAGGGTCTGCTACGGCCGCGATCCGGCAGCCTCCGAGCTTCACCAATTCCTTAACCATTCCCCTGCAGCGCAGACCATAGCCGATCACGCCGATTTTCAATGACCCCACACTCCCTGTGTTTCCTTTATTCAATCTCCAGTACATTGCAATCATTTTGGAGCGCGAACCTTGCCTTTGAGGAGTGAACCCCACGACGAATTCGCACATCCGGACCGTCCCTGTTACCCAACAAGCGTAACCGCTTCGCTATCGAGCTGCAGTTCATAGATTCCGGCATTAGGGCGCTTGTTGTGGAAGCATCGCGCAATGTGTTATGAAAGCGTTTGCATTCATGTGATCAAGCCACCCCTCTTTCATTCTTGACCGTTTCAACGAAAAACCGGAATGACCCCCTCGGTTTACCGGACCATGGAACCAAAAACAGCATTGCCTCGCTCAACAGCAACTGGTATGACGATCTGCGAAGCCGTACCACCTCCTTGTATGCCGCACTCGCTTCGGCGACTCTCCTCGAGTACGTGTAACACAAGTGTAGCGGACGTAACCGTCAGCCAACAACAAGATGAGCGGACATCTTTTCGCGGAAAGTGTCCCGATACAGGAACGAACGAAAATAAGAAAAGCTTCTAAACGACTAAACGAAGCTTTTCCCACGTCGAATGACCCAGCGTAAGAGGTTGCTTTTCTTAAGAAATGATACTTTCTTTACTCTTAAGAATAATCGGAGCATCCGGACGTCCTTTGTCGTGCAGACCCACACGTTGGGGCGTGGGAGGGGATGGGTACCTACGCTCTCCAGCCGCTCGTAGATGAGATTTTGCAGGAACAACTCGACTCCAAATGAAGCCTGTTCCCCTCCATTTTGTGAGCAGGTTGTGTTCCCCTTCGCCAAACCGTATGCACCGAGCTCTGAACAAAATAGGAGTCTCTGGCGAGGCTGTCGATTCATTGTGGATTTCCCTTTTCGCGGATTTTAGCGGCTTCAAACCGCTCTTATTCCGAGTCCAAGCGGGGTTTCGGACAAAATCAAGGGTACAAACTGCTCTTACTGCGTTCGTTCGCTCCAGCCCAAAAAGCCAAAAGACACCTACCAGGGATAGGCGTCTTTCCAGATTGTGTTCCATAGGTTGGCGCCGTCACTTCCGCACCGCGCTCCGGTACATGAGCATAAGCAGATACGGCGTTCCGAGCAGAGCTACGATAATGCCCGAGGGGATTTCTTTCGGCGCGATGACTGTTTTGCCGATCAGGTCGGCTGCGACGAGAAGCAGGGCGCCGATCAACGCGGAAAGCACGACGGCTCTGCGATGGTGGTGGCCGACCAGCAGGCGGACCGCATGCGGCGCGAGCAGCCCGATAAATCCGATCGAGCCGACGGCGGAGGCCGCCGCTGCCGCCAGCAGCACGGCGATTGCGGTCGCAATCAGACGCGTGCTCTGAAGCTTCAGCCCTAGTCCCAGCGACACTTGATCCCCGAAGGCAAGCAGGTCCATTCTCTTCCCGAGCCGCCATGCGAACGGTCCGAGCAAGCCGACCGCGATCACGAGACGCAGCAATTCGTCGTAACCGCGCGCATAAGTGCTGCCAGCCAGCCACGCCAGCCCCGGCGCCGCGGCGATTCCGGATTTGATTACGAAAAACTGGATGCCCGCCGTCCCGATCGCGGAGACGGCAATCCCGACCAGAATAAGGACGATCGGATTAAATCCTTTCCGCCAGGAAAACGCGTATACGAGGACCGCCGCCATCACCGCGCCGGCGATGGCCCCTACAGGCAGCATCGCGGCCGAAGCCTGCGGCCATAACACGATGACGGCAAGCGCCCCGAAGCCTGCTCCCGAGGTGACCCCGATAACCGACGGATCGGCGAGCGGGTTGCGCACGGCGCTCTGCATCATCGAGCCGGCAATCGCCAGCGCCGCGCCTGCGAACGCCGCGACCAATATGCGGGGAAGACGCAGGTCCATCACGACGCTGCGCACAAACTCCTGGCCTCCGCCCGTCATCGCAAGCCATACTTCGCTTATGGACAGCCGCAAAGTCCCCACCATTAACCCGCCGGTAATCAAGACCGCCAGCAGGAGCAAAGCCCCGGTGACGAGTACCGGATACGGAATGCGCGCACCGGTTGCACCGATACTCATGGACGAGCCGTTTTCCTGAGTCTGCCGGTCCTTCATCACGCGTACGGTAAGCCAGATGAGCCACGGCGCGCCGATCAGGGCCGTAACCGCCCCCGCCGGCAGCTCGCCGATCGAGCTGCGGAACATCCGGGCGATCGTATCGGCGCCGACGAGAATCACCGCCCCCCACAAGGCGCTGGCCGGCAACAAGTACAGATGGCGGCGCAAGCCCATAAGGCGGATCAGATGCGGCGCGATCAAGCCGACGAAGCCGATCGGTCCGACGACGCTTACCGTCACGCCGGCAAGCAGGACAGCGGCAGCAATGCCGGTGAAGCGCGCCGTGTCCACCTTCTGGCCGAGGGAACGGGCCGTCTCCTCCCCAAGCTCCAGCATGTCGAAAGCGCGTGCGCGAAACATCACAAAAACGATTCCGACGATAATCCAAGGCGCGGCATATTGTACGCCGCTCCAGTCGTTCTGTACGAGCGAGCCGGCTCCCCAGGCAAGCAGCTGGGACGCTTCGGTCTCGAACAGCAGCTGCAGCGCGCTTGTGAAGGAAGCGAGCACCAGGCCGACAATCATGCCGGCCACCGCCATTCGCACCGGCGTGCCCCGCTTGCCTCCCGCGATCAAATACGTCATCGCCGCAGCGCCGAGCGCTCCCGCAAGGCCAAGCAGCAGCGGAGCGCCGGCCTTCAAGGCGGGCAGAAATATAGCCGCCGCCATAATCACAAAGTAGGCGCCGGCGTTTAAGCCGAACGTAGACGCCGATGCGAGCGGATTGCGCGTTACGGTTTGCAGCAGCGCACCGCACACAGCGAGCGCGGCGCCGGCGAGAAGTCCCATGACCGCTCTCGGCAGGCGTACGCCCCGCACCATATGATGCGCGGGATTGTCCTGCGGATTGGCGATCGCATCCACCACTTGGCGCAGTGTAATGTCTGCTTCGCCGTACGTCAGACTGACGAAAAGAAGGGCGGCGAGTATAACGAAGCCGCCCCCGAATACGAATGCCGTCGTCCATCCCGCTGGCCGGGCGGCATCCATCATGATCGAATGGGTTCTCATGCTGGTCATTTGGTAAGGGAGTCGGTTACGAGATCAGCGATCGATTTGGCAGACAGAGGTCCGCCGAACGTCCACGTATTGCCCGGCAGCCTGTACGTGCGTTTCTCCTTGACGAACGTCAGTCCGTTCCAGACCGCATTGTCTTTCAGTTGCTTGTCGAATATGTTGTCGTTGTCTTGAACGATATAGATGAAATTGGCGTTCTGGACCGCTGGCAGCGCTTCGACGCTGGTTGTCGAGAATCCGTTGGATTCGAACTTCGACGATTTGAACGCATTTTTCAGTCCGATCCGGTGCATAATCTGCGACAGCATCGAATTGTCGGTAAACATCCGCAGGACGGCGGCGTTTTGCTGCGAATACGCCTGGGTGACGGCAACCTCCGCCCCTTCCTTGCCTTTCGCTTTCAGCTTCGCCTTGGATTCGTCGAACGACTTCTGCAGATCGCTCAGCACTTTGTCGGCTTCCGCTTTTTTGCCGATCAGCTCGGCCACCGTCTTGAACGTTTTCTCCATCTCGTCGTACTGGTTGCCTGCTCCTTCCGCCGGATACGGATTGAAGGCAAGTGTCGGAGCAATTTTACTTAGAGCTTCATAGCTCGACTTGATCCGGAAGTCCGGAGCGATGATCAGATCCGGCTTCAAGGCCGCGATCGCCTCCAGGCTCGGCTCCGTACGCGAACCTACATCAGCTACGCTTGCATCGAGCTGCGGGGGAATGTTCACCCACGTTTTGTATCCTTTAATATCGGCGATCCCGGCAGGCTGAACGCCTACCGCCAGCAAATGCTCCACAAGGGACCATTCCAGCGCAACTACGCGTTTCGGCGTTCCTTTGATCACCGTCGTGCCAAGAGCATGCTGGATCTCTCTGCTTCCCGACGAAGCTTTCGGAGCCGGACTTGGCGCGGGCGTCCCGGATTCCTTGGAAGCGCTGCTTCCCGCTCCGCAAGCGGCTGTCAGGAATACAAGCAGGACACAGGCAAAGACAAGTAGCGGCCTATTCAACCGGTTCATAAAATAAATCCCCCTAAGCGATATGAATAAATTCACTAACTTTACCGATCAATCTACTTACATTAAAATAATTGCTATTCAGTTGAAAATGATAATCGTTATCAAGCAAGTTGTCAATACTTAAAATATTGGGATTTTATCCACCTCCAGGGCACTCCAGCCCTCCTCCCCGCTCCTTGCATTTCCGCAGCCCAACCATACCGCACTTCTCCCCCAGCACGGTGAAAAACGTATGCGTTCTTCGGTTTTAGCCCTTTAAACCGAAAGACACCCTCCCGGGTGTCTTTTGGTTGTACATGAGATATGGCTATTCCGACGCTTTCGAACCTTTATACTCCAGCCCCCATGCAAAAATTTTGACTTCCGTATCGCTTTCCTTGCGCATCGACCAGTCCGAATCCATCGGTCCGCCCAGCAACGTGATCACGCTGCCGCTTCCGGCCCATTTCCCCTGGTACGTTTTGCCCAGATCCAGCCAGGAGTAAGTGCCGTCCTCGCGTATTTCGATCCAGTCTCCGGCGGCTCCCGGGGTGTACGAATGGGTGACCGTCCGGGACCCGTCCCCATGGGTAACCGAACTTGTCGGGGCGTATCCTCCGGGAATCCATAAGTTCCATGTGCCGTAGAAAAAGGATGCATCCTCCGTACCCGCGGCCGAAGAAGATTCGGGTCCTGCCGATGAAGGGGGCTTGAGATCCGCCCCGATTTCAAAATAGGGGTTCTCGGTGTCGGTAATCAAAAGATCGCCTTGATTAAAATAGACGAACATGTTCAAGTGCTCGCTCACAAAACGCAAAGGAATAACCGCAGACTCCTCGTGAATGACAGGCGCCACATCCAGCTCGTAGGTGTTGCCGTTGACGACGGCCTGCTTGTTGTTAATCCACAGCTGGATCGTTATGCCGGGATTGTTCAGCAGCGTGATCGATTGATCTTCCGCTCCCCAGACCACTTTGGCGCCAAGCGCCTCTCCGATGAAGCGAAGCGGAACCATCGTCCGGCCGTCCAGCAGAAACGGCGCGGTATGAAGACGGTAGTCCGTATTCCGGTTGCGCTTGTCGTGAACCGATGCTTCCTTGCTGTCCAAGGTCAAATAAATCTTGAGCGGATACGGGAGCTGCTCCGGCACCGGTACTTCGTAGCTGTCGGACCATCGCGTCCCTTCGCCCAGATCGGGGGCCGTTGTCTGTTTCGGTGCGCCGGCCCCCGAAGATTCGGGTGTTGTGCCGGGTCCGGACTGGCTTTTGCCGCCTTCCGTAGAAGGTGCTGGCGACGACTGCGATGCTTTTGCCTCGGTTACATAAGAGAAAGACGCTTTGCTTGCCGACAACGAGTCGATGCGGATTTTGGCAAGTTGGCCGTCGTGCAGCTTAATCAGATACAGCGCCTGTTCTTCGAGCGTGACCGAGTTCGTGAAGCCGGAGCGCGGACGGTCCGTCGCCTCCTCCAGCTTCTCTCCGGCAAGCTTTAAGATCCCTGCCGCTCCCATCGCGCCGTATTGGTTAATCACGATGTCCGCGTCCTTACTCGACGTAGTGATTTTAAGCGTAGCTAGCGATAATCCCCCGCGGTCCAGCACGTCCCCGCTCCAGTTCAACGTATACGGGTGCAGCCCCTCGTAGATGAACGTTTTCGCGGCGGACCAATGAACCCGCTCCCCGGCTTGATTCGCACTGACTGCACCGCACCACAACATGCTGATCAGACATAGGGCGCATATCGCTCCTACTAACCGTTTCCGTTTCAAGATACGTCCTTCCTCCTTCACTTATTTCCGCTTATTCGCTCGGCTTCTCTACAATTTTCAGGAAAAACTCATCATCCAAAAGCAGTACCCGATTGTTCGCGTCAAGCGTCATTCGGTAGTTCAGAAAATCCATAGGTTCTTTGGCCGCGATGTACCAGATTCCGTCGATGAATTGCGGTTTGGCCGACAGCGGCTTGACCGTGCCGGGGTAATTGATGAAAAACGTCGAATTGTCCACATGAATGGACAGTGCCTCTGTGCCTCTGGTAATTCTCATCGAGCTGGGGTTGCCGCTGAAGGACGCTTTCAACGAACGGAGCGCGCCAGCGTTAATAAACAGTTGACCGTTCTCGATAAAGGCAGGCGTTTTCAACGCGATTTCTTTCATGCCTGCGGGCGGAACAAATGGGGATTCGTTCGGCGTAAACCGTTTGAACCCGATAAACGTCATCGCATACCCGTAAACTTTCAACGTTCCATCCTCGATAAAGTCCAGGTTCCATCCGTAGTTATTAAATCCGTTCGTCGTCCTGGCCAATCCTTTCGTATCGGAGCTCATCATCCACCGGCCCCGGTTCACCTGGACGCGGTCATCCCATACCATCGTACCGTCCTCCCGGATCTCCAGCGTCCCCCAGCTCTCCTGCACCGTATCGGACAATCCGTGACGGAACACATCCCATGTGCCGATATATTGTCCCCGCCATAGCTGCTCCTGCCGGTTCCAGTGATCGTCGTATACTTTAAAATAGTACTTGGAGCCCAGCGTAACGACCCGGTCTTCCGGCCTCCATTCGGCCTTGTAGCCGAAATATTCGGTTATCCGGCTGTCCAGGGGAACGTACCAGCACGAATAATGACCGCTGCACCCTTCGTTCTCGAATACCGGCTCAGACAAGTCGAAACTCGTTCGGGTATAATCGTAGGTCCAGCTGGAACGGTACACCTTGGGATCTCCATGCTTCAGGTAGAGGAAGTCCCTCATGTCCGTGCCTTTGTAATACCTTACGGCACTCTTCATGTCGTCTTCCTTTTGGTCGGATATCGCCCGGATGACGTAGGTTAACGGAATGTACACGGTGTCGTCCTTCTGATAAGCATGCCGGTACAGTTCAATCTCCGTCATGCCCGGCGGGGGAGTAAACGCGGCCCGGTCTCCCTGCTGGTTATTGTTCTGTTGGTTATTGTTTTGCTGGTTGTTGTTCTGCTGGTTGTTGTTCTGCTGGTTGTTGTTCTGCTGGCCGCCTTGAGGAGCCGTACCTGATTGGGTGCCGGTTCTCCACTCTACACCGAGACCGTTGCCGCCTCCGGTACCTGACGTCCCGCCGTTCGCCGGCGTGGTTCCCGGGTTGCCCGTCTGCCACTCTATTCCCAGCCCATTGCCGCTTCCGGTACTTGTCGTTCCGCCGTTCGCCGGCGTCGTTCCCGGATTGCCCGTCTGCCATTCTATTCCCAGTCCGTTCCCGTCTCCGGTGCTTGTCGTTCCCCCGTTCGCCGGCGTGGTTCCCGGGTTGCCCGTCTGCCACTCTATTCCCAGCCCATTGCCGCTTCCGGTACTTGTCGTTCCGTCGTTCGCCGGCGTTGTCCCCGGATTGCCCGTCTGCCATTCCAGATCCGACCAGATCCCGCTGCCAGTCGTGCCGCTCCCATAGTCCGACTCCGACCACAATCCGGCGCCATGAACCGGCAATGGCATCAGCAGCAGAGCGGCCAGCAATCCTTTCACGACCCGCTTCCTCGTAGCAGTCATTCCATCCTCCCCCAAACTCCATTTAGGAAATGCAAACTTTCTCCCATCTTACAACACCCGCTCTTACAAAAAGCTTACACGACACACCTTACGTCCAATGAAAAAGCAGCCCTCGCAGAACGGATCTGCAAAGACTGCTTCTTGATTAAGGACATATACTGTGGTTCAAGCAGATGTACACCGACAATCCATTTCCTTATTCCGTATAAACTAACAGGAGCTTCTGCTCGAATCCTCCACGCTCCACCAGCTTCTGCTTCCGCAGTTGTTCAAAATGTTCCAAAGTGTTCCCGCTGTTCAGCACCAGGGCATGGATGACTTCGACCAGATCTGCCAACTCCTCAAGCTTCTCTTCATGCGGTGCCTCCATATACTCCCGGAGTTCTTCATGCAGTTTCTCATTAAGCTTCGTTTCGTACTCCTCATCCGGCAGTTCCCTAACCGAATACTCAACTCCTCTGGTATCCATCATTGCAGGGATTTTGTCCCGAATCAGCTTGTTGTAATGGATCATTCAGCTTCTCCTCCACTTCGTTTATTCCGACAATTCCTAAAGATGGATTGAAACTCTCCCTCTTCCATAACATGACGAATTATTTCCTCGATACATTCCCGGCTGCATTCCTCGACCAGCAGCATATCTTTTCCCCAAAAATATTTCCCTCCTAGCTGTTCACCCGTGTTCTTATTCTTTTCAGAGAGTGTCATTATATTTTTATAAGTGTAAATCGTAACAGTCCATTGCGAACCATCACCAAACTTTACTATAACATCCGTGTTACTGTCGAATATATCCCATTGACCTGCTGCCCACTCTTCGGCTTCAATCCAGATCGTATAAACGTACATCCGCTCCCAACAAGCCTAACAGGCTATAATTTTCAAATAAATAAGAATTTGGGCAGGATCGCTTAAGAACAGAAGGCCCCGGCCTTTCATCTATCTCTGATATAACTCTTTCGTTTTACTGCTCCACTTTTATCGTTGTATCCCCATTCTATCAAATTTACATCATAACGAGCACGAAACCGTAATCTTCACACATCCCAAAAAACACAAAAACCCGCAATGAATGCGGGTTTCAGTTCAACTTCTCTCCAATTACATTATCGAATCCGCACCAAATTCCGCTGCAGCACGGTATCCCCTTCCTGCGGCGTAAACGGTGCGTTCGTCACACCGAATACGTTCGCGATCAGCTTGCGGTCGGCCCGCAAAGTCAGGCGAACCTCGTATTTGAACCTGACTTTCGATACGTCCGCGTATAAGAAAACGGATTGGCCGGCCCTTACTCTTACCGTACACGACCTGCTGCCGCATGGACTTACTCTCAGAGGAACCGGCGATCCGTTAGACCAGTCGAATACCTCCACCGTCACAAGTCGTGAGCCGGCAGCATGGAGGTTCACGACATCGATCAGGGCGAACTTCGTTTTCGGCGGCCTGCGCAAAATCCCCGTTGAATACGTGGCTCGTCTCGCTCTCACCTTCATTCACCTTCCTACCGTCTACTAGTAGTAGATGCCGGACAAAGGAAGAAGTGAGAGCGGCTATCCCGCCCCGAAAGCCCTATTTCGGCGCCTCTGCTACGCCGTTCGTACACGTTCCATCAAAAGCGACACATAATGGCGCGTATCCGCTACGCTGGATAGGAAGGTGTCCATCAGAGCCGGGTCCTTCAGCTTTATTCGGTTATACTTTTCCAGCGCCTCGCTTTTTAACGCCGTGAGTCTGTACGCTAATTGCATAAGCTGCTCCGCCTCGAGACCGCCTTGTTGTTCAAGCGCTCCGATTTCTTTCTCGATAGCGGATACCAGGGCGATGTACTCCTTAAACTCCAGATCGTCGTCCAGCCTGCCGCCCTTCAGCCATTTCAGCACGATTAAGGAGGAGGAACCAAGCGTGAACAGCAGGCCAAGGAGATTTTTCAACTGCTCCATCGTTTCCTGGGAGAAAAAGGATTCGTTTCTTTTTAAATACGCCACGGTTCCCCTGGAGATCGGATAACTGGCCGCCGTTGTTATGTTCGACTCGTCCACCTTCTGATTGATCCGGTTCACCACGGTTGGGCTGTACAGCACTTCCAGAAGCTTGGAGACCGCCTCGGGCTTTACATTCGAATTCGCGATCATCTGCAGATTGACCCCTACGGCGGCTATATCTGCAGCAGGCACCGGCGGAATCGTGTTGTACGTATAGGCCAAAATCTTCGCCCCGTCCCCCACCCAGCCGTAACGGAGAGCCAGAGACGGAGGGAACGGCAGCTCGAGCACCGTATACCCTCTTTCCTTCACCAAATAATCCGCCACAAAAGAGGGCGAGTAAGAAATGTTCACGATCGCGTCCGGAAGCTTGTCCGCCTTCATCTTCACCAGCTGCTCGAAGCTGTAGTTGGTCTCGATATAATCGACGCCGGCCTCCAGATTGGAGAAATCGAGCACCTGCTTGGTCGTTAGCCGGGTGCCGTCCGATTTTGAGCCCGTATTAATCACTTTCCCCTTCAAATCCTCAATCTCCCGGATATCCGGCTTCACCAGAAAATGAGTAACCTCCGCAGGCAGTGTGGCCACATGCTCGACATTCGGCAGCTTATCCTCCAGCCCGCTCTGCACAAGGGCGATATCCAGCTTCCCCTCGCTAACGCGCTTAATCGCCTCGACGGAACCTTCCGTCGGCTGAATAACCAGATTTACTCCGTATGAGGCCGCCTCATCCTTAAACACCTTGGCTATCAAATGCCGGTTGCCGAGGATATCTCCCCCAGTAATGCTTAATGTGTACTGCTTCGGGATCAGTCCGTATACGAAATAACCCGTTAAAGCGAGAATCAGCCCAATCAGAACGACGGCGACCGTTTTGCGAAACCAGGCTTTCTGTTGAAATTTGGACATCGCTTCGCTGCTTAAAAGTTGTTCGGCTTCCATGGCTTTCCCTCATTATTCTGTCAATTTTCACAATCTAATGGAGAGGCAGCGCCCCTTCTTTCTGCAGCAACGCCTGTCCGTCCTTGCCCAGAACAAAGTCCACAAACTTGCGGGTCAGCTCCGACGGCTCCGATCTGACTACGAAGTAGATCGACCGGGTCAACGGGTATCTCCCCGAATAGATCGTAGTCCGGTTCGCTTCGACGTTATTTACGGTCAGAGCCTTGACCTTGATGTCCAGATCCTTCGTTGCGACAATCCCGACAGCCTGCTTGTCCGCTGCAACGGCGTCCACGACTTCCTTGCCCGTAGCCTGGGTCGCCGCTTTGGCGGCCATCGCCTCGCCATCCATCACCAGATCGCTGAGTCCCCCGTACGTATCCGATGCCGTCCCCGTAAAGATTAATGCAATCGGCATATCGGGTCCCCCGAGCTGCTTCCAGTTATCCGCCTTGCCGGTGAGTATACTTTTCAATTGGGCAATCGTCAGATCCGCGACCGGGTTGCCCGGATGAACGATCAGATGAATCGCATCTTTGGCGGCCAGATGGCTTTGCGTCCATTTATCGTCTTCATTCTCGTTCAGATCCCGGGAAGCGATCGCCACATCGATCGCGCCGTTACGGAGAGCGAGGATGCCGGGGGTCGTATCTCCTTCCTGAATGACAACCATCGTATGCTTGTGCGATTTGGTAAATTCCGTTTGGAACAAGCTCGAATAACCGGAGAACTGTTTCGTTCCGGCAATCAGCAAGCTGTTGTCCTCTTTGGCCGTATTCAGCAGTCCGCATCCCGCAGTGAACAGGGATATACTTAAGAGCATGGCGGCCCCCACGCCCGCTTTCCGTCCGATTGGTCCCATCTCGATCCTCTCATCCTTTGGCCTTGTAGTTTACGGCTTCGGCTCGTTAGCCTTTGTCTGCACGTATTTGACAAAATCTTTGACTTCCTGGGGAGCCCCCTCCAGCGTATACAAAGCCAACGAGCGCTTGATCTGAAAAGTCGAATCCCGAATCGTCCGCTCGTTCGCCTCAATTCCGTCGACAATCACTTTTTTGACCGATGAATTGCCGGTGATGTTCGTAAAACCCGAATACGCGATCGTCCCTTCGTTCGTCTCCGCAGATTTGACGGCGCTGACCGTATCCAGAAATGCGGCATTCTTTGTAACCATCGCCGTTCCTTCGAGCACGATTTTGCTCCACGTTTCGTACGCTCCCGTATTCCCCAGCTGAGAGACGACATGGATCGGCATGTCCTTCCCTCCGACCTCGCTCCAATTGCGGATTTCTCCGGTATAGATCTGCTTGAGCTGCTTCAGCGTCAAGCCCGTAACCGGGTTACCGGTATGGATGATCGGGACGACCGCGTCATTCTGGACGATATCGCCAACGACCTTCGCGCCTTTTTTCTCCATCAACTGAATATGGACTTCATCCGGCTCCGACGAAGAACCGCCGATGTCCGAAGTCCCCTCGATAATCGACTTGATCCCCCGGTACGACCCGCTCTGCGAGCCGGTTACGGAGATGGCGATATCCGGATGCCGCTCCATGTAGCTCTCCGCCGACGTCCGGAGCAGGGCAAGCATCGAGGATGCCGCTCTGACTTGTATGTATCGTTTGGCTTCCGTGCCCTCTGATTGAGCGAGAGCCGGTGTTATACTCAGGACAAGCGCGACTATCGCCAGTATCCGAAACAGTTTCATACCGACATCCTCCCCGAAAAGTTTCTCTCATCCATCCGTTCACAAAGCCTAACCGCTCGTATTATGACGTTTTCTGGCCGTACCGACATAACGTCTTAGGTCCGGCTCTGCTTATGACGCTTCGACCTTTGCTCCGACCCGGTCCGGTTATCCTGCCCGATCCTGCCGATACTGCCGTTCTTCCAGCAGCAGTTGCTTCAATCCCTTCACTTCTTCCCGAAGCAGCGCGATCTCGGAGGAGTCCGCTTTGATCTCGTGAACTTCCTTTTCGATCTCCTGCACTTCGTTCTGGATATTGGCTGCATTGTTTACAATCTCCCCGACTACCAGGTTGAGCATGACGAATACGGCAATGAAAATAAACGTAACGAAATAAATTAAAGAGAAAGGCGTAGTCTCGGCGATCGGTCGGTAAATATTAGCCCAGTCGTCGAACGTCGCGATTTGGAACAACGTAATGAGCGATTTGCTCAAGTCTCCGAAATAAACCGGCGAAATCTCCGCGAAAAACGTAGCCCCGATCACACCGTATATATAAAACACGATGATCATAAGCAGCGCGATACTCCCGATCGTCGGAATGGCCATGAAGAGCGAGGTAATAATTCGGCGCAGCGAGCGGATTGAGGAGATCGTTTTCAATATCCGCAGCACCCTTAAGATCCGAAGCACGCTAACAAATTGAGAACTGATGAAGAGCAGGCTTGCCGCAACAACGATAAAATCGAACACATTCCAGCCGTCCTTGAAATAGTTCGTCCGGTCTGCGAATATCTTCAATACGACTTCAACCGTAAAAATCATCAAAAATACGAGATCCAAGCTTTGTAACAACGCCCCGTACGCCGCATTTACTTGCGGGTAGCTTTGAAGTCCGATCACAATCGCGTTCAGGAAAACGACTGTCAAGATCAAGCTGGTGAATGATTTGCCGTGAATAAAAGCTCCGAAACGAAACGACTGACTGGTGCTCATCCGATACAAACGACCTTTCCTTATTGGTTATGTACGAAAACTATCGTCAACCTGTCTTCTCAAAACCTTCGCCTGGTTTGGTCAAACTTCCAATCTCCCCCAACATGCTTTTAATCAATTCTTTCGCTTAGCTGACATTGATTATAGAGAATAACCTGGTTCCAAAGTAGTGATCGGTGTCATGAGTTTGTCACATGACAACCGCAACAACTTTATTTGTTGACCCGGTTTATGATTAATCGCCTAGTACAGTTTAGGCCGTTAAACAATTCGCTATTTGACAATCATTTATTTAGTACTGTATAGTACTAATATGAACAAACAAACGAAACGTTCCAACCGTGATATCGTCCTGCAAACGGCAACCGTCCTTTTTCTGGAGAAAGGCTACCAAGTGACCAGCATGGATGAAATCGTCACGGCCAGCAAAGTATCCAAAACGAACATTTATTACCATTTCAAAAGCAAGGAGGAGCTGCTGGCCGCCATCGTCCGCCAGATGACCGGGACCTACAACCAGATCATCGAAGAAATCGCAGGCCAGACCGAGCTGACTGTGACGGAACGAATCGGCCGGTTCGCCGAGGTGCTTTCCGAGCAGCAGCCCTACAGCCTGGGCGGCTGTCCCTTCCTTACGATTTATGTCCAGACGTCGCACGAATCGGATTTCGTCAGAGAGGAGATCGCCCGTTTTTTCCAAAACCAAATCTTCACGCTGGAGAAGCTGCTGCAGGAAGGCATCCATAGACAAGAATTCAAGCCCGGGCTGCCTGTCTCGCGGATCGCAGAGCTGATCGTCTCCACGATCGAGGGCGGGTTATTTCTGCAGCATACCCATAGAGACTCCGCCTTCCTGCCCAACCTTTTACAAACTTTGGCCTATATGCTGAAGTAATTTTTTTACCCACAACTAGTACTAATTAGTACTATAAAGGAGTGCATAATGATGAGTTCGATATTCATAACAGGGGGCAGCGGGTTTATCGGGCGGCGCGTGGTCGCGGCCTTGGCGAAAGCGAAACATCGCCTCTACGTGCTGGTCCGTTCTGAAGCAAGACTGGCTGAAGCGATGAAGGAGGTCGGCTGCAGCGACATGTCTTCGATAACGGCGGTGCGCGGCGATCTGACGAAACCTTCGCTCGGCCTCGGTCCGGAGGATCGGCAGCTGCTCCGCAACGTAGACACCATCATACACGCCGGCGGGCCGATGGATATTCTTCTGCAGGAGGAGGAAGCCCGTCAGCTGTTTGTCCACGCCGCTCAAGAAATCGCCGGTCTCGCCAAAACCGTTCACGATTCGAGCGGGCTCCGGCATTTTATCCACGTCGTCGGCTTCAAGTCGCCTTACTCGGATCGCGACAACGACAGCCATGCCCGTCCATACGACGATCGCTCAGATCCTCCCTACGAGAAAATGAAGTTCGAGGCCGATCTGCTGATCCGTCAGAAGCTGCATGCTTGGGGAATCCCGCTATCCGTAGTGAACCCGAGCGTAGTGATCGGCGACTCCTATACGGGGATGACCGAACAGACCGGCGGGCTCGGCATCCTGGTGAATGCGGTGCGCCGAAATCTGATGGCTCTGGCTCCGGGCGGCCCGGACTACTGGCTTCCGCTCGTGCACGTCGATCATGTCGCGGCGTTTATTTCCGCCTTGGCGGAGGAAGCGAATCCGGTGAGCGATACCTATTATTTATTGGATGACAAGCGGAACAGCCCCGGCATCACCGAGCTGGTCCGGCTCATTGCCAGAGAGGTCCGGGCAGCCGCTCCAATCGGCTCGATCCCGCCCCGCCTCATCAAGAAGCTGCTGAACGCCGGCGCCGACAAACTAGTGCAACTTCCCGGACAGTCCGTGGATTTCATCGTGCAATCCGAATTCCCGACAGCCTCCAAGCGGGCGGTAGAGACGAAATACGGCCTGAACCTGTCCGTAAACGAATCGGCCTTGCCCTTTGTCATCACCGACTTGGATTACCGGCTGTCCCATGGAGCTGTCCGTCTGCCCGAACCGTTCCGATTCCATAGAAGGGCCGGTCTGACCACGATCGAAAGCGAAGGAAGCGGAATCCCGATCGTGATCGTTCACGGCACGTTTAGCTCCTCGCTGGCTTTGCTGCCGATGGCGCAGTCCTTGGCCCAGCTGGGGCATCCGATCTATCTCGCCGATCTTCCCGGATTCGGCCGTTCTCCCTATCACCACCGTAAGGCTTTCGGTCTGCAAGGCTTCGAGCGCGCTGTGGAGGAGCTGATACGCAGCCTGGATTCGAAAGTGATCCTCGTGGGGCATTCGTTCGGGGGATATTTGGCCGCGAAGATGCTGGAGACCGTACCGGACCGCATCGAAAAAGCCGTGCTGCTTCAGCCTGTGCTGAAGTCCATAAGCTCCCGGTATCGTTCTTCATTCCGGACTCAAACCGGCTTGCAGTTCCTGTCCAAATCTTCATTAATGAGAAAAATGCTTCAAACCAAAAGCTTCGCTAACGCCGAAGAAATTCCCGAAAGCTATCTTTCTTATGTGCATAATGAATGTAAGTCTACACGAGTAAGGAAAACGACCGCCGAAGTGATGAGCGGCCTGTCCAGACCTGAACATATAACCGTCCATCCGGCACGCTGGAATCCGAAGCAGATTGCGATTTTGTGGGGAACAACCGATACGGAGCACGCGCTTCCCCGCTCCATGGATGCATTCCGGGTAACACCGCTGCCCTATGCCCACCAGTTCCCGATATCGCATCCGGAAGTAGCCGCACGTTCTATACAAATGGCCCTGAAGCAATAAGAAGAGAGACGGCACCGGATGAATCCGCGCTAAAAAACTCCAAACAGCGCCAAACAGCGCTTCGGGCAGCAACTTCCTCCCATCGGGAATTGAGGTTGCTGCCGAAGCGCTGCTCCACTTAATCCATGCCTATGGACGGCCTGGTATCAAGGGAAAGGCGCTGCCGCGTAAGTTTGAGCCGTAAGCGGGATGCGGAACGCGCTGCCAGCGGCTATATCATACAAGAACCCTTGACTGAAATCCGCCGCGTTGACGTAGGAACGGACAAACGTCGCATCGCCCACGGACAGTCTGTACAAGCTGCCGCCAAGCGGCGTCACATCCTTGATTTCGTACGCCGCGTTTCGGACGCCGTCGTTGTCGACGAATATCCATTTTCCGATCACATCCGGCGCGCCGCCTCCGTATACCGCCATCTGAACGTCCATATGGTTGCTGACGGACAGTACGCGCGTGAAATCGACCACGGTCCCTTCCAGCCGGGCCGCAGCAGCCGGAACAGCCGGTGCGCTCACCGGGATCATATAGGCGCTGTCGTGGATGTACCCGTACACTTGCTCGCCATCCAACTCGGAATACACGCCGAGGAATCCTTTGAAGCGGATTTTGCCGTCGATCGTATATTCCGTATCCGGATTCAACGAATAGATGATATAGTCGGTTCTCCCGTCCGCAAGCTCCACCTTGACCGCCTTCACGTCAGGCGAATCGACAATTGCTCCCCCTTCGCGCACAACCGCGCTGCCGATCGAGCGAATGAATCGCTCGTTCTTGTACGGCTCCATAACGGAGGCGAACAGACTGTCCAGATACGTCCCGCTTCGGCGGGCGATCAAGTAACGAAGCGTCTCGGGATTGCCCGGTTTGTTTTGCGGCGGCACTCCGTCCGCCAGCGCTACTTCGTCCAGATCACCAAGCATCGTTAGACGCAGATGAATGTCTTCCGGCTCGGACAGCACGTTCCAGGTGTCCTCCACGGCCCAGTCCGCACTGAACGAACTTGCCGGATTTGCATCTCGGGACACGTTTTTCAAATAATGAAATCCGCTGCCCATATAGCCGCGCCCGTCGACGTCGTCCACCCGTTCGCCATAGCCGACATTCGGTCCCGCATACGTTCCGGTCGGCTGTCCGACCATCGCAAGCCCTTCCGTAGCGACCGTCCCTTCGGCCCCATGGAAGCTGAAATGGTGGTCGTTGCCGCCACTCACCCGGAAAAAGTCGACGGCATACGAAGCTGTGTCGTACACCTGAATCATAACCGTCGTCCGTTTGTACAGATCCGTCTGAGGGTACGCGTCGGGCGCTTCCACATCAATCAGCTTGACGCGCTCCGTGTCGTCGAAATGTTTCGGATCGGCTACCCACTGCGCCTCCTGCTTCCTTTTGTCGACAACTACGGTGTTGTGACTGATCGTATTGTTCACCCATTGGTGCCGATGCTTATCGAGGTTGTCGGCGAATTCGGGATAGCCCAGATCCGGAGCCAGGTCGAGACCGAAGGCATGAACACCCACATTCAGCGCGTCCCGGTGTCCGTGTCCACTCGTCCGTCCGTAGTACATCCAGAAATCGCGCAGCGTATTGCCTTGCGCATTCGCCTGATCCCGCAAGGCGCGGGCTTGCTCGTCAAGCAAACTGAGCGTGCGGACGCCCATCTTGTAGTTGCCGGCCGCCGGGTTTTTGCCGATGCTTTCAAATGTAATATGATGCGTCCCCGCCGTCAGCGTCATCCTGACGATGGTCTCGAAATCATCCGTGCGGCCTCCGTAGAAGTCCAGTTCCTTCACCGGCTGCCCGTCGATCGAGATGCGGTAGATGCCGTACGTTGCCACCTTGAACGGAAGCAGATCGATATCGTATTCGTCCGTCGCGGGCACCTGGAAGCCGAATGTGATCGTCGCTCCCGGAGCGGACGCTTCCAACTGGACCGTGCCCGATTCCGCAAACAGCTTGTGCGGCGTATTGCCCGCCGTCACGGGCATGAACGGAAACTCGTACGGTATGCCGAACCGCTGGTTATGGCTTTGCCCGTCGCGCAAAGCGGCAAACCCGTAACCGCTTAGATGGCTGCTCTTCAAATCAAGCGGCCCGTGCTCGGCGATGACGCTGCGGATCTGATCGCTCACTTGCTCCGGATTATTCGAGAATACATCCTTATGAATCCCGTCGGCTCGATTGTAATTCAGAAAATAAGCCATCTGGGCAAACACCGGGTCTCCGAACCGATCGAACGCCTTGACCATATCGGACAGCTTGACGCTAATTCCCGGGTTGCCGGTATAACCCGAGTCGCCGATATTGGCCGTGTACGCTTCGCTCAGCGTAAGCGGATACAGCGCGGAAAACATTTTGCGGAACTTGACGTTTTGATACAAATCCCCGACCTGGTACAGATCGTATCCGTCCAACAGGTCTGCCGTAAGCTGGTGCCGGGATAACCACAGCGCATTGTAACCCGGAGCCGCCTCATTCCCGCTGCCATCCCGGTCCACGTTCGAGACAAGCGAGTTCCAGATGTTCCCGCCGGTTACCCGATACGGATTCGTCAGCAGACCGCCCGACCGGAACGTAAAATCGAGCCATTCTTTCGTGTGCGGCAAAGTGTCGTAAACGACGGCAGCCATCGCCAGAGCGCTCTGATGCATCCCGTCGTTGCCGTGAATATGCGCCGACTTGACGGAAGGATACACTTGCTTGACAATATTGTCTTCGATATTGCGCCGGATATCGCCGCCGCTGCTCTTCGGATTGGTCAGCCGGTACATCTGCGATTTCGCGCCCAGAAAGGCGACGGTTTGCGGATCGCCCGCTGCCGGATAGAAGGCGTCATAGGCGCCGATAAACTCTTTGACCAGCTCCGTCTCCCAGATGGAGCCGACCGCCTTGCCGCGGCCCGTCCCGCCGTGCGAATTCAGATACAGCGTCCGGTTGTAAACCGATACGTCCAGCTCGGGGTACACGTCCGCAACCCGATCCAGCATAATCGTCCCGGCCCGAGCATACTTCATATCGCCGGTATACAGGTAAGCATCCTTGAATGCGGTCAACGCATCCTGAATCATTCCCGTTTTGTACCACAGAAACCAATGCACGTAATAAGCGATAAACGTGTAGCGATTGCCTTGATGGTCCACCCAGCCGAAGCCGTCATCGACGCCCCAGCCCGCCCCTTTCTCCGGATACAGCGTATTGACCAGCAGACCGCGATCGGCCAGTTCAGGCCGAAACACCCCGTGTTCATCGAGCCCGCTGGTATAATAAGCCCCGAAGTCGTTCGTCGGGAACGTGTAGCCGCTGCTCGGGTCGACGATTTTCCATGGCTGCTGAACCGGGTCGGCCGTATAAGGATAATTGCCGTATTGGTCGATCGCTCTGCCGGTAATCGGACTGCCGAGCTGCTGATTCACTCCGTAGCTGCGAGGCAGCGTCTGGGCCGGAACGGAGTTCCACAGAAATTCAAGCCCTCCCGACAAGTAACGGTCGGCTTTCGTCACGGCGTCGTCGCGCAAAGTGGTCGCCCATGCGTATTGCTGAACGTTGCTCCGTGCTGCGGCAATCTTATCCGGCGTATAATAGGTAGCTCTTGTCTTGCTGCCTGCAACCGGGCTGTTCCTCCTGAGAGAAGCATCGTCGAAGGAAGCGACGCCCGCCTGATCCCGACCGATGCTGAGCTGCAAGCTGGCGTAAGCCGCGCTCTCCGGCGCCGTTCCTTCGGCAGTCAGTTCCTCCCATAGATGAAACGCGGCGCTTTCCGACGGAAAGCTAAGGAGAGCATTCATGTTCGCGTCCCAAAATTCGAGCCTCAGCTCGGCCGTCCCCGAAGCGGCGTTCGCGAATACACCTGCCTTATAATCCACTCCCGCTTCGACCGGAACAAGATGGCTGCGCAGCGCAGCTTGACCGGAAGAACCGGTGTCCGTAAGTTGTACGCTGTTCACGCCGCCATGCACGACGCTGTTCGATACCGCGACACCGCCCCCCGTCTCGTCCCAATGATTGGGCTTGCCGCCCGTCACAAGCTCGAACGCTCCGTTCATCAAGTCCCGATGCAGATCGTTCGGAACGGCGCGGAACGTCGCATCGTCGAAATAAGCGGTGCCCACGTTGCCCACATGCAAATAAAGCCGCAAGCTCGCGTAAACCGCCCCGTTCGGCGCCGCCCCGCTAGCCTGGATTTCGCTCCACTGGCTCAGTGTCGTGTTCGAGGCCGGGAACGTAGCGAGCAGCGTGCTCCCCGCGTCCCAAAACTCGATATACAGCTGAGAAGTGCCCTGCACATTGAACGATTGAACACTCGCTTCGTATCTCTGTCCGGGGACGATCTTCATCCGGTTGCTGCGCAAACTGACAGACGAGGCATTGCTGGAATCGACGAGCTTTACGCTATTCGTGCCGTTATATGCTTTCTCGCTGGTCGAATACCCTTCTCCCGCCGCCAATCTCCAATGAACCGGCAAACCGTCCGATACCAGTTCCAAGTCTCCGTTTTGCAGCGGATCGGACACATTCATGATGCGGAAGGCGGCATCGTCAAAATACGCGGAGCCGACATTCGTTTGATGAAGATAAAGCCGCAAGCTAACTTCCACGGCCGTCTCCGGAACTTGCCCATATACCTTAATCTCCTTCCAACGGTTCAACGTCGTATTGCTTTCGTAGGGGACTGTCAGCAAATTGCCGCCGGCATCCCAAAACTCCACGAACAAAGCGGACGTCCCTTGTACATTGTAGGAATATACTAACGCTTCATACGACTGCCCGGCTTGCACCGGCAGCTTCGCACTGCGCAATCGTGCCGATGTGACGTTGCTCGGATCGGTCAGCTTCACGCTCCGCAAGCCGGTGTGCTCCTGCTCCGCAGAGGACTCCGCGATCCCGGAAGCCGTCCAGTGCTGCGGCTTGCCCGCCACCGTGTCTTCGAACCCGGCATTGGGCAAGTCCGCCCACGATGCCGAAGCCGTCCCTGCAACGCCGAAGCCCGGCATGACGGGAAGTCCCGATACAAAAAGCAGCAGGATTAGGCCGATTGCCACCCGTTTTCTCATTGCCCGCCCTATTATTCCACGCACGCTTGTTCACCTGTCCTATAAGAGGTTGTTCAAAAAGTCCACTTTTGATCACGAAGCCGATCACGAAGCCTGCTCGACATCGAATATGGAATTCAGCCGGAACTTCCGGTGCTCACAAAAGCTCCACTACGCTCCGCTCCTCATTTCCTAGCTTCATCCCATCTTCTCGGTGCTGAAAACCGGACTTTTTGAACTCGCACTATAAACAAACTGGTACGATTTCACCGGGTTGCCCGCTCCACTTCTCTGTCTAATGTATCGTTTTCCTTCGCTTGTCCGTCTGCTTACTGCGTCTTCTCCCGAATTTTTTTGTCCAACTGCTCCGCCGCATCGCGAAGCGCCGTGTTCAAATCTTTCTCTCCCAGCATGTGGCTGAGGAACGCATTCTGAAACTCAACCTGAGCGTCATTGGCGAAAGGCGTGTAGTTCATCGGAGCGGAAGACTTCTTCGGAAACATCGCCGACACGTTTTTCCCCTGGAACTTGGGCATATCTTGTCCGTACTGCTTCTTGATTTCCGGGTCCTTCAACACGGTCGCATACCCGGCCCGGTTATGCGGAATCTGGAACTGCTCCGAGGTGAGGAACGCGATAATATCGAACGCCGTTTCCTTCTGCTTGCTGATGGACGCGACATACCAATAGTTCGGGTACGGCTGCGGGCCGACCCCCGGCGCATTCGGCAAGGAAGGCACTTGCACGACATCCCAGTTCATCGTCTCAGGAGGAGTGCCGCCCGTGAAATTCGTATACATCGCCGCCCGCGATTCTTTCTCGAAGAAATTGCGGCTCTTCGCAATGTCCAGTTCATCCTTCGTATAGGTCAAGCCCGCCGCCTTATACAGATCGACGATATTCTGCATAAATTGCTTCCAGGGCTCGGAGGTCAAATTCGCTTTCATCGTCTTCGGATCGACCGGATCAAGCCCCAACTGGTTCGTCGACATCTGGGCGCCAGGCGAGGTGACGTAACCATAATACTGGATGCCGCCCTCGACACGGGTCATCGCCTTGGACAAGCTCGCCAACTCTTCCCATGTCATCCCGTCCTTCGGATACGGCTGGCCGAACTTGTCGAACAGATCTTTGTTGTAGAACAGCCCCGATGTCGCCGTCCATACCGGCAAGCCGTACAATTTCCCGCCGCCCAGCTTCCGCTGAAGATCAACCATAGTCGGCTCCAGCTTATCGAACGAGTAGCCGCGCGACTTCGCCAGTTCGCTCAAATCGTACTGCAGCTCGAAATCATAGAGGTGGGTAAAAAAGGTTCCGATCGAGCCAAACATAATGTCAATCGGCACTTTGGCGGCGATCGTATCCTTCAGAACATCGGACGTAAAGGTCAGTTTGACGTTCGGGAACTTGCTGCGAATGGCGTCGCCGTATTGCTTGTTAAACGCTTCCTCCGTCATTTTGTTGTTGCTGTACACCGTAATCGGTACCGGTTCGCTCGGTACTTTCAGCTGCGTCCCCTCTTGCGGGGCGCTGCCTTGCGGAGCGCTTCCCTCCGGCGCCGCCGCTTGTTGTCCGCCCCCGCACGCCGATAACACAAGCGCCAGCATCAACGGAGCGACGATGCTCCTTCTGCGTATCCCTTTCTTTTTCATAGATGAACCCCTCCTTATGGAATTGGCTTGCCTGATGCGGTCATATTAGGTTGCCGCGGCTTCTCCGCCTGCCTTATAATGACCGTATACCTAATTATAAGAGCCCCAAAATAGTAGCTGTATGTCCCCATTTATCCGATTTATAACGAATTTTGTTCAGCAAGGGGCGTGCGATGAATATGTACGATGAGCCGATCTACTATCAGGACAACATGCTGCGGATCAAAACTTTACAGCATATGAAAATCAGGGAGCCGTTGCAAAGGAAGTGGCACTACCACCGGGAGCTCGAATTTTTGTACATTCAGGAGGGCGTGCTTCAAATTCGCGTACAGGAGCGCGTATTCACCCTGGAGCCCGGAGACGTCCTGCTGATCGGCGCCTCCCAGCCGCATGTCACCTGGTCGGTGCTGTCGGAGAAAGTCGTGTACCTCATTTTGCATTTCGATATGCACGCTTATTCCGATCCCTCCGTCATGCTGTATTACCGGACATTTTATGAAATCGACGGTCCGCTCAGCCGATACAATGATTGGTTTCAGACCGATCCCCAGTTGAAGTCGGATATAGGCGATGCCATTACGTGCATTCACCGGGAAATGGAGAGCAGACGCAGAGGATACGAGATCGCAATCGACCTTCATGTGAAGCGGCTGCTGCTTACCATTGTCCGAAGCGAGCAAAATGACATGGAAAATTGGAACGAGCCCCCGTCCGCCTATAATCTGCACCCGGTCTTTGATTATGTCGACAAGCACTTATCCGGCAAAATCGAGATGGAGACGATCAGCAAAATGACGAACATGAGTTATCATTATTTCTCCAAATATTTCAAGAAGATCATCGGCGTATCGTTTGTCGAATACGTCAACATGCAAAGAGTCAGAAAAGCGGAAAGACTGCTATTGACCGAAAGCGTTAATATAACGGAAATCGCCGAGAAAGTCGGCATCAGCAACATGACGCATTTCTACGAGCTGTTCAAACGTTATAACCGCTGCTCTCCGAAAGAGTATATACAACGGCTTACGCCGTGACCGAAAGCCGATCAAGCGGCGATTTTTTGTAACCGGTTTCAAAAATACGCGGTATGAAGAACAGCAAAAGGCATTCCGCTACGAAAAGCGGAATGCCCTTGGTACGTTCGTTCCCTATTATGTCGGATCGGGGAAATACCGTTTTGCGAAGCAACCTGGATTCCGGACGACCACGATCTTCGACTACCCGTTCGGCAACCTGATTCCTTTCCCCAGCCGCAGCGCCTCCCGCACGTAATAAACGGCGATCCCGATATCGAACACGGCGAGCCCCATCGGGTTAAAAAACACCGGCTCCTCTTCGTCCAGCGAGTCCAGCCCTTCCCTGCAGACAACGTCCGCGAACGTAAGGACGTCCGTTTCCTGCAAGCCGCGATAGAGAAACAGCTGCTCCACGTCGGTGTTCTCCCGGCATACTTCCCGCCAGTCGTCCACTACAATTCCCTTCGCATGGGTTACGCTTTCCGGCTTATAGTCCCGAAGAGAGATGTTCAGCAGCAGCGTCCCTTCCGGCGGCGCCTCGTCGATATACCGTTGGGCGGATACCGTACATGTAGCAAAAACATCGGATCCGCGATACACCGGGCGCCAATCGTCCGCTATGTCGGTTATACCGCGAACCGCCTCGGGTACGGTTGCCCGGTCGATTCCTTTCAGATCGTACAAGGTTACCCGCTCCAGCCGATCCCCTAATAAAGAAGCGCACATGTCCAAGTGAAGACGCCCGATCCGCCCCCATCCGACAATTCCGACCCTCAGCTTAGCCGGATGTCTCGCCGCGATGTACGCTCTAAGCATAAGCCCGCTGACTGCCGCCGTCCTCAACCCATTCAGCAATCCGCTGTGCAGAAAAGCGACGGGCTCGCCGGTTGCCGCATCATTCAAAATAATCGTATTATGCGCTCTGGGCAGTCCGAGACGGTGATTGTCCGGAAAGCTGGCGATCCATTTAATCCCCGCCATAGAGACACTTCCGCCGACGAAAGCCGGCATCGCGATGATCCGATTTTGCGGCTCCCGGAAACGCAAGTACGGCTTGAGCGGATGAACGCAATCCCCGGCGTCCTTTAACCGGATTATCTCTTCCACGATCTCCGTCAGCTTCCCCCAGTCGATCCCGATCTCGCGGATATGACCGTCATGTAAATAAATCATGCGCTAGCCTCCCTGCGATACACGTACCGGATCGTATGAAAGCTCCCTCCGCACCCATTCGTCATCGTACACGGTGTCCAAGTACCGCTCTCCCCGGTCCGGCAATATAGCCGCACAGACGGCCCCTTCGGGTATGCAGCCGGCCATTTGACGGATGGCCGTAATGACGCCCCCGGACGAAGCTCCCGCCAAAATCGACTCGTACCGGACCAAATCCCGGCAGCCTTGAATACAATCGATATCCGATACATATTGGACATGGTCGGCTACATCCGGCCGGTAAAGATGAGGCGTCACCCCCGCTCCCAGCCCCGGCAATCTCCGGCTGCCTTTCTCCCCGCCAAAAATTACGCTCCCGGCAGCGTCGACCGCTATAATCTTCGTAGCCCAGCCCCGGCTGCGGACATACTCCCGGCATCCCCGTATCGTTCCGCAGGAGCTGACCCCGCAAAATAAATAATCGACCTCGCCGAGCCGTTCCCCGATTTCCTTCATCGTCGTTTCCTGATGGGCCGCATAGTTATCCGGGTTCCCGTACTGGTTCGTCCAATAAGCATGAGGCAGCTGCCGGAGCAGTTCGCCGACTCTCCGGATACGCGCCGGCAAATATTCGCCCGTCTCCTCATCCGGCTTGTCGACCAGATCGATCTCCCCGCCAAAACAACGGATGATCCGCTTATGCTGCTCGGTCGTGCGGGGATCGATGACGCAAATGAACCGCAGCCCCAAATAACCGCACAATTGCGCAAGGCTTATCGCCAGATTTCCCGAGCTTGATTCTACGACAACCGTATCGCCGGTCACGTCTCCGCGGCGAATCGCCTCCCGAAGCATGTGCAGCGCCGGCCTGTCTTTGGAGCTGCCTCCGGGGTTCATCCACTCCAGCTTTCCGTACACCTGGAGCGGCACATCGGCGAATAAACGTTTGAACCGGACTAACGGTGTACCGCCAACCGCATCGGCTATCCCACCCTGAAGTTCCACTTGCATCCCTTCTTCACTCGTAAACGATTTTTTTGTTTTTGACGGTGCCGCGGTATGTCTCGTCTTCAAAAGCGCCGCCAAGCACCTGAATCCGATCCAGGAGGCCGGAGCTGATCATCGTCCCGATCTCCGGAATCCGATGCTCCAGGTCATGCCGGATCTGTTCCAATTGCTCCGCCGCCGGTTGCGGCCCGTGAATATATACGATCAGAGCGTTGCCCGCTACCTTCACCCGAACGCTCGCTTGCTCCAAATGCCGGAATACGACGCTTTCTATATCGTAAATGCTGATTTTCTCACCGTGCTTCAGGTCCGGGCCGATCCTTTTCACGATACTTCGGAAGCTTTGCCGCCAAGAGCCTTCCGCCCAAATCGGACGCAGGTCGCGTACGACATCGTAAGTAACATAACGCACGGCGGGAAAAGCCTCTCTAACCGTGGAGGTCAGCACGAGCACCCGCTCCTCGTCGTCCGCCAGCGGCTCCAGATCCGCTCCGATCTCTTCCGGACGCTTCCCCTCCGCCACGAGTCCTTCCGCCAGCAAATACCGTCCGTGTTGATGGGAGAAGTAAGCGATCGTACCGATTTCAATAGAGCCATACGTATCGGTTATACACGCCTTGCCGATCCCCAGCCGGTCGGCCGTCCGCTCGATCCACGCCGGGGCAGCAATCTCCCCGACCAGAATCACATGGCGAATCCCATAAGACGCCGGATTTTCGGAAGCATGGAGAATACGTTCCAAAATCGACGGCATCGTATACAGCACTTCCGGCTTGAAGTCCGATAACATCTCGATATGCCGCTCGACCGGCAGCCGAAATGACACCGATTCCACTTCCATCCCCAGACGACGGAACACTTCTACCGCTGTCGCCTCGGCATGCCCCGTCCCCATATCGGCCACAGCCGTCCGGTAACGGGACGAACCCAGAATCGTCCGGAACACGTCCAGCTTGATGCGGATATAGTGCTCCTCGTCCGGCTCGGAGTAATAGATCGATTTGCGCCGGCCGGAGCTGGTGCCGGATGTCTGATAACCATGTACGCCGTCACGCCCGGCCAGAGGATTGCGGTCCGAATAGTAATGGGTTTCCAGCACAGAAGCCGTTATCAAGGGCAGGCTTTCCCAGTCCCGATCCTTCGCCTCCTCCACCTGCCGGGAGCCGAGCAAAGGCAAGTACCAGGCAAAACGCAGCGCCATCTTCTCGATCGCCTGACGGCTTGTGAGCCGCTCCATGCGCCTTCCCCTCCTCCGCTGCTTGACCGGGCGGGCATCGCATCCCCGTTCCCCCGGTTCCTATAACATATGCCGGCCGCCCATACACGTTCGTTCCAATCCAAAAAAGGAATAGCTCCCGGCGAATCCGGTTATCACCTATACCGTGCAGCCCCGTATGCTGTAGAGAATCCGGAACCAAGCTTTCCGCCTGAATCTGCTTGAAAGGAGGAAACCGCGTATGAAACATTTCCAAAGTATCGTTACAAGCAAGCTGCTGAAAACAAACCTGCTGCTTCGTCACCCGGAGCTTGCCAAACATATTCCCGCCACCTGCCCGTTCACACGAAGCGGTCTGCTTCGTATGCTGAAGCGTTATCGTATGGTATACGTAAAGCCGGATCGCGGTTCGCTCGGTATCGGGGTCATGCGGGTAGAGAAACGCAGATCTTCGTACCGGTATCAAAGCGGCGTCCAGCTTTTTACGTTTCCGACCTATGAGGAGCTTTTCCGGTCCGTCTCGAAGCGCATTGGGGGCAAGCGTTATTTGATCCAACAGGGGATTCATATGCTGACCTATAAGAAATGCCCGTTCGATTTCCGGGTCATGATTCAAAGGAATCCGTCCCGTAAATGGGAGCCTACCGGAACGGTCGGACGCGTCGCGCATCCCCGGAAGGTAGTTACGAACGGGAGCCAGGGGAGCACGATTTATCCGGCAGCCGATCTGCTTAAGCCGCATGCAAGAGACGGAAAAACCGCGGGACTGCTGCGCAAGATGAACCGGATCGCCCGTTTGACCGCCGCCCAGTTCAGCCGCACCTATCCGGCCATGAACGAGCTTGGACTCGATATCGCCATCGATCGCAGCCTCACTCCGTGGATCTTGGAGGTGAATACCCGGCCCGACCCCTGCCCGTTCACCAAACTTAAGCAGCGGCATACCATCAATAAGATCGTAGCCTACGGCAAAGCTTACGGGAGACATTACTGCCTGACCTGCTCCAAGGCGAAAAAAGGGGCCGTGAAATAAACCGGACTGCTGTGCCCTTGATCTGCGTTGGAACGAACAAAGAGCACCTTCCGCAGGTGCTCTTTGTGTAACCTTACTCGATTACGGCTTGATCAGGCTTAACAACTCATCCCGCAAAAGCCGTTCTTCCGGGATAGGTCTCCAGCAGCAGCTTCGTCATGTTTTGTGCCGCTTCACTGCCGGCTGCTTGGTGAAGCATGCGGATGACCCGGCACACATTTGTATACTCTTTTCTATTAGTCGATTGCTCCGCCAACGCAACAATGTAACTATGGAATAATTCGAGGCTGTCGATTCATTGTGTAGAAGTGATAGCAGGCCGTTCCAAGTGAAAAGTTACCTTCTTCTGCTCATACAGGTTGTCCGGAATCCCTTGATTTCATAAGGATTGTAAGGTAGGGGATTCCAGACAAAACTCGCCAGAAGGTAATCTTTTCCCTTTCCACTTGGTTGTCCACATTGAATCGACAGCCTCAATTCCGCCACTAGTTTGAGAGGTGCAGCTGGCTTTTCCCATATTGCGCCGCCTGCTCATCCCCTTCATAGCTTTGGATCAGCCGATAACGGATCATGGCTATTCGCTCGGCAACATAGCCGCTCTCCCTCCCGGTTTGCCTCGACACGAGGTCGGAAGCGCGTTGCTCCCATTTTTGCCGAAGCTCTGCGTTCACAGCCAAGCGGGAAGCCGCTTCGATTAACTCCAACTGCTCATCCGACCAACCGTCATAACGCCGACTCTGATTCATTCAGCAGCGTATGAAACAGCCGTGTCTTGTCTTCCGGCGAGAGTGGATCGGACTGTGACGTTATCTCGTAAATCCCTTCCAGACTTTGAGCAATGACAGCCCCGATCGTACCGGAGGAATCGTCCGAACGTTCGTTCAGTTCAACCATTCCCTCCACCACACACAGGTGAAGCTCAACCGCCCGAACCCATTCTTCGCGCTCCGCCGCCTCAAACGCCCTTTCGGCTACCTTTTCCGCCCCTTCAACCGCGCCGTCAACACTTCTCCAATCGATGAAGCCATGACGGTCCGCATTGGCATCGATCGTCAAGCGGATCATCTTTCGGCAGTTATCCAATTCCGCAGCCCCTCCCGCCTTGGCAACGTGGAGGTTAATACGTTGCTTCACCACTTTGGAATCGGCTGCAAGAGACAACAGCAATCGAACCAGGCTTTCTTTGCTTTCCGCTTCCAACAGCTGCTCTAAGCTTTCCTTTGCTGTCCGCTGATCGGCTCGCTCCGGCTGCTCGGCCAACTGGTCCCGCAGCTCGATCAGAGCCGCGGCCTGGTGCTTGCAGACAGGTCCGTAATCATAAGGGCAATCGCATTCAGCGGAAACCACATTCCCCGACTCGTCCAGTTCCACATAAACTTCGTAGAGCTCGCTTCCTTCCACCTCCGCATCAAAAGTGCCGTCCTCTTGTTCCTCTATCGAAAGTACGGAACCTTCGTCTGCATAAGCTTGCCCTCGGGCCAAAATAACGGGGTCAATCCATCTGTCCAGATTGTTCAGATTCAAGCCGTGACGCCTCCATTTCAGTCAGCTCCTCTTTATACTTTGAATTCAATTCTTCATAGTCCAAGCCCTCTTCTGCTAACCACTCCCGGATGACTTCCTCCGCCTGTTTCTGCTCGAATTGATTCCACGGGTCCCACAGATTCAAATCGTACAGCGTATCCTTGAATCCCCGGAAAGGCCTGTTCCGGTCAAGGGCGGCGAGCAGCAGGTTGTCCGGGTCCGATTCCGTAGTCTGCGCAAACCTGGTCATCACCGCATACGCTTCTCTCGAACCGATTTTCGGAATATTCACATACCTTCCTTCGCTTGCTTCGTCATCCCAATCAATCCCCGGTTCCCCTGTATCCTTTTCATCCAGGTCCAGGATGACTTCTCCGGTCTGCAAATCCAAATAATACGGATGTTCGAGATCACTATCCAAGTAAGCATCGATTAGCTCGTCCATCAGTTGCATGCGCATAAGGAATCGCCCTCTCATCGATTTTTTTTTTCATTTTAGCAGATCGGCCTTCAAGCTACACTTCCCCTTCTACGATTCGCTTGAATCAAAAAAAGCCAAAATTGACATTCTAAATCCATATGGCGTCCAGGAGGGATGAGGATGAAAAAAAAGCTATCGGTTCAGACGCTGGCAATCGGACTAGGGTGCAGCTTGGTACTCTTGTCCGCTTGCTCGGCCAATCGGGAGGTGCGCCCCCGATCCGTTACCGAACCTGCTCCGATCATTCGTTCGGGGGAGCAAGCGGACGATCCCGATTTGTACTTCGGCGATCTGGGTGTCGAGCAGCAGTTCAAAGAGCATCGTATACGGAGTCTCGCCATCGCAGATCCGAACCGGAAAACGCTGGTGGACCCGAATGGATTTCCGCTTATCCGGCAGCATCCCAAACCATCTACGCCCCCGGGCCCCGGGAACCATGTGGAACAGCTCCTTGCAATCGCCGAGTCTTATATCGGTACTCCTTACTTGTACGGTTCTGACCGGACCGAGCCTTCCACGTTCGACTGTTCCGATTTTACGCGTTGGGTGTTCCTGACTTCGCTCGGAATGGACTTGCCGTGGGATTCGAGAAGTCAAGCGGCTTATGTGAACGCCTTCTCCAAAAAAACGTACACCTCCTTAAAGGAGGCCAAACGCGGCGATTTGATGTTTTTTTCCAGCTTCAGAGGGAACAAGGCGGCCGACTACAAAAATTTGAAACCGGCAGATCGGATCGTTACTCACGTAGGCATCTATATGGGGAACGGGAAGATCATCCACTCCCCTTCTAAAAACAGCGGAGGCGTCCATATCGGACCGTTGACCTGGAGGCAGCTGAACAACCGGTTTATTATGGGAGGAAGCATTCTCGACTAGATTTCGTTCGAGTTTATTCTCCCTTAACAATCAGGGGTTATAGTGAAGCTAAGCAGCCGAGTTATATACTCTCATCGAAGAAAGGAATTCAGACCTATGGGCATTCATACGTATTTTCAATCGTTAACCGATCTGGAACGGATTATTCGCTGCCCAGGCAAGTTCAAGTTTCAGGAGCATAGCGTATCGGCCCACTCCTGGAAAGTCGTTCAATACGCCAAAACGCTCGCGGATATCGAAGAAAGCAACGGCGTCACGGTGGATTGGAAAAAGCTCTATGAAGTCACGAGCAGCCACGACTACGGCGAAATTTTTATCGGCGACATCAAAACGCCTGTAAAGCATTATTCGCTGGAGCTTCGGGCCATGCTGCAGCAGGTCGAGGAAGGCATGGTCGCCCATTTCATCAATGAGCATATTCCGGAGGAGTTCAAGCCGATCTTCCGCAGACAGCTGCGCGAAGGCAAGGACGATTCGGTGGAGGGGCAGATTCTGGAAGTGGCGGATAAGATGGATCAGATCTATGAAGCGTTTGCCGAGATGCAGCGGGGCAATACGGAGAAAGAGTTTATTGTGATGTATCGCAGTGCTCTAATTAAAATTAAAGGAATCAAGCTCCATTGCGTGGACTATTTTCTGCAGCATATTTTGCCCGACATGGTTAGAGAGGGTTCCCGATCGCCGATCGATATCGAGAAGATTACAAATGAAGCTTTGGCGTCGTAGATATCACCACCTACTAGACGTACTATATTTCTCTGATCCCATAACATCGCTATTTTAACCATTTTAACTTTAAAAGTTATGACACCGAACGTCACTCCGATGTCTGTTGACTAGCGCACTTTTATTTTCAATGCCGCGGTATCGATCTGAGCACCGACTCGCTTCAAGAAGTTGAAGCCTATTATTCCGTGAATGTCCATGCCATAATCCATACTACCAATTTCAACTTGAAAGTTTTTAACTATAGCTTCTCCGATTATAACGGCATCAACGGACTTGGTGTACACATACTCAACACCACCCACGCCTCTAATTGTATCAACTACATCATCTTTTTCAGGAATCATATCTATCTTTCCAACGATATCCGCATTTAAAAGTGTGCTTGCAGACCCGGTGTCAATCAGGACCTTCTCCAGACTCAGCATCTTCCCCCTAAATTCTATAACAATACTTACAAAAGGAAGTCCATAACATTCTATTATATTCATCTCGGCCCCCTGACACCTACGTAGCGTTCATTTGCTACCACTTCAGAACGGGATGTATGAAAAAAACAATACTCCCGATGAGGATCCTTTTTATGCAACTCACTGTATCTTTTTAAGGCTTTCACAGAATCGTCGAAAGAATCAATGACAGCCATCTCTTCAATAAATCGTTGCCCCTCCTTTGAGTAAGCCTTGGTTGCCTCAAGAACGACCCACTCATTAGGAAAACGCTCCTGAACCTCTTCCCATCGCATTGTAAACACCTCCGTATTACATCCTATATTCAGTATATCATCTCCGATTGCAACTCTTAAGCTACTTATTCAAATTTACATCCAAACAAAAAGACACCTCGCAGGGTGTCTAAATTTGCAGGGATTAGGGAGACTGGCTCAGCAATCTTCATCTTCCCCTGCGATGCTCACGAAGATCTATACACTTTCAATCCAACCAGACCGAGATCGGTTATATCAATCTTGTTGTCACGGTTGAGATCCATATGACGATTGGTATCGTTGATTCCGGCCCCGATCTGCCGGGCAAGCTCGATCAAGTCAGCCGTATCGACGGTCCCGTCCTGATTCATATCCTCTTCGTAAACGTCCCCGATTCGGATCGGCCATGCGGTGTCTGTGCCCTGACGAAACGTCACCCCGGTCACATCGCCGTCGATGCGGATCGTTTCCGACTCGCCGAGCAGGAGCAGCTTCGTGTTCACGTGATTTTTCTTGGCCGTTAACCTGATCTCCGCCACAGCCTTGCTGCCGCTAACACCTTGGCTGCCCAATTGCGTCCCGACGATGGTAACGTTGCTGCCGCTTGCCGACCAGGTCAAGTATCCATCCGTTATCCAGCTGTCCGAGCCCGTAATGCTTTTGACCGTCCACTGGTCGGGATCGATCGCAAGCTTGGCTTTGAAGCCGTACAGTTCATTCGCTTGATCCAGCTCCAAACGGACTGTAACCGTCTCGTTTTGCTGTGCGGACACGGCCCCGTTCCACTTCAGCTTGCCCGCATGCTCATACTGCACATCGGATACTTGAATGCGCTGCAGGCTGCCCATATCCGTAGCATCGGCGAAATAAATCTGTTCCCGGCCGTCCGCATCCGCGGCAAGCGCCATAAATTTGACCTCCATACTCTGAGGGAACAGGCGTACAAAGTCCAGCGTCTTCGGGTCAATCACGGTAATGCGGTCCGCCAAGTCCATGTACAGCAGGCCGTCCTTGCCCCAGTAAGGATGATAAGGGCGCCACATGCCGTAGTTCGCGATATCGGGATACATATTTTTATAATTCAAAATGTCATACGATTCCGGGTCCATCTTGAACAAAATGCCGTTCACCCCGCCCCAAATGTTGCCGTCCGGGCCTACGGACAAGCCGCTGATCATCGGCGGATTGCTAAGCCCCGGAATATCCAGGGTGAATTCGGTTACTTTACGCTCGTTCGCGACGTCCCATACGAACATTTTCGCCGAGCGTTCGGTAGCGGTCGTGCCGAGACCTCCATGTATCGTAGTGGAGCCGTAAATGTAGCCGTCTTTGTAAGCAAGACCGACGATACTTTGGTTTTGGACGATATTGCGGTGCACCTTAACCTGACCCGAAGCCGGATCGAAGATCGTCAGCGCGCCGCCAAGCTCGCCATAACCCGGAATCGTGCCGGTCATAATTTTATCGCCCATCGTTTTCATGATATAGGGGCGGTCCTGGGCCTCGCCGATGGTGAATACCTCCGAAGCGACCGGAGTGCTGCGGGTCGTATCGATCTTGTATACATGACCGCCCGGGTAAAGTCCCAGGTACATATCCGTGCCGTAGGCCACCATGCCTTCGGCTTGCTCCATTATTAAATTTTTGGTTGTGCCCGTACGCGGATCATAGACGGCGCCTACCCCCGCCGGATAAGCCGACATATACAAATTGCCGTCCGGCCCGACCTCGATATTATGAATTGGGTTCGGAGCGCCGACCAGTGCAGAAGGCATGCTGTATACCGTCTTGGCGTCTACGTTAAAGACCGCAATCTCGCCGTTGCCTTTCATCGAGACGAGCGACTGTCCCGGATACCCGGGCAACTGGTCGAATTGGACCCAGGCCGCCCCTCTCAGCGAAGTCCCGTATTTGATAAGCGGGGTCGTCTGGAAAGTCGTCAGATCGAGCTCGGTCAAGTAACCGTTGGCCGGAATGTACAGCTTGTTATCCCGGATGGCGGCCAATTGGGCGAAGTTGAATACGCCGACGCCTGTTCCGCCGTTTGCCGTGTCTTTATCGATTACATGCGGAAGCCACGCTTCATTTCTCAGATCATAGATCAGCATCTTGTACAGATCGCCTTGAAACTTCACCAGCAGCAGATCCCCGGCCACCGCCATATCGTAAGCGAAAGGCACTTGCGCCGCGGTAACGCCGAGCAGCCCGGGCACATCGGCGGCAATGCTCGCCTTGTAGCCTTGAGTAGCCTCCGTGACGCCCAGCTTCACGACATCGCCGACGGTGCCGACTCCGGCATAAATATACCCGTCATGGTAGGCAAGCGAGCGGACGTATTCCTGTCCGGCCGTCATCGTTCCGTAGTCGGTAAACGTCTTGGCGACGGGATCGTATTTGAACACCCGGCCGCTCTGAAACGTGCCTCCGTAGACGTTGCCCTTGTCGTCGACCGTCAACGACCAGATCGATTTCTCGCCCGGGATCGGCTCGCCAAGCTCCACGATCTCCTTGGTTACCGGAGAATATGTCCACAAGATCCCTCTCGTCTGTCCCGACGTCCGGATTCCGCCGATATACACCGTTCCGTCAGGAGCGATCACATGTGCCCAAGCCTGCTGAACGCCCGGCATCGGGAAACTGCGAAGCAGCGTATTCGTCTTGATGTCGACGATCTGGAACGAAGCGAGTTCGGCGTTCACCGTCGTGTAGAATACCGGCTGGCCGTCCTCCACGCCGACGACCGCCCCCGATAAACCCGCCTTCGTAATCGGTGTGGCGATTTTCTCCGGCTCTCCGAAGATTCTCCCTTTGAACGTCACCTCCGAATCACCGCCCGGGCTTGCTCCCGCCGGTACGGCCGGGAAAACGGCAGAGACGAGCAAGCAGCAAAACACGGCAATCGAGATCCATTTATTTCGTATGTTCCGCATCTTAAACCTCCCGTTGAAAATGTCATCTTCATGCCCACCCTTCATCCGGCGCTAGTTCGCGGCCAGCGCTTTGGCGAGAATGTCGATATCGGCCGTATCAATCTTCCCGTCGCCGTTCAGATCGTAATATTTTGTCATGCCGTCCAAGCCTGCGTTCACACTTTTTGCCGCCAGCAGAAGATCGACCAGATTGACAACGCCGTCATGGTTCACATCTTCAAGATGAGGGAGCAGCGTCGTTCTTGCTTTTACGTCGCCGGGGAACGTCTTGTCCTCCACCGTTCCGCCCTTGAGCGATTTCAATACGGAGTTCGCTTTCAGGGAAAGCACCGTATTGCCTTGCCCGCTTAACGCCTTGAAGGTAACCGTCACCAGACCGGCATGTCCGTTAACGACGCCGTTATCCGTTCTGGAAGCGCGGACAGTGAGCAGGTCTCCATCCACTTCCCACGTCAGCGTCGTATTGCCGCTTGTTCCAAAATCAGGATGAACCCCCGCTTCCACAACCTGGAGCTTCGTGTCGTCAAAGGCCACGTTCAGCTCGGCCGCTGTCAGCGACTCGGCGTACTTGGAGCCGAGCCGTACCGTGAAGGTCCGGTCTTTGACGGCGTATTCGGCTGGCGTTATATCCAGCTGCATCAGATCCCGCTCGTACGTAAACATCATATCGTCGTAATAAGCAACGGCCATATAGGCGTTGTTAACAAGGGCGAATAGTTTGGCGTGCTTGGCGCTCGCCGGAGCAACTCCTTTCAGCTCCACTTTGAACCATTCGTTCAAAGGCGATTTCAGATGCTGCAAAGTATCCGGTCCCGTCTGTTTGTCCTTATCGTCGAAAAAGCGCAGCAGGAACGTCGCGCCGCCCGTCGGCGCCGGGGTACTTTCCACGTACATCCTCACAGAAGCCGTATATTCCACGCCTGGTTTCACCGGGAGCGGCTGGCTTTCCATCGTGACGCCGTTATTGTTTTGCGTGTCCGTAAGCTTGAGACTTGCGCTGCCCGAATACTTCACGGCAGAAGACAGCTCGAACTTGACGGTTTCACTCGGCGCGGCCCAGTTTCTCCATCCGTCGACAGCTCCGCTGCCGGTCATCCCTCTCTCGAATCCGGCGTTCGGAACCGGAATGCTCACAACCTCTTTCAGACCATTGGAGGAAATCACCTTCTCCGACAAATCCTCCGGCGGCAGCGTCGGCGTCGTGGTTGTATATTTCAGCTCGAAATCGTCGAAATACGTATTGCCGGTCCAATAGGCCGTAATCAGGACTGCGACGGACACATATTTCGCTTCAGCCGGCACCACGTTGCTCTTGACCGAAATTTGCGTAAATTTACCGATTCCGCTTGGACTGTTATAGTTGTTCGCAACCCGGTTTCCGGTCAGCTCGTTGTTGTTCGCATCGTAGAAGCGAAGCTGAATCGTGCCGCCTATGGAGCCGTCCTTCCTCCCTTGCGGTTCGTTCGGATTGATCCATGCGCTGAGCGTATATTCGTTGCCCGGGATCACCGGGTATTTATCGCTCACAAGCTCAACCGTATGCTTATTCGAATTGTCGAACAGGTTCAAGCTTTTGCCGCCGCTTTTGGAGACCGTACCGTAGACGCTGTGCGTAACTTTGCCGTACACATCGTCTTTAACGGTGTAATTCGCATTCCAGCCGGGAATTTTGCCGTCCTGTCCGACCTCGTCCTCGAAGCCGGGATTCACCATCGCGACTATGCCCGGTTGAGACGGGTCCGCCGCGACGATCCCGGGGAGAGGCAAGCCTGCGAATACAGCCGCCAACAGAGCCATAACCGCAAGGACCGATATCCTTTTTCGCAATGTGCTCAATAGACTCACTCCTTATCGTTGTTCAATCAACCGCAGCAAAAGTACGGCAACGTCCGCGCGGTTCGCGCTTGCTTTCGGAGAAAGGGTGTTGTCGCCGACGCCCTGAATCAGGCCGCTCGCCCTTGCCGCATACACCGCCTCTTTCGCCCAATCGCTGATCGATTCGTCATCGGCAAATGTGTCCGTTGCCGCGCCGACTGCTACCACCAGTCCGGAGTTGACCAGCAGTACCGCCATCTGTTCGCGCGTCAGCTTGCCGTCCGGATCGAAGTTCACACCGTCGCCATGCACGATTCCGGCTTGTCGGGCGGCATGGATTACGCCCGCGTACCAAGCGTCAGCCGCAACGTCGCTAAAGGAGCCTGCATGCGGGGCAGCCGAATCCAAATCTAAAATCCGTACCAGCAAAGCGACAAACTCGGCTCTCGTCATCTCTCTGGAAGGAGCGAACTCCGCTTCCCCGGTTCCGAACATATAGTGTTTGGCCGCGAGCGCCTCGATGGCATGCCTTGCTTCGTTATACACGTTCCCGATATCCTTGTAATCCGCCTCAAACTCCATAAGGGCATAGACGCCCGGCTGATCGACCGCAACCTCAAACTTGCCGTCGTTCGGCTTAGCCTTCCGCACATATTCCCATGAGGAGGCCGCTTCGTTCCATACATATACGCCCAGCTTATGCGCTTGCGGGCTGGACTCGTCGTAATTCAGCGTCAGACGCAGCTGCCCGGCCGTACGCGTAACAGCAACCGGTTTCCCGTCTTCGATCGTCGAGATTTGCACGTTCAGTCCGGAAACGAAGTTTAATTGCGCATCGGCCTGCCGACCGGCTTGCTCACCGGCTTCGCGGAACTGGAGAAGCGTTCCTTTGTCATCAGCCAGAGCCTGATACGATATAAAGGCCGCCCCCCGCCCGTTCTCCAGCAGCAGCGATACTTGGCCGCCTTTCAGCTGCTTGGCTTGCTCGGGGGACACAAGCAGCCCCGGAGAGCTGCCATCGGCAAGCCGGATCGGAAGACTCGCCTCCGTCGGCAAGTCCAAATTGTTGCTTGCCGCCAGCTCGGAAAGCTGCTGCAAAGCCCGTACAGCTTTCGCTAAAGAATCGTTATCAAGCATCATCGATTGGGTCGACGGATCTGCAGTTGTCTTCACGCTAGTTCGCAGCTGCTGTTGCAGCTGGCCTGCCAGCTTCTCCAGCTGCTTCACCTCCGCAGGCGAATACGAACCTGCGCCGCCAGAGAACAACGCCGACAATTGGGCCAGAGCTTGCTCGGGATTGCCCGCGTCCAGCTTTTTCTCCAAGTCCTGCAGGCTTTGCCGGACATCCGGCCGGAACGGCGGAACGGACGCCGCGGGAGGCGCTGCAGTATCTTCAGAAGACGATGAGGAGCTTCCGATATGCAGCGTCCATTTCCCTCCGGGAACGACCGCGAGCTCCTTCAGATCTTTGTATCCGCTTGCATGTATGTAACTCTCGCTTGTGACGGCTTTGACGGTATCGATGGACAGCTCCGCCGTACCGGCATTACGAGCAGTGAAATCCAGCACTGCGATCGTTAGGGAAGATGCTGCCGAATCGGGGGAGGAAGCGCCTTCGCGCAGCAGAGGCAGCATAATCTTCCCTTCCGTTTGAAGAACTTGCTTGCCGCCAAAATCGTTGTAACCTCCTTGCGGGCTTACTTGATGGACATCCAGCTTGGACGAATCGTACCTCACCGCAACCTGTACTCCGTACAGATCAACCGCATTGCGGGCGACGATACGAACCGTAACCCGGTCTCCCTCCGTTATCGAGGTCCCATCAGCCTCCAGGCGGATTACAGCCGATGCCGGATCGGAAGCGCTTTGTGCAAACGCATACATAGGAGTGCATAAGAGAAGACTCCAAATAAGCAGGGACACAAACAAACGTTTAACGTTCATTCCGTAATGCTCCTTTCTGCAGCTATTCATTTACATACCGAGACTGCCCGGCTTGTGCGCCGTGCACCTATCGCTGCGGTTATAACCGCGCTTATCTTTTCTGTATAAACTGTATACCACCTCCAAAAATTCTTACTGTATCTACCACATATCATTAACACCATATATAATTATAGATTTATATATGATTCAGATAAGTAAATTAAAAACAATTCAAACAATCCTTACGTACTCAATCCTCCTTACTTCGAATGGTTTTCTGCTAATTTCTTGATCACAACTTAAACATTCGAGAATTACATGTTGCTTATCTGGTTCATAACAGATTATAATCACAGTTAAAAGAAACTGTCAACGGCAATTGAAACGCCTTGCAACTTCCTTAACAGTTCTGGATCAATATGGGGACTCCTGACTTTATGATATAATTAGCTGTTGTTGGATCACTATGCAATCGGGGTGCTTGGAGATGAATTCAAAGCCGAAGCGTTCTACGTTCAGGAGCCGCTATGAGGAAATGATGATCACGTTGCGAAATGAGATCATTACAAACATATGGGAAGAAGGAAGCTATCTGCCTTCCGAGAGCGATATTGCCGAACGGTTTCAACTGAGCAAAAACTCCGTGCGCAAAGGCTTGGACCTGCTCGCTTCCGACAACTTTATCGAGAAAATTCCGCGGGTCGGCAACCGCGTCCGCAAAGCTCCTACAGGGATTACCCTTAAATTCGGATACTACCCGTCCCTGATCCAGGAAGCCCGGATCTTTGACTTGGTCGAGGAATTCCACAAGCAGCATCCGTTGATCCGGATCAACATGATTCCTATGCCTTATTACCATACGAAACCGACTATGAAGGACTACATGGAATCCGACCATATCGATGTTATGGCCATCAATAACTATAATGTCGAGCTGTTCGTCAATCCGGACGGCCCGCCTGACATGCTGGAGCCTTTAATCGCCAAGGAAGGCATATATCCGGTACTAACGGAGCCTTTTACGTTTGACGGAACGTTATATGTGCAGCCCTTCATGTTCTCGCCGGTTATTCTTTGCTACAATAAAGATCACTTTACCGAGAGTCGGGTTCCGGAGCCGGATAGCAGCTGGACTTGGGATACGGTCAAAAAAGCGGCCCATCAATTGTCGGCCGGCACGAACAGGTACGGCTTCTTCTTCCATCTCTTGTCCGACAACCGGTGGCCGGTCTTCCTGCTGCAAAATAATGTCGTCTTCAACCGCGGCCGGGGAGACGGCAACAACAATCTGGAGCTCGACAGCGCTTCGCTGAAGGAAAGCTTTCATACGCTGATCGATCTGAGCGAGGAAGTATTCCCGCCGTTCCTGTCGGAAAACGACCACGATGTGGATATGCTGTTCCGCCAGCAGAAGGTATCGATGATTTTAACCTCGTACTTCTTTCTCAACATGATCGAAGACGTCGATTTCTCGTACGATATCTCGCCGTTGCCGTATCAGGGAACTCCCAAAACGATGGTGATCACGATCGGATTGGCTATTAACAAACATTCCAAGCATAAACAGGCAGCCCAAACGTTTATCGATTTCATGCTGTCCCACCAAGCCCAGCTCCAACTGCGTCAAAACACGCTCAGCCTTCCCAGTCTCAAAAGCGCCGCGGAATGGAACGGACCGGTTCATGTGAAGCAGCCCGACCGCTTCTTTATATTCCGGGAAACGTTCCCGACATTCAGCTATCACACCGCCCTGAATGTGACGTATTCCGAGCTGGAGGAGATCCGGCAAAATATGAAGCTTTATTTGTCCAAGATGGAAGGGATTCAGATTTTCAGCCGGTAAGCACACGAAAAGCCTCCCGGTTCACTTTGAAGTGAGCAGGAGGCTTTATTTAACCTAGAATGGGGAAGCGGCGGGACGGATCGCCCGGCGCGCAGGCCAGTCCAAGACGTCCTTTCTCCGGGGAACATGACCCGTCAGCGGAACGCCGCTATGGCTAAGGCTGGTCCTCCCGACAGTTCGGACACCCCTCCGGAAAACGCAAACCTTCCATTGTATAACACTCCGGATTCAACCCATCCCATACGAACGGACGGTCGCATTGCTGACAGGCCAAAATAACCGGCTCACGCGAGCGAAGGAGCAGCGATGGTATCCGTTCCTCGATCAGCCGTTCCCAATCGGACGGGCTCAGACGCTCTTTTTGCTTCAAAGCGTCGATCACATGCTGAATCTCAACCCGCACTCTCTTGAAATCCACTCGTTCCCATAACTCCAGAAACGGAATATATTTCTTATTACCGGAACATAAAATTTTGAACAAGAACAAAAAGATCATGTCCCGGTCCCGTTCCTTCAAATACTCCATGCTGATCGGCGTCACATTATTCTCCAGCCAGTGGTCTCATTCCTGTATAAATTCTTCCGCCCGCCGCTCTCTTTCGATCGCCCATCCGCGAGGGGTAAATACAATCCTTGGAAGCTTGTTTACTACTTCGGTCTCCAAAAATCCGGTTCGAATCATATGATCTACTTTATCCGTAATCTGCTCCAAGGAGAGGTCTCTATATAAAATCCGTATGAAGGGTTCCGATCCAGCCCCAGCTCCAACAGCTTCCGCTCTTTGGACCCCTTTAAAATTTTGGAGAGCAGCGTTCGTCCGCCTTCATCAATGATATCGTCGGCCGCCCTCAGAATCGCCCGCAATTCAGGCTCCGGTAACGGTATGTTCTTCGTTTTCAAGGCCAACTCTCCCTTTCATTCTTCTTAAACGCTATTCTTCTCTATTCTACACAGAATTCGGATCAAAACCAAAAACGTCCGGCGTCGTATCCGCCAACTCGTAGAAAGTCCCCTCGGTCGGAGGCGCGATTCGTACAGATTCGCCGATTTCGAACGGCACTTCAACATTCGCATAATATTTCATGCAATCATCCAGATCGAACGGCACTTCTTCCGCCTCCCGTGCTGGAACAAGGGGACGCCCCGCTTCATCCGCCGGCTGCCGATTTCGGCTCCGGGGAGGAGCTGTGCGATCCAGACTTTCCTGATCGGCAAACCGTTCCATCTCTTCCCAGGTAATGCCATACGGAACCCCCCAGTCCGTATACCCGGCAATGTAGGCAAATGTTCCATCCGACCAAGGGGCTTCTTCTTGTTGCTGCTCTTTTTGACGCTGCAGCCTTTTTTTCTTCCGGGTTTGTTTGGCGTTTGCCGCCGCCCGCTCGCCTTCTCTCGCTTTCCGGATCTCCTCGTCGGTCAGCGGTACGCCCAACTGGCGCAGTTCTGCAATAGCCGTACCTGCGTCGACGCCAAAATGTTTGCGGTAACCGCGGATGCGTCGCTTCCCGTTATAGGTTTCAAGCCAGCTCGATGCAGCAGAGGCCAGACGGCCCTCCCTGTTCATTTGCTTAACCCTCGGCGTGTTTGTTTTATTCTTTTTCTTCCCCAACGCCGTACCTCCCCGAAAATGGCGAATGGAAATTGTATTACTTGTTCTATATCTCAAGTCTTCACTTTTTGTCAAGACAAACGCGCCGCGTCACTATAAAAGATGCGTAGCAATAAGAAAAAAGGGGGCCCGAAAGGGCTCGCATGACAGGGAACGTCCCGATTTCCAAACGAAAGGACCCCAAATTCCAGTCATGTGGAGGTTAAGGTCCTTTTGCTCAAGGAATCGGTTTCCAAGTGAGCACTGTACATCCCAAAATGTTTTCTGAGGCAGCCCTTACTTTCGGCCTCTTGGGAGGAAAGAAACAAATAGAGGCGATTCGTACCTCTTATTTCCACCACCTGAAGGGGGCTACGCCTTTTTTGCGGATATTAGCAGCTTCAAACCGCTCTTATTCCGTGTCCAAACGGGTTTTCGGACAAAATAGCGGGTACAAATCGCTCTTATCCGGTTCCTTCTCCGCTTGAAGCAGGGCAGACAGCCTAAAAGGGGCTACCCGGCGACAACAACTTACGCCCCTTGCCGGCTCGGCAAGTAAGGAGTCCCTCCTCTCCTTTACGAGCACAGCTCAACGTGAAAACCTTCGATACCCTTAATGCCCAAAAAATGCAAGCTGGATAAAAAACAATACAGCGAACAAGTAAAAGATCGGATGAACTTCACGCCATTTACCTTTTACCGCCTTAAGGATCGGATACGTAATGAAACCTACGCCGATTCCCGTTGCGATACTGTAAGTCAAAGGCATCAGCACGATAATCAGAAACGCCGGGAATACGACCTCGAAGTCGCTCCAGTCGATCTTGGACACCACACTGAGCATCAGAAAACCGACAATGATCAGCACAGGCGCCGTAATGGCAGGAACAGCGGCAAGCACCCCGATGACAGGCGAGAAAAATAAAGTCAGCCCCAGCAGCAAGCTGACCGTAACCGCCGTTAATCCCGTCCTTCCGCCTACGGCAACGCCGCTGCTTGATTCGATGTACGCCGAGGTTGGACTCGTTCCCAGCACAGCGCCCGCCGTAGTCCCCACCGCATCCGCAAGGAGCGCTCCGCGCGAGCGGGGAAACCTCCCGTCCTTCACCAGTCCCGCCTGCTCGGCAACCCCAAGCATCGTTCCCGTCGTGTCGAATAGGGTAATGAGCAAAAAAGTGAAAACAACAGCGTACAACCCGTTCGTAAAAACACCGCCGACGTCCATCTGCAGCATCGTCGCGGACAACCCGCTTGGCAGGGAGACCAGCTTCTCGGGCAGCTTCAGCAGACCCATCCATCCCGCAAGGACCGCCGTAATCAGCATCCCGATAAATAAATAACCCTTCACCCGGTACGACATCAGAATCAGCGATACGATCAATCCGATCAAGGTCAGCAACGTCATCGGCTCGGTGAGCGAGCCTAACGTAAGCAAAGTAGCCGGAGAGTCCACAATGATGCCGGAGTTTTGAAGACCGATAAACGTAATAAACAATCCGATCCCTGCCGTAATCGCATGCTTCAAGCTGGAAGGAATCGCATCCAGCAGCATATAGCGGAACGAAGTCAACGAAAGCAGGATGAACAGCAGCCCTGCCACGAAGACGGCTCCGAGCGCAGTCTGCCACGTAATGCTTTGGCCCCCGACGACGGTAAACGCAAAGTAAGCGTTAAGCCCCATCCCCGGCGCGATCGCAATCGGGTAATTGGAGGCAAGTCCCATAATCAGCGTACCGATTATGCTGGCCAATACCGTAGCTACAAACACTCCGTTAAAATCCATGCCGGCTTGGCTGAGTACGCCGGGATTCACGATCACGATATACACCATCGTGAAAAACGTAGTCATCCCCGCCAGCAGCTCCGTGCGGATCGAAGTGTTTCGTTCTTTCAACCTAAACCAGGCTTCCATCATTCGCTTCTTCCTCCAAAAAAATAAAAATCCTAACCAAGGTATAGGGTACGCAGAAATACAAGCACCCTATACTCGTAGTTAGGATTGTTCGGCTCCTAGTAGAGACCCTCAAACCGTATTATTGAGGTTATACGAGATGTTCACTTCCTTGGATAGGATAATGAATTTCCCGCGGCATGTCAACGTGTCTTATGAATTCCACAGTCGAATCACGAACTATATCGGCAATTCTATTGCAAATATTCGTGAATTTACAGAGGAACGACGCTTTCGCTTTTGGCATTTGGCAAACGGTCGATCAGCCGCTTCAAGCCGACTTCGTCTGCGGCATGCCGGCGGACATCTTCTCCGATCTGCTCGTCGATCTGTTCCCTAGTAAAGGTGTAGCTATAAACCGCATCGTCGTACCGGCCGGCCTGATCTGCAATCGAATAGGTGATCCAATCGACATTATCGATCAGACTTAACATCAGGATCGAGTTGCGATAGAAAGTCTCTCCGTTAACGGCTCCTTCTTCCGGTATCCCGGTCGGATCATTTCGGACATAATGAACGGTTACCCCATAAGGCGGAGCTTTCGTGTGAAGCTCCATACCGTCAGCGGTCAAACCGGCAGGCTTGGGCATTCCGCCAATCAGACCGCCTACCTTGCTGGCGCTCCCTACGTACAGCGTTTTGTTAGCCAGCAGTTGCTCCAGGCTATATCCCGAGTAGTGCGGCTGCGCCACCCGCTGCAAAGACGAAGACAAAGGCGGCTGCTTGGGATCCGCCGTGCATCCTACGACCAGGACGGCGATTACCAGCGTGTAGGCTGCCATCCTCCATGACGAAGGCTTGCGGTACGTAATGATATGTTTAATTCTGGCTTTAACGTCATTCTCTCCAAAGGCAAGCGGACTGCCGGTCAACGCCCCGCTTCTTCCCATGGACATGTTGAGCAAGGAGGTTGAATAGCTCGCTTTAATCCGGTCCCCCATCTTGTTTACGACACGTTCATCGCAAGACATCTCCATATCTTTGCTCATAAGCGAATAAGACAGCCACATCAGCGGATTGAACCAATGGAGGATCACCAGCAGAAAGGCGAAAGGTTTGATCAAATAGTCCCCTCTCCGGATATGCGTCTGTTCATGCAGTACAATGTAAGACCGTTCATGCTCGCTCATACCGGTCGGAATGTAAATCTTCGGTTTCCAAAAACCGCAAACAAAGGGCGTGTCGATCTGGTCCGTCTCATAGACGTTATCTTGGACGAGGGTGGCCGTCCGGAGCCTGGATACCAGGTGCAAGTACGAAACGATGCTGCGAATCAGGAGACCGGCCACGCCCGTTATCCATATCGCGCTTCCGATCGTCAGGATCAACTGCAGCGGGCTTGTGCTTGTCGCAGGAGCGGCGATTGCGGGAAGGGCCGAGTTTACCATACGGCTCATCTCTCTAATTCCGGCATCCACCACGGGATTTTTCTGCACCTCCATCAACTTCGCTACTCTCCCTATGTAGCCCCCACCCGCGTCGGCTTGAGGTTGCACCAGCCGTAGTAGGCTAAAGTCCGAACTGAAACTGACGGGGATAAGCAGTCTGACCGCTACCGCCGACCACAGGATATAGGAGAACAGTTTAGGAGCGCGCCTCAAACACAATCTCGCGACCATAACCGCTAATGCGACCAAACTTGCCGTAATACTCATAGGAAGGATCATCAGAAACAAGTTCATCCTCTCGACGCCTCCTCAATAATCCGCTTCAGCTCCTCCGCCTCCTTCTCCGAAATTTTCTTGCCGCCCAGAAATGCGGTCAAAAATTGGGGCAAGGACCCGTTAAACGCTTTATTCACAACCGTCTGACTTTCGTATTTCTGCGCATCCGCTTTTTTGATCACGGCCGTGACCGTTGCGCCCTCGTTTCTAAGAATTCCCCGTTCGCACAGCTTTCTTAACACCGTGTAGGTCGTCGACTTCTTCCAGCCGAGCTTCGTCTGGCTCAGCTTCACCAGGTCGGTGGAATTGATCGGCTCATGATCCCAGATCAGACATGCAAATTTATACTCAGAGTCGAACAGTTTGTACGATTCCATGTCTCGCTCCCCTTTCGACGGGTTTATTGCAATAAACCTTATAAAAGAGTTTATTGCAATAAACCTCCTTTGTCAAATCTCGCAGAAGAAGGATCAGCGGACCGGCAAGCGTCTTCGTTCCTTTGCCCAAGTTCCGTTTCCACGCAAAAAGCACCCTTTCGAGTGCTCGTTCTGCTATGGGATTATCTCCTCATGTGCTCCCGATCCTGCTGGCTTCGGCTGAAGGCCGACTGACTGAGGCTTCCGTACCGCGAAAGCTCCAGCAAAGACGCCCCCGGATTAGATGCCGACTTCCCTCATCTTCACCGTTACTTCCTCGACCCGTCCGTCCAGATCCGTTCCGTCAAACTTGGGCAGCATCAGCTCGCTCACGATCGTCCCGTCGCGCATAAACAAAATCCGCTCCGTCCGCGCCGCAACCTTGGCATCGTGCGTGACCAGCATAATCGCCGTACCCTCCCTGTTAATTTCGGAGAAGATGTCCATAATCTCCTGTGCGGATGAGGAGTTAAGCGCGCCTGTAGGCTCGTCGCCGAATATAATGGCCGGGCTGTTCATCAGCGCACGGCATATGCCCGCACGTTGCAGTTGACCGCCCGAAACCTGCGTAATGTCGCGCTCTCCAAGCTCCCCGATGCCCATCCTTTTCATAAGCGCTCTTGCTTTTTCCGTTATGGTTGCGGTGTTTTTCCGGTTGTCCCGCATGGAGGGAAGAATGATATTGTCGAGAATATTCAGGTACTTCAGCATCGTCGGCTGTTGGAACACGAATCCCATCTTCGTCCGGCGCAGATCGGACAGCTCCTTTTCCCCGATCTCCGATAAATCCTTGCCGTCCACCACGACTTTTCCGCCATTCACGCCATCCGTCCCGCTCAGCGCAAACAGCAGCGTTGATTTCCCCGAACCCGAAGGCCCCATAACCGCAACGAACTCGCCCTCGCCGATTTCGACTGACACCCCGTCAAGCACCTTGCACGTTTCATCGCCCGTTCCGAAAGACTTAACGATACGATCGCCGATAATCACCTTCTTCATCTGCCTACCCCTTCATACTTTCCGAAATATGGATGCGTCCCGCGCCTGAGATGCCGATCCGTGTTGCGAGAAGCACCGTGCCTATCATCAACAGCGGACTAAGCAGATACGCCGAAAGCGGATTGGCCGTAAACTGAAACGCCGACGCTCCAAAGGAGGAAATCATCGCGCCCGCAAGTCTTTCACCAATCGTGTTCGCCAGCAGCGTGCCGAGAACCATACCGACAATGAGGACGAAGACCGCACGCGAAACATACTGCGCCGTCAGATCCGAGTTGGTAAAACCGAACGCCTTCAAAACGGCAATGGAATATTTGTCTTTCGCGACAAGCATTTTCATAAACAGCAAGGTGATCAGCCCCGTTATGATCAGCGCGATTGCAATTGCAGAATAGGCGGCTTTTTCAACCGCGCTTATGGTCGGGCCGTATGTCTGCGCCATATACTCATCAATGTCCGAAACTTTCGCATACTCAAACCTGCCCGCATATTCGGAAACTTTGCTGTCGACCATAGCCCGATCCGTAAGCTCCGCGCTGATCACGTACCACATGACAGCCGCCGACCGATCGGTGAAGACGGCCTTTGCGGTTTTGCCTCCATTCGTGATGTCGGAGTAAATCCCGCTGATCTTGAGCTTTCGTTCCTTCCCCTCAACCAACAGTGTAAGAGAATCGCCCACCTGCTTGCTTAGCTCACTCGCGTTCATCGCAGAAAGCGCCATTTCGTCTTCCGCGGCAGGCGCTCTGCCCTCGGCATATTGCACAGGGAACACGGAATGGTCGCCCAGCTCAACTTTTAACCGTTCCTCCGAACCGTTCTCCATCCGGGCTTGGAACGATTGCGTTGTAAGCACAGCATACTTGGAGATCGCGCTGTCGCCGCTCATCGTTTTAACGATATCTGCGGCTTTCTCGGACATCCGGTCGGTCTGCTGAATATCGATGCGCATATCGCTGTTGCCGATCCCCATGTATTGGCTGAAGCTTTTGGAGGATATCGTATGATACAGATTCTGCGGAACGATCATGATAAAGGCCGAGATCATTAGCACCGCAAGATTCGTGACATATAGTTTTTTTCTTGCGAGCACATCTTTGACGCCAAGAAACACATTCGTGCTGAGCAGCCTGTTACCGCTCAAGGTCAATCGTCTGGCTCCCGCTGTTTGTTCCGGAGAAGTGCCTGCACGGATCGCTTCGGCGGCGGATATTTTCCGGAAACGTCTCAACACTCCGCTTACATAAGCAAGGACGGCAGCGAATACAAGCAGGATGCCGATCATTCCGAACAGCGAAGCGTAAGAACCATGTTCGCTCTCCCCCATATTCAGCCGGATATTTTCAAGAAGCAGGTCCTGCAGCAGGAACGCAAGCAGCAAACCAGCGATACATCCGGCCGCTGCAATCACCGTATATTTTGCCACGTAAATCTTCTTAATGTCGGAGAGCCGCAGTCCGATCGCCTTCATCACGCCGATCTCTCGGTAATCGTCTTCGATTTTGGCCAGAAGCGTAAAGCGGATGCACATCAAGGCGATGGCCACGACCAGCACGCTGACTAGAAGTATTACCCCGATCATCATACCGTCGGAAAGGGCGTTAATCGTTCTGAACAGCGGGTATGTAATCGTCGGTCCGTTCGCTTCAAGCCCCGAGGACGCATAAGCCGTTTCGAATTCGCCGAGCTTCGACATATCCTTTAAGCGAAATTCGATCAGATACTCGATGTTCCCGCGTCCTTTTAATGCCTCGAAATCGCGTTCGCTGAGCAGAAACCGTTTGGAAGAGGCCAGCGTGGAGTTCATCTGCGAATCCCGGAGGAAACCCGCAACCGTTAATTCTTTTCCGGCAATCAACGGTTTATCGCCAATTTTCGCGGTACCGTCCTTCATATAGCTGACCGGAACATACAGCTCGCCATCGGATACGCGTATGATTTGCCCATCGAAGTCAAGCAGATAATCAAACTTCTCGCTCTGGGTAATGAAGCCGTTATCCTGAACGCTGCCTGCCAACGAACGATCGCCGAATCGGATGCGCGAGCCGTCCATGTTCAGAAATTCAACCACTTGAAACTTTTCCACATTGCGGTTCTGCTCCGCAAAAGCGGCCAGCCGCGCACGATCCAGACCGCCCGAATGCATCTGCATAAAATGCGGGGTTTCCGCCTTCGTCATCAGCGTATCGATCGCGCCCGATAGATGGACGACGAGGATCGCCGCCAGCGATACCAGCATAGCGGCCGCAGCAACAAATACCATCGTTGTGAACGTGACCAGTTTGCTCGCCGATATATCGTTGCGGATTATCCTGTAGTACATGGGTCACCTCTGTCGAGTCAAATTCCAATGAGTTACCGCCGAACCCTTAGCCAAACATGTTCATCGTGTCCATCAGACTTCCGCTCTCCGCACCGAGCAGCCTTTCCACATTGCCTATAAAAGCCAGCATTCGCGACACGCGCTCCTCGTCTGTCATGATTACGATATCATCATCAAAAACGGTAATCGCATAGATCACAACCATCTCCATGCACTCATACGGATACGGCGTGCGGAACATCCCCTGCTCGATGCCCTCGCGGATAATTCCCGTCAGGATCGGCGTCACGCCGTTGATGATGACCTTCTGGATTTTCTGATGCATCAGCGCGTTCTGCGGCTTGTGAATGTGATCCATAATTTCACCGCTGCTTCCGCCGCTTATGTTCAGCGCCGCCACAACCCGGACGATACGCTCGACTATGGGGATGCCCTTGTCTTCGGCTATTTCCCGGGCCTCTCCCAGGAGACGGGCGTTATACCGCTCAATCAGCGCATCCATAATCTCTTCCTTCGACTTGAAGTGATGATACAGGGTTCCCCGCGCGATTCCGACCTTATGGAGAATATCGTTTGTACTTGTGCCGTCAAAGCCCTTCTGGCCGAACAGCTCGTCCGCCGCGTCCAGAATTTCGTTCCTGCGCTCTTCCGCTTCTTTTACAATTCTCAATAGTATACCCCCTTTATACCGACCGACTGCCTGTCGGTTTAATCGTAACATGTTTTTTGGCAATGTACAAGCTTTCTCTTCTTCTATAACCGGGCAAGTATCTTGACAGGATTCAACTGCAGCGCGCCGTCCACTTGCAAAGTCCGTTCACGAACGCCTCCGGGTCCCCTCCTTCACGCTGAGGTTCTCTCCCCCAAGCTTATTTTGCAACGCGCACGGTTTTGATGCCCCATCGTGACATGGTGTGCAGGCAAAAGGACGCTCCCCCCACCTCTATCAAGGTTTTGGAAAGCGTCACTGCTAGCCGCCTTGGATCGGCTCACCTGCCGGTGTCGTTCTGGGACAAGTCCGATTAATTCAGATGCTCATAGCCGTCCTCGAACCGCAGCACCCATTCAAAGGAAATTTGCTCCGCCAAATCGCGGTTAAGCTTCAATTCCGGGTAATCTTTAGCAAATTCAATCGTATACAGCAGCGAATACTGCGCATAGGGCGACGGCTCGCCCGCCGTGGCGGTCGGAACGTACCGATCGGGATCGAAGCCTTTGTCGCGGGCAAATTGCTCCAGCGTCACGGAATTATCGATCTGACCGGAAGCGCGCGCTACTTTGTAATGATCCTCGATCTCCCCGTACAGGCCTGAGCGCGGCGTCGCTTGCGCCGTCACATCGATCTCGTCATATACCTCGCCGCCTTTTCGGATTCGAAGCAAGGCCTGCTCCAGCCCGGTTCCCGGTATCCCCAAATCTTTTAATAAAAAGGAAAAGTCCGCATTCAACCGGTCATTGGAAAGGGAGTTCCCCGTATTCGCCTTGGTCACACGGTTGCGATACACCTCGTCCATCAGCGGCAGCCGGCGCGTCTCGGCGTTCAGCTGCTTCTGTCCGGTGCCGCTTCGTTCCCATACGGTCAGCTCGTAATTATGCTCCAGAGACAGTTCCAGCTCGGTTCCATACTGCATGCCCCCTTGAGGCTCCAGCACCGCTTCCAGCGGCATCACCTGGCCGTCGCCGCGCACAGACACCGCAATGACGGCGGAGGGCGACACTTCTTTCAGCGCCACTTGCAAACCAACCTTCGCTTTCTTCTGAGCCAGATCCGCTTCGGTTAATTCATAGTCGAGCCGTTCCACCTTGTCGGCCTGGGCGGTCAGCTCACGGCTGATCCCGTTTACAATCTGGCTTTCCAGCATCTGCACCTGCTGCTGCAGGATGTGAAGTTGCGAGTCTGTCTGGCTGCTCTGTCTGCGAATTTCGCCATTATGCTTGTATCCGATATACAGAACGGCCAGCAAGTTCACGACCAGCAGCGTCACAATCGCTTTGGATCGGTCCATAGCGCCTCCTCCTCCTTGTCTCATGGGATGGGTGCGGAGCGAAAAGAGCAGTACGCCCTTGCCCTCGGGGAAAACTCTCACCTAGGCTATAAAACAACGCATTCTGTATCCATAGTGCCTTATTCTAGCGACATCCGTCAAACCTTTGGCAGCAGATTGCGCATTCGGATGCGCGTCCGGCGGGCCAGAAGGATGCATGTTATCGTATATTACGTGAAAAAGCACCGGGAGTTTCTAGCTGCCCAGTGCTTCCTTGTATCGATGCGATGACTACACCGCCGTTAGCGTCGTCACCGGCTTCCGTCTAGTGGATATTGCGCTTACGGAAGTTGCCGCCTTTCACTTCCGCTATATCATATACGATAATGAACGCTTTATCGTCGATCTCATTAATAATCTCCCTCATTTTGCTTTCCTCAAGCCGGTTGATCACGCATGTGATTTCTTTGAACTGCTCGTTGGAATAACCGCCGTGCACGAACGTGTAGGTGGAGCTGCGCCCCAACCGGTCGCGGATCGTCTCAATCATCTCATCCGCCTGGCTGGTAATGATCTTGTACGTTTTGGAGCCGCTTAATCCTTCCTCTACAATATGAATGACCTTGGAAGCGATAAAATAAGCGATACCCGACAAGATCGCGCCTTGAAGCCCAAATACCGTCGAGACCACTATAAATACGAACAAGTTCAGAAACAAAATCAGATCGCTCGTTCCGAACGGCAGCTTGCGGGCCAGCAGCACGGCCAGCATGTCGATTCCGTCCAGCGCACCGCCGTTACGCAGCGCCAGTCCCATGCCAAAACCGATAATAATACCGCCGACCACGGTAACTAGCAACGTATCGCCCTGCACAATCGTCGGGATATGGTGCATCACCGTTGTACCGATCGCAAGCGACGCGATGCCCAGCACCGAGAAAATCGCAAAGCTTTTGCCGATCTGCTTGTAACCCAAAAAAATGAAAGGAATGTTAATCACGGCAATCAACAGAGCAAGCGGAAGACCGCTCCATTGCGAGCCGACGATGCTCAGGCCGGTCACGCCCCCGTCCGATACGTTGTTGGGGATCAGCACGGCTTCCAAACCATACGCTGTAATAAAACCGCCAACGATTACAGAAACTGCCTTCAATATCTTTCTTCGAATGATCGCTTTCCTAGAAACTGCTCCCACTTTAGTTCCTCTCTTCTTTATCGCGTCAAACCGAACCCGGGGAAACGCTAGAATCAGTCTGCCATAGAATGAGATGGTGCCGGCAGTACCCTCGTCTCGTCTGAATCCCTATCGTAACGACATAACACAGTTCGTTGCTTTTCAATTTTATTCGACAATACGGGCTGCTGCAAGATTTTTTGAAAAAATGCATCGTCCTTCGGGCAATTTTTTGAATCCAGAACGGGACAATCAAGAAAACTTGATAATGAAGAATTGCCGCGATCTCTCCTTTATCGAACCTGGGTGCTCGGATATTTATTCATGATTAAGGAAGGCTAATATTGAAAACCTGTAACCAAGAAAGGAGTCCTTATGGAACAAAACCAAACTCAAGGGCAGCAGCAGCAACCTGTGTTACCCCAACCGCCTCAAATCATTACTACAAAAGACCATCTTTACTTAAAGGATCAATTATCGTGGGAGCTTGTTGCAATGAAAAAATGTCGACATTTCGCCCAAGAATGCTCCGATCCGGAAATTAGCCAGGCCATTGATCGGGCAGGTCAAATGCACCAGCGTCATTTCGAGTTATTATTAAAGCATCTGCAAAACAATAACACGATGGAAATGCAAAAGGTACATCAGTACCAACAATAAGGAGTGTACTTGAAATGAATCAAAGCCAGAGCCCAAATACGATCAAAAACCCTAAACCAGCCTACGAGCCGAAAGTTAAAGGCCCCGAGATGAATGACAGGGATCGAATCAATGACATTCTTGCACTTGAAAAATATTTAACCGACAGTTTCAATATATCCGCCAGAGAAGCGAGCCATGCGTTTCTTCATCAAGACATCATGACGATATTGAACGAAACGCATCAATGTCAGTATGGGATGTATGAGCTGATGTTCCGCAAAGGGCACTATAAATTAGAGGCTGAGGAACAAACCAAGCTTGATCAAACCCATATGCAATTTAGCAACTATAGCTCACAATTCCCTTACCCAAGCACACTGATCCAGTGAACATCCACGAATGATACATACAGAGAAAAGCGACCTATCACGGTCGCTTTTCTCATGGTTTTTATCCAATACTCCACTTTTGCGGGAGGGAACAGCTTTTTCAAGCGTCCCATTGGCAAAGTAACACCGCAAATCCGCCTTTCGATCTTGAGAAATTCATAGGTCATCCTACCCGCTTTACAGTCAATAAACTCAATGCTTGCGATGCAGGCGCCGTCTGCTTCTCCTTTAGGGCGTTAATTAATTCCGAAGCCTTGTCAGAATCAATTTTGCCTTCCTGCATCATGGACAGCACTTTGCCGATTTCTTCTATCATCGTATGGCCCTCCAAGTCCTCGAAGGCCTATGATAAATGACCCCATAATCCTGCCTATTTATTCGGATTGAGGCTTTCCGCTTCATTGCATATAATGAAGGTACCACCCTTCGGGGAGATCGTTAAGGGAGACCGCGATGAACGAGACCGCATTTGACGAACCATTATTTGCAAGCTTAAAGCCGGGCCTAACCTCGTTCTGTTACCGAATGCTAGGCTCCATGGACGATGCGGACGATGCCGTTCAGGAGACGAGTATTCGGGTCTGGCAGAGCTGGAGCAAGTTCAGACAGGATTCCTCGTTCAAAACTTGGGTCTATCGGATTGCCTCCAACCTGTGCTTGGACAAGCTGAGACAATCCAAACGCCGCGCGCTTCCCGTTGATCTGTTCGACCCGGCCGTCGTCATCGTCGAGCCGCGCGACACACTGCCGGACTCTGCCTGGATCTGGCCGTCTCCCGACTTTGGGGGCAATCCGGAGGATCGGCTCGTCCGCAGAGATACCCTTCAACTGTGCTTCATCGCTCTCCTGCAGACCTTGCCTCCGCGGCAGCGCGCGGTACTCATTTTGAAGGATGTATTTGAATGGTCCTCCAAGCAGATCGCGGAAACGTTGGCGATGTCGCCGGCAGCGGTGAATGGCGCCTTGCAAAGAGCCCGAAAGACGATGGACCGGGCGCAGCTTCGCTCGGATGAGCTCAGCAGCATGGACGTTCAACCGGAGCAGGAGTTGCTGTCCCGGTATGTGGAGGCCTTCGAGCAATTCGATATTGCTGCGCTCGTCGCGTTGTTCCACGAGGAAGGCTGCATGTCGATGCCGCCCTTCGAAATGTGGATCCGCGGCAAGGAAGATTTGTCCGCCTTCTATTCGCTTACTCGCTGGCATTGCGAAGGTTCGCGATTTGTGCCCATTACGGTGAATGGCGGTTATCCGGCGTTGGCCCAGTATATGCCGGACAAAGAAGGCTCTGGTCTGGTACCCTGGGGCATCCACGTCATCGAAACCAAAGAAAATCAAATCCTGCACGTTCAAAACTTCATTCATACGCCATTATTTTCGCGATTTGGGCTGCCTGAGCGAATGGACCAATGAATTTCGCCATTGGCTTACGTCTATATCATTGAGAGTAACCAAACGACGAATATCATGAGAGAGGTGTCTATTTAAAATGGAAACGAGTCAACCGACGAAAGTAACCGTGCAAGCCGTCATTCAAGCCCCTGTCGAGAAGGTATGGCGCTATTGGACCGAGCCGGATCACATCACGAAGTGGAATCAAGCGTCCGAGGACTGGCATGCGCCGAGAGCCGAAAACGATCTGCGGGTCGGCGGCAAGTTTCTGACACGGATGGAAGCGAAGGACGGCAGCATGGGCTTTGATTTTGGCGGCGTCTACGATGTCGTGAATCGGCATGAGGCGATCGGCTACACCATGGAAGACGGAAGAAGAGTGGATATTGCTTTCGTCGATCAAGGGAATGAGACGAAGGTCATTGAAACGTTCGACGCGGAAAGCTCCAATCCCGTCGAGTTCCAGCAAGCAGGCTGGCAAGCCATCATGGACAATTTCAAAGCCTATACCGAACAAAACTAATCATCGCGAAGAAGACGCCGGGGAAGATGCCCGGCGTCTTTCTTTTTGAACCCTAGTACGAGCGAGCTCTCCGTTAGCCTTAACCTTGTGCCGCATCCATGTTCATATAGTTAATGGCCCATAGATGGCCGTCCAAGTCCACGAAGCCCCAATGATACATGAACCCATGATCTTCAGGTTCAGCATGCAATTTCCCGCCCAAGGAGACCGCAGTATTCACGATTTCATCGACCTTTTCCCGGCTTTCGAAGGCCAATGCGATCGTCATCTGCGCATACTTGCTCGTATCGACGGATTCCTTCTCCGTGAGCGTATTAAAGAATGCTTGATTGATCAGCATGACCTGCAGGTTCTCGCCGATCACGATGGCTACCGAATTCTCGTTCTCGGGGAATTGCGGGTTGAGTTCGAATCCGAGTCCGGTGAAGAACGCTTTCGACTGTTCTACGTTTTTTACAGGCAGGTTGAAGCTCGTTAATGCGGACGTTAATGCCATTTTCAAAACACCTCTTCGTCAAATTAGTTTGTGTTCATTTATGTCTTCGTTTATTTAGACGACAGCCGATCCGGAAATTCATCGGTCTCATGGATTCGGATTCTTATTGTGCAAGGATAAAGAAGATTGAACCTCTCTAAAAAGGAATTTGTCTGAATATATTAAAGGGTGGGTATCGAGTGACGAAATGAGAAACGGTATGGAAATTAATGATAAAAACCAGGCACGAAAGAAAAAGTTCCCGTAGCCAAATCCTTATAACTATTGAACCCCTAGTAAGAGAAATTGCGAAAAAACAGAGAGCTCCCTCCGCTTCGCTCCGGTCCGCGCGATCTGCCCCCAATTGTCCTTTTCGGACAGGGGTTCTCCTCCCAATTTCCATACCAAACAAAAAAGCACCCTTAGGGGTGCTTTCGTTTGGTATGGAGGCGAGGGGAGTATCGACAATCTTGATTATACTTTCTGCCGATGCCCATTCGACGATGCAGATCGCAGCGGTAGATTTCGATTGCGTGCTCCCTCCGCTTCGCTTCGGTCCGCGCGATCTGCCCCCCAATGTCCTCTTCGGACAGGGGTTCTGCCTCCCTGCCTAATAGCATGCAAAAAGCACCCTTTCGGGTGCTCTGCATGCTATGGAGGCGAGGGGAGTCGAACCCCTGTCCGAAGATAACGCCACACCAGCTTCTACGGGTGTAGTGACAGATTTGATGTCACCCTAGAGTCGCCCCGTCACCGGCTACCCTTCAGGTCAGCCTGATTGTCTTCTTCAGCTAGCCCCAGGCGGAGACTAGACAGCGTATCCCACTAAGGTTGAGCCCCTATCCCGACACATGGGCGATGCAGGGTAGAAGCCGCATCACAGGTTATTAAGCTGCGAAAGCGAGTTTTGGTTGTTGTTTGCCAGTTAAATTGGCGTTCGCGTTGTTGAAGTGGACGCAGCCCCACTACCCGCTACTCATGCTCGAACTATCCCCGTCGAATCCAAAAACGCCCCCGTGATCGGAAGTCTCGTCTGGAACGAGGTGCTTCGCAAGTTCGGCTTGCGGAGCCGAAAACCGACAGCGCATCGTATCGCTGTATACACAGTATATCACATTTGGCTGCTTCCGACACCGCTTCTTGATGGAAACGAAGGTTCACTCTGACAACGATCCCATGGAAAAAACAATGGCGATCTTATCGGCGAATCCCAACGCACCTGTCTGCCTAGCGGGCAATCTTCTGCTTCTCACGCAACGCGCGCTGGATATCGCGCTGAGCATCCCGCTTCGCGTCGCTTTCACGCTTGTCGAACTGCTTCTTCCCTTTGCCGACGCCGATCAGCAGCTTGGCATAGCCGTTACGCACGTAGATCTTGAGCGGTACGATCGTGTAACCCTGCTGCTTCGCCAAGCCTAGCAGCTTGTGAATCTGTACCTTCTTCAGCAGCAGTTTCCTCGCTCGGGTCGGATCGGACGGATTGTGGCGGTTCCCTTGCTCAAACGGGCTGATATGCATATTGTTCACGAACGCTTCACCGTTACGGATCGTACAGAACGCGTCGGATATGTTGGCCCGGCCGCCTCGCAGCGACTTGATCTCGGTACCGGTCAGTACAAGTCCGGCTTCATACGTATCCTCGATAAAGTAATCGTAGGACGCCTTCTTGTTCTGAGCCAGCTGCTTGCCATCGTTTTTCTTGGTCAATTCCATCCCCTCCTTCCGAGTAAGGAACGGACGAACCTTGCGGTCCGTCCGATACCGTTCGTACTACGCTAGGAATTCATTGTATCAACTTCCCTGCGCAAAATCAATGAGGGGCTACCGCTATAATCATTTTTTCCCGCGCTTTTTGCCGCCTGCCAAAGCGCCGCCTTTCACACCGCCGCCGCCCGGCTTGCGCGACGCGCCAAAGCCGCCTCCGCGCTTACCGCCGCTTCCGCTGCCACTGCCGCGCGCGCTTCCTCCGGTGCCGGTGCGACCGCGTCCGCCCCGGCTGCCTCCGCCTGCTCCTGCGCCGCGCTTGCCTCCCGGCCGCACATTGGTCCACTCGCCGCCGTCGCCGGCCTCGCTCGCCCGGCCGCTTCCGGCCGCTCCCGCGCTTGTGCCGCCGCCTGCTCCCGCACCGCCGCCAGCCCGCGCGCCGCGATCGCCGCGCTTGCCTCCGCCGCCGCGGCTGAAGCCCCACATGTCGACGCCGCCCCGTCCGCGTTCGCGATCCTTGCCTTCGTCGCCGCGCTTACCCCGCTGTCCGCGGTTCCCGTCGACGAAATTCACCTTTTGCCCGCGCGGCTGCGCATCTACCATTTCAAAATCGATGTTGTGCTCCTCAAGGTTGACCCGGGCTACGCGCACCTTCACTTCGTCGCCGATCCGGTAAATCTTCGACGTCCGCTCGCCGATCAGCGCATGCTGCAGCTCATGATAATGATAATAATCGTCGGACAGATCGCTTAGCCGGATCAGCCCTTCGACCGTATTTTGCAGCTCAACGAAAATACCGAAGTTGGTCACGCTGCTGATGATCCCCTCGAACTCTTCGCCGACCTTGTCCAGCATATATTCGGCCTTTTTCAGAGCCTCGGTGTCCCGCTCCGCATCCGCCGCCAGCCGTTCCCGCTCCGACGACTGCTTCGCAATATCGTCCATCCGTCCGCCCAAATACTCATGACGCAGCTCGCTCAGCGAACCGTTCTCCAGCACCTCGCGGATCACCCGGTGGATGATCAGGTCCGGATAACGCCGGATCGGCGAAGTAAAGTGCGAATAATACTCGGCGGCCAAACCGAAGTGGCCGAGGCTGTTCGCATCGTACTTGGCCTGCTTCATCGAGCGCAGCATCACCGTGCTGATAATCGTCTCTTCCTTCGTTCCGCGGATTTCCTCCAGCAGCGTCTGCAACGCCCGAGGATGAACGGTATTCCCTTTCCCGCGCACGACATAACCGAAGTTGGTGATGAACTCCATGAAGTGCTGCAGCTTGTCGCCGTCCGGATTTTCGTGAATCCGGTACAGGAAAGGCACCTTCAGCCAGTGGAAATGTTCGGCTACCGTCTCATTCGCGGCCAGCATGAACTCTTCGATAATCTGCTCGGCGATCGAACGGTCCCGTTTGACGATATCCGTCGGCTTGCCGTTTTCGTCCACGAGTATTTTCGACTCCTGGAAATCGAAATCGATCGCTCCGCGTTTCATCCGTTTCCTGCGAAGCTTCATCGCCAGCTCTTCCATCAGCTTGAAGAAATCGACGAGATCGGCGTACCGGCTCGTCACCTCTTCGTCTTCACCGGCCAATATTTTGCGCACATTCGTATAGGTCATGCGCTCCGTCGTCTTAATCACGCTCGTGAACACATCGTGGCGCACCACATTGGCGTCTGCGTCGAACTCCATCTCGCACGACATCGTCAGCCGGTCAACCTTCGGGTTCAAGCTGCAGATTCCGTTGGACAACCGGTGCGGAAGCATCGGAATGACACGGTCGACCAAATAAACACTGCAGCCGCGATTATACGCTTCCCGGTCGAGCGGGGAGTTCTCGCGCACGTAGTAACTGACGTCGGCAATATGAACGCCCAGCAAATAGTTGCCGTTCGGCAGCAGCTCCACGTTGACCGCGTCATCGAGATCCTTGGCGTCTTCGCCGTCGATCGTCACAATTGTCCGATCCCGCAAATCCCGGCGTCCGCGGAGGTCTCCCTCGCTGATCGAATCCGGCACGCCTTCCGCCTCGGCGGTCACTTCCTCCGGGAATGCTTCCGGCAGCTGGTATTTGCGGATAATGGACAAAATGTCCACGCCCGGATCGTCCTTATGCCCGAGAATTTCCACAACCCGGCCTTCCGCCGCCGCACGCCCCTGCGGGTAGGTGACGATATCGACGACGACCTTTTGACCGGTTACCGCGCCTTCGAAATAATCTTTCGGGATAAAAATATCTTTCGTAATCCGTTTGTCGTCCGGAATAACGAACGCATAACTTTCGAAGCTCTGGAACGTCCCGACGATTTGCTTAATCGCGCGTGTAACGATCCGGACAACTTCCCCCTCCAGCCTGCCTCCGGCCGCGCTTTTGGAGGTGATGCGGGCCAGCACGATATCCCCGTTCATCGCCCCGTTCATGTCGTTCGCATGAATATAAATATCCGGATGTTCTTTGTCGTCCGGCAGCAAAAACCCGAACCCTTTGGCGTGAGCCTGAAGCTTGCCCTTCAGCAAATTCATCCGCTCGGGAACCCCATAACGCTCCGTCCGGGTGCGAATAATCTCTCCGGCTTCCTCCAACTGATTCAGCAGTTTCAGAAACTGTTTAAACGCATCGGCATCCGCAATCTCAAAATGCTTCTCCAACTCCTGATACGTCATCGGCTTGTACGCTTTCTCGCGCATAAAATCAAGCAATAGCTCGGCTGTCATCATAAAATCACCTGTTTCCTGTCGATAATTACTCTGTATGTTAGTATTGACGTTTTCGACCCGCTCATCCCCCTAATCATGACGTTCTCCGATAAAGAATGTTCTCTTTGCTTTTACACGATAACCAAGCACTTTAAACATTCGATACAGCTGCGGCCAGTTTCCGAAGGAGGACTGCCTGCGCAGCCGCACCATCTTGGTGGTAGAGACAGCCTATTCCCGGCAACCATGCCGCCCGCAGCCTTCGCTCACTTGTAAGGGCAACCACGATTTGCCAACTAAAAAACAGCAGGAGCTTAGCACCCCTGCTGCGTTCGATGTCGACATTTAAGCTTTTACCACGTATGCTACGATAAGGGACAACAGGAAAAACGATACGGCAAATCCGACCGTTACCCGGGACAGAAGTAATTCCAATCCGCGTGCTTTCTGTTTACCGAAGAGGTGTTCCGCACCGCCCGAGATGGCACCGGATAATCCCGCACTCTTCCCTTTTTGCAAAAGAACGATAGCGATCAGGCCAATCGATGCGATGACGAGCAAAATTTTCAGAAAAATTTCCACTTGATCCACCTCCAGTTCGAAATCCCTATGTATCTGCGTACATGATCTTACGATCAAATGTTTCAAACCCACAGTACAAAGCAATATTTATTGTATCACAAACGGCGTCCCAAGACAAGTTCATCATCCTGCATTTCGCCCGGAACGAAGCTCGAATCCGCATCTTTGCTTATCCGCCTTGTCTGCAGCCGATTATTGTCGCTAGTTATAGGATCAGTACTGTGTCACACGGACAAGCTGCGATCCTTTACAATATGAATCGTACGCCTCATTAATAAACAAATGAAGCTAATCCTTCATATCTTTAAATGATAGCCGAACCAATCTGATCAAACCTGGCTTTCCCAGCGGGGAGTCGGCGTTTTGCGGGCACGGTTAACCGCCATAAAATCGGCGATCGCTTTTCTGGCGCACAGCAGTGAAAAAATCAGGAACACAATCGCCCACAACATCGCGGGCAGTCCCGTCGAACGGCTTAATCCGCTTGCATCTCCAGCCCGGCTCGGATCGATGACCGACATGTAGATCAAGTTGATCGGCCCCATGACCGATTCCTCGAGACAGATAAACGAGACGAGCAAATAGTAAAACTTGCGCAGAAACGGGAACGGTACGAACATAGCGATCCCATTCACCACGATAAACCCGATCAGCCATAGGACGCCGAACGTATTGTTGACGAAAAAGGCGAGCGACAGAACGGCCAGCAGCGACATCGCCACAAAACCAAGCCCCAGCTTCCCTTTCCTGTAGCAATTGAACAAAAAGACAGCGAACAGCGACGCGGTTACATACCCCGCAAGCCCGAGCGGTATCGTCTTCCACCCTTGCTCGATGTACGAATACGTCACGCCCGCATGATTGGCATACAGCTCGATGTACAGCACCTGGCCGGACAATACCAGCGTAGCGACCGCATGACCGAGCTCATGTACCATCGTATCGACATTTCGAAAAAAAGAAGAGTAGGGGATCCACCCCGTCAGTATGGCTGACCCCACCAAAAACAGTATCGTTGTCATCCACCGACTCATCCGGATCCCCTACTTTCCGAGAGTTACCCTGTAAATCTGCTGACCTTACAAGTATTCCGCAGTGCGGAAAGCTTTTTATTTGAAGTTTTTCAGGTTGTAGAACGATTGGCGTCCCAGATAACGAGCCGTCGTGCCAAGCTGATCTTCGATGCGGAGCAGCTGGTTGTACTTCGCAACGCGGTCCGTACGGGAAGGCGCGCCCGTTTTGATCTGGCCTGCATTCGTTGCAACCGCGATGTCGGCGATCGTGCTGTCTTCGCTTTCACCGGAACGGTGCGAGATAACAGCCGTGTATCCTGCGCGTTTCGCCATTTCGATCGCGTCGAACGTTTCCGTCAGCGTACCGATTTGGTTGACTTTGACAAGGATCGAGTTGCCGATATTTTCTTCGATACCACGGGACAGACGCTCGGTGTTCGTGACGAACAAATCGTCGCCCACAAGCTGAACTTTGCCGCCCAGCTTCTCGGTCAGCAGCTTCCAGCCGGCCCAGTCGTCTTCAGCGCAGCCGTCTTCGATCGTCACGATCGGATATTTCTCAGCCCAGCCGGCCAGGAAGTTAACGAACTCTTCCGGCGTGTACGATTTGCCTTCGCCTTCGAGGTGGTATTTGCCGTCTTTGTAGAACTCGGTGGAAGCAACGTCCATGCCGAGGAAGACGTCAACGCCCGGCTTGTAGCCTGCGCGCTCGATTGCTGTAATGATCGTTTGGATCGCTTCTTCGTTGGAGCTCAGGTTTGGAGCGAAGCCGCCTTCGTCGCCTACAGCGGTGTTCAAGCCTTTTTCCTTCAGAACGCTTTTCAGGCTATGGAAAATTTCCGTTCCCCAGCGCAATCCTTCTTTGAAGGACGCAGCGCCTACAGGCAGAACCATGAACTCTTGAACGTCTACGTTGTTGTCCGCATGAGCTCCGCCGTTGATGATGTTCATCATCGGAACCGGAAGCTGCTTCGCGTTGAATCCGCCCAGGTACGTGTACAAAGGCACGTTCAAAGCGTCGGCTGCAGCGCGGGCTACCGCCATCGATACGGCCAAAATCGCGTTAGCGCCCAGCTTCGCCTTGTTCGGCGTGCCGTCCAGCGCGATCATTTTATTGTCAATCGCTACTTGGTCCAAAGCGTCCAGACCGATCAGCTCCGGAGCGATGAGCGTGTTCACGTTGTCTACAGCTTTCAGAACGCCTTTGCCCAGGTAACGGCCTTTGTCGCCGTCGCGAAGCTCTACAGCTTCGTAAGCGCCTGTCGAAGCGCCGGACGGAACGATCGCATGTCCTTTTGCACCGGATTCGAGGTATACTTCCACCTCAACGGTCGGATTGCCGCGGGAATCGAGCACTTCGCGTGCGTAAACGTCGGAAATAATAGTCATGGTTCGTAGACACTCCTTCACTTAGATAAAGTATGTAGCCTGCCGGTGAAACAGAAGCAGACCGTATAAACGCGAGGCCGGGACTTCCAAGAGAAGTCCGGTCCCGCGAATGTTTACCTGAAACCGCTCTTGCCCGAATTACTTGCTCAGCATCGATCGTCCGGTCATCTGCTCCGGCTTCGCCACCTGCAGCAGCTCAAGTATCGTCGGGGCGATATCCGCCAGGATGCCGTCGCTTCTTAGTGTAACAGATTTGTCGGTCACAATGAAAGGCACCGGATTCGTCGTATGTGCGGTGAACGGACGGCCGTTCTCGTCAAATACCATATCCGCGTTGCCATGGTCCGCTGTAATGATCGCGACTCCGCCTTTGGCAAGCACCGCCTCGACCACTTGGCCGAGACAATCGTCCGTCGCTTCGACCGCCTTGATCGTAGGCTCCAGCATGCCGGAATGGCCGACCATATCCGGGTTGGCAAAGTTCAGGATGATCGCATCATGGTTCTCGGCTTCGATCTCTTTCACAGCCGCAGCCGCCACTTCATAAGCGCTCATCTCCGGCTGCAGATCGTACGTCGCTACCTTCGGCGAATTGATCAAGATCCGGGTCTCGCCCGGAAGCTCGACGTCACGGCCGCCGCTGAAGAAAAACGTCACGTGCGGGTATTTCTCCGTCTCGGCGATCCGGAGCTGCTTCAAGCCGTTTTGCACGAGCACCTCGCCCAGCGTGTTATCGAGGTCTTTCGGTTTGTACGCAACAAAGCCGCCTACGGTTTCACTGAATAACGTTAAACAAACGAAATACAAGTCCTGAGGGGCCCGGTCGCCCCGGTCGAAGCCGCGGAAGTCGCTGTTCGTGAACACTTGGGACAACTGGATGGCACGGTCCGGGCGGAAATTGAAGAACACGACCGCATCGCCCGATTCGACCAGTCCGGCCGGCTTGCCTGCCGCATCCGTAATGACCGTCGGCATGACGAACTCGTCATAAACCGACTTCTCGTACGATTCGGCGACCGCCTGCAAAGGATCGGTATACTGAGGTCCTTCTCCGTACACCATCGCGCGGTAAGACTTCTCGGTCCGCTCCCAGCGCTTGTCGCGGTCCATCGCGTAATAACGGCCTTGTACTGTGGCGATCTGGCCGATACCGACTTTGGCGATGTGAGCTTGTACCCGCTCGATGTAGCCTTTGGCGCTGTCCGGAGCCACGTCGCGACCGTCGAGAAACGCGTGGATATAGACGTTGTCCAAGCCTTCTTTCTTCGCGAGGTCAATCAGCGCAAGCAGGTGCTCGATATGGCTGTGCACCCCGCCGTCAGACAGCAGTCCGTACAGATGAAGCTTCTTTCCTTGCTCCTTCGCATGACGAACCGCACCGATAATCGTCTCGTTCTCGAAAAACTCGCCTTCACGGATCGACTTGGAGATCCGGGTCAAATCCTGATACACGATACGGCCTGCGCCGATATTCAGATGACCGACCTCGGAGTTGCCCATCTGCCCTTCAGGAAGCCCTACGGCTTCGCCGCAGGCGGTCAGCGTCGTATTCGGATAGGTCGCCATGTAACGGTCGTAATTCGGCTTCTTAGCCTGCGCTACGGCGTTGCCTGCGGTTTGCTCCCGCAAGCCGAAGCCGTCCAGAATGATCAGCGCAACCGGTTTCGGTCTGGCCATCTTAGCGCGCCCCCTCGACGAGCTGGACATAAGAAGCCGGCTCCAGGCTGGCGCCGCCTACGAGTGCGCCGTCGATATCTTCTTTTTGCATAAATTCGCGGATATTGTTCGGTTTGACGCTGCCGCCGTATTGAATCCGCACTTTGCCCGCGACTTCGCCGCCGAACACCGCCGAGATTCTTTCACGGATGTAGCCGATCACGTCAGCCGCGTCTTCAGCCGTCGACGTTTTGCCCGTTCCGATCGCCCAGATCGGCTCATAGGCTACAACGACTTGCGACGCCTGCTCCGCGCTGAGGCCCTGCAGAGCCGCTTCCGTCTGTACGCGGCAGACGTCTTTCGTCTTGCCTGCTTCACGCTCTTCGAGGCTCTCCCCGACGCATACGATCGGCAGAAGTCCGTGTTTGAACGCCGCATGGACTTTTTTATTGACGTTCTCATCCGTCTCGGCGAAATAAGCCCGGCGCTCGGAGTGGCCGATGATGACGTAGTCGACGCCCAGATCTTTCAGCATGGCGCCGCTGATCTCGCCTGTGAACGCGCCGCTGTCTTCCCAGTGAAGGTTTTGCGCTCCGACTTTGAGCGACGTTCCTTTCACCGCTTCCACCAAAGCCGGCAAGCTCGTATAAGGCGCGCAAATGACGCTTTCCACGCCGTCCACTTCCGCTTTGCCTTTCACTTCCTGAATGAACGCAGTCGCTTCGCCGACCGTTTTGAACATTTTCCAGTTGCCTGCAATAATCGAAGTTCTCATCGGATTTTCGAACGCTCCTCTCGAATGTAAAGTGGGGACGTCCCCTTGGTAAAACTACATGCTATGTCCATCGTGATGCGCGAATGTGTATATGAAAAGCGTAACGCCGTTCTTACTTGTCGTTCAGTGCAACGACGCCCGGAAGCGCCTTGCCTTCCATAAATTCAAGCGATGCGCCGCCGCCGGTGGAGATGTGGTCCATCTTGTCCGCCAGGTGGAACTTCTCGGCTGCCGCAGCGGAATCGCCGCCGCCGATAACGGTGTAGCCTTGCGTAACCGCACAAGCTTCCGCGACCGCTTTGGTTCCGTTCAGGTACGGATTCAGTTCGAATACGCCCATCGGTCCGTTCCAGACGACCAGCTTCGATTTGGCGATGACGTCCGCGTACAGCTCGCGGGTTTTCGGTCCGATGTCGAAGCCTTCCCAGTCCGCCGGAATTTCGTTGATCGGTACGACGCGGGTGTTGGCGTTATTGCTGAAATCGTCTCCGATCACGATATCGACCGGCAGCATCAGATTGCAGCCTTTTTCCTTCGCTTTTTTCAGGAAGCCCAGAGCCAGGTCGAGCTTCTCGTTGTCGACGAGCGATTTGCCGATTTCGTAGCCTTGAGCTTTCAGGAACGTGTACGACAAGCCTCCGCCGATGAGCAAGTTATCGGCAATACCGAGCAGATGTTCGATCACGCCGATTTTGTCTTTGACTTTGGAGCCCCCGACGATCGCCGTGAACGGACGGTCCGGGTTGTTCAGCGCTTTGCCCAGAACTTCCAGCTCTTTCTCCATCAGCAGTCCCGATACGGCCGGCAAATGATGCGCGATCCCTTCGGTGGACGCATGAGCGCGGTGAGCGGCGCCGAAAGCGTCGTTTACGTACAGCTCGGCCAGCTCGGCAAACGCTTTTGCCAGCTCCGGGTCGTTTTTCTCTTCGCCTTCGTAGAAACGTACGTTCTCGAGCAGCAGTACATCGCCATCATTCAGGCTGGCGATTTGCGCCTTGACCGTTTCGCCGATCGCTTCGTCGGCTTTGACCACCGGCTTGCCGAGAAGTTCCGACAGACGTGCCGCTACCGGAGTCAGTCTCATCTCCTCGACGACCTGTCCCTTTGGACGTCCCAGATGGCTCGCGAGGATGACCTTCGCGCCTTGTTCCGTCAGGAAGCGAATCGTCGGCAGCGTCTCGCGGATCCGGGTATCGTCGGTAATTTGGCCGTTTTCCAGCGGTACGTTGAAGTCGACGCGGACGAATACTTTCTTGCCGGCCGTCTGAACGTCCCGAACGCTTTTCTTATTCATGGGAACTCCCCCTCTTGTAAAGTGTCTACCGTCAAACAAGGAGGCACACACAGGGAAAGAGGAGAATCGCTTCTCCCCTTCCCTTGCCTTCTTACGCGGGCGGAACGTACGAGAGCGTCCCGCCTGTAGCGCGGTTATTCGATATTACAGTCCTTTGCTGGCGATGAAGTGAGCCAGGTCTACGACGCGGTTGGAGTAGCCCCACTCGTTGTCGTACCAGGATACGACTTTCACGAGGTTGTCGCCTACGACCATCGTCGACAGCGCGTCGATCGTCGAGGAAGCCGGATCGCCGTTGAAGTCGCTCGATACAAGCGGCTCTTCGGTATAAACCATGATCCCTTTAAGCGGTCCGTTAGCCGCTTCTTTCAGAGCTGCATTTACGTCGTCAACCGTCACGTTAACTTTCAGCTCGGCTACGAGATCCGTTACGGATACGTTCGGAGTCGGTACGCGGAATGCCATACCGTTCAGCTTGCCTTTCAGCTCAGGCAATACGAGGGATACGGCTTTCGCTGCGCCCGTCGAAGAAGGAATGATGTTCTCGGCTGCTGCACGCGCACGACGCAGGTCTTTATGCGGCAGGTCAAGCACTTGCTGGTCGTTCGTGTACGAGTGAACGGTCGTCATCATGCCTTTAACGATGCCGAACTTGTCGTTCAATACTTTGGCGAAAGGCGCCAGGCAGTTCGTCGTACAAGAAGCGTTGGAGATGATCGTATGCTTGGTAGGATCGTATTGGTCGTCGTTAACGCCCATAACGATCGTGATGTCTTCGTTGCTGGCAGGTGCGGAGATAATAACTTTCTTCGCGCCGCCTTTCAGGTGAAGCTCGGCTTTTTCTTTCGCCGTGAAGATACCGGTCGATTCAACGACGATTTCTACGCCTACGGAAGCCCAAGGCAGGTTCCCGGGATCGCGCTCGGCGAATACTTTGATTTCTTTACCGTTTACGAACAACGCGCCTTCGCCTGCTTCTACTGTAGCGTTCAGGCGGCCATGCGTCGTGTCGTATTTGAGCAGGTGCGCCAGCGTGCTGACGTCCGTCAGGTCGTTAATCGCTACGATTTCTACATTCTCGTTGTTCAGCGCTGCCCGAAATACGTTCCGTCCGATACGTCCAAATCCGTTAATCCCTACTTTAACCATTGAAAAGTCCTCCTCGAGAGAAATGGAATCTTGTATGTCAAGACAAGCCTGTAGGACTTGTCAAGATAACCTGGCCTATACGTACTTCAGCAGCTCGGTGGCCGCCGCTTCGTCCGTTACGAGCACATCCTCGTGCCCGAACTTCATAACCGCCGCGATCGCTTCACCCTTGCTCTTGCCCCCGGCTACCGCGATGACGACTTCCGTCTCCTGAATGTCCTCCAGCCGCAGGCCGACCGTCTGCATCTTGTGCACGACATGGCCTTCGCGATCGAAGTAATAACCGAACGCTTCCGCCAGCGCGCCTTCCGCCGTCAGCTCTTGAATCGTCTGGAAGTCTACCTTCCTCCGCCGCGCCATCACCATCGCGTCGCCGATTCCGTGAACGACGATACGCGCACTGCGAATAACCTCGACGATTTCCAGTATGTTCGGATCCTGCATGAGAGATACATAGGCTTCCTCGCCTAAATGATCGGGCACGTGCAGCAGCCGGTATTGTCCGCCTGCTTTCTTCGCCATTGTCGAAGCGATCGAGTTCGCCTGCAGCTCGACGCTTTCGCCCAAACCGCCTCTTGCGGGCACGAACATGCTGCCTTTCATCTGAACCGACGGGGTCAAAAAGTTCGCCACTTCCGCAAGCGTAGATCCGCCTGCTACGGCCACGACATCGTTTTTCGATGCGTATCTCCGCAGCGCGGCCGCTCCGGCCCGGCCCACTTCCTTCTTCGTCAGTTCGGATACATCCGAATCTCCGGGTACGATCACAACCTGGCGCAGCGAAAACCGCGTCCGCAGCGTCTCCTCCAGATCGGACAACCCGAGCAGCTCCTTAACGATCGGCTCCATATCCTCCAGCAGCTGTCTGCCCGAGTCGCTGAGCTTCATCCCGGACGATTCCGTCTCGAGCAATCCTTGCTCGCGCAGAAAATCGACCTCGCCCCGCAGCACCCGTTCGCTTAGCTCCAGATGGGTGGCCAAAGCGCGACGGCCCACAACTCCCGTCGTCGAAATATGATGCAAGATGGTGTAGCGTTTCTTCAAGACGTCCGTCAAATCCGGCAACAGCCTCTTTTGAATATCCAAAATCTGCCTCATGGATCGCGGACACACTCCCGAATCGGATTGCAGCTAGCGGGATTTTGTTTTCGGGACATTTTTCGTCCCGCACTTTCATTTTCCGTCCCGCAACTTCCACTTTATTATATGCATCTTTTTCTGAAAATGCAAGGCGACATTTGTTCGCATCTTTTGTCGAAACAGTAGGGGTTAAAATTCCCTCAAAAGAAACAGCTTGCTTTTTTTTTATCGATGTCCTATAATAACCTTTGCGTCCGAAAAACAGTTATGACGCAAACAACAATATGCGCTCGTGGTCCAATGGATATGACGTAGGCCTCCGGAGCCTGAGATCAAGGTTCGATTCCTTGCGAGCGCGCCATATATGACACCGACAGACGTCCTTTGGACGTTTTTTTGCATTATAGGGCTAATTTCACAATTCGGCCTGCCCGCTTCAGTCCAAGGTTTCACTCTCGTCTCCAGCCCTATTTATGGATCGTGCTATTCCTTCCGTCGATCCTTGGAGTATCCGGTGCGCTTGGCCTTATAAACTGCCAAACCGGTGGCTATACTGGAAAAGCAGCCGGAATAAACATCGTTTTAATTGATTTGACCTTTCTTGACCTTTGGGCCGTTTTCCGTTATGATAGAGGTAGTTTCCACCCCGAGTGGACGATCCGTTCAATTAAGGAGGCTTTAGCTATGAGTTTTATCCCTATGGTAGTCGAACAGGACGCACGCGGTGAACGCGGGTACGATATTTATTCCCGTCTGCTCAAGGACCGGATCATCTTCCTCGGCACGCCCGTAAACGACGCAATCGCCAATGCGATTATCGCCCAGATGCTGTTTCTGACGGCGCAAGACCCGGATAAAGACATAAGCCTGTACATCAACAGCCCCGGCGGTTCGATTACGGCCGGTATGGCGATATTCGATACGATGCAATTTATTAAACCGGACGTATCCACGATCTGCGTCGGCATGGCCGCTTCGATGGGCGCGTTCCTGCTCGCTGCAGGCGCCAAGGGCAAGCGCTACGCGCTGCCGAACAGCGAAGTGATGATTCACCAGCCGCTCGGCGGGGCCGAAGGCCAGGCCAGCGATATCGAGATCCGCGCGAAGCGCATCATCAAGCTGCGCGAGAAGCTGAACGGCATCTTGTCCGAACGTACGGGCCAACCGCTCGAGCGGATCGACAAGGATACCGACCGCGACTATTTCATGAGCGCGGAAGAAGCCGCCCAGTACGGCATCATCGATAAAGTCGTCTCCAAGATTTAACCATTCCATACTTCACTAACCCAGAAAAGAGCTCGCTGAACCGGACCGGTTTGGCGAACTCTTTTTTTATAGACTGGAATGAGCTGGAAGCGCCCATAAGAGCGGTTCGCACCCTTTATTTTGTCCGAAACCCGCTCCGACGAAGACTTAAGAGCGATTTGTAGCTGCTAATATCCGCGAAAAGAGTGCAGCCCCCACTAGTTGGTTGAAATAAGGGGTACGAACGAGACTGTCGATTCATTGTGTAGAAGTGTTAGCAGACCGTTCCAAGTGAAAAGTTACCTTCTTCTGCTCAAACAGGTTGTCCGGAATCCCTTGATTGAATAAGGATTGTAAGGTAGGGGATTCCAGACAAAACTCGCCAGAAGCTAATCTTTTCCCTTTCCACTTGGTTGTCCACATTGAATCGACAGCCTCACGAACCACCTTTATTCGTCGCTGTTTCCCTCATATGCCGAAAATAGAGGGCTCTAAAGACTCTTATATTGTTCAGTGCCTGCCTACCAAAAAAAAGCCGGGAGCCGTTTAAGCTCCAGGCTATTGTTCGATTAATCGAGCGGATAAAAGATCAGGTTCATCGGGAATGCCGAACCGGCCGGCGGCGTAAATTCGATATCGAGCGATGGCTCTTCGCCTGTCGTTCTGGCGAGAATTTGCACGCTTTCGAACGCCGTAATGACACCGGACGGCGGCGCCAGTACGAATTCGCCGTTGATTTTGAGCGGGCCCTTGAACGGGCCTCCCCGCGCCTGCAGCAAAATCGCCATCTTCCGCGGCTTGTCCGAATGGATTTTGTAGACGACTCCGTAGTTACCGTCATCGGTCACCTCCGCATTCAGCGTCGGGTCGATTCCCTTCTGCCACTCGTCGTAGTCGTTGTCGCCAAAGATCAGCCGGGTCGGCTTCGTAAAGGCGCTTGCATCGATATCCCAACGTTTTTCGGTTACCGGGAACGTCCCCCGGATGTGCCCATCGCCCGGCAACTGCTTGTACAGCAGCGGATACGTGGAGGTCGGAGACTCGATGCTGGAATCGATCGCCATGAAGGAAAATTCGATCAGACCGTCGGTTTCCACATCGTATATGACGTTAACGCCTTGCCCCGGCAGGAATTCCGGCATTTGCACGTACACGCGGGATTGTCCCGGCGGCACTTCCAGCTCCCGGCTTGTCGGATCGGCGAGCAGAAACTCGACCGATGCCTCATGGCCGATCAGATTCGCATAAATCGACGGATACACTTCTCCTTTGTTGGTCGTCTTGATTTTGACCGGCTTCGTGCCCGGATTCGTGGCCATAATGACGAACTGCACGGTCTCGTCCGAGCCGTTAATGTGATCCGCATACAATCGCGCTTTGCCCTGTACCTTGTCCGCATACAGAATGCCCTTGTCCTCGAACGTCTCCGGGCTGTCGCTGACGAGCAGCTTGCGCGAGCGGTCTTCGGTCACCTTCTTCTCGAAGGCCGGCAAATCGTTGAAGTACGCGTACACTTCCGTCCAGTTCGTCGGTACGAGCGTCTGAAGCGGGTAGACGTGAAGTTTGTAGTCCATCGGAGACTTGTACATCACTTCCGAGCTGATCTGAATGTAGCGGGAGTACGTCTCGCTGACGAGCCCTTTCCCGTCCTTGACCTTCAGCGTGATCAGATGTTTGCCTGACGAGAAGAAAGCTTCCTCCTTGCCCGCCCACTCGTACACGAGCCCTTCGGCGTCCGGATCGTAGCTCAGGTCGATATACTGGATCGGCTCACCGATTTTGTACACGGGCTTCCCGAATGTAAACCTGGCGACCGGACGGGAGTTCCCGTCTTTGTCGACGATCGACGGCGGCCGTTTGACATACGTGATCTCCAGCCGTTTCTGCTCGGCATTAAACGTGTACTTGGCTCCAAAAAAGTCCATCAGCCAGCTTTCCTTCACCATCAGCTTGTCGTTGAACATCCGGGCGACGGAGTCGAACGGCAAGTAAACCCCATTAATAAATACCGACTTGTTCACCGAGTCCAGCTCGATGACCGCCCGGGACGTCTTCACTTCCACCCGGTGCGACTTGTCGTTCCATTTCACTTCAAACCCCATCTTCTCGCCCAAAAACTTAATCGGCACAAACCGCATATTGCCGTCTTTCAAGACCCCCGGCGTGTCCAGATCCACCTTGGCCGAATCGACGTAAGCGACCGGCTCATCCAAGTGCAGCCAGATGTTCATCGTGGTCGTAGATACTCCCCCCGCTCCGGATACCGGAACGACAGCCGCCGCCATAAGCACGCACAGCAAAGCAAGCCCCATCCACTTGCGCAAACCTCTCCTGTTCAACTTCTCTCTCCACTCTTTCTATGTATAATATAGGTTGTCTGTACATTTAGACGCGATGCAGGGAGAAAGGTTGCACGTAATTTTCAAGGTTTATTTGCCGCCGAAACGCCAAAAAAGCCTCCTCGATAAAAGGAAGCTTTCGGATACTCCGTATGAAGCGGCGGGCCGGTTTACGGCCCGGGGAGAACGTCTTATTGGTTCTCCAGCTCTTCTTTGCCGACCAGGGCGACTAAAGCGGTTACAGCCTGTTCTGCGTCCGAACCTTCCGCGCTGATGTGTACTTCCGTGCCGGAGCTGATGGCCAGGCTCATAATGCCCATAATGCTTTTGGCATTTACTTTCTTATCGTCCTTCTCGACGAAAATTTCCGACGAAAACTTGTTCGCTTCTTGGACAAACAATGCCGCCGGTCTTGCGTGCAATCCCGTTCTCAGTCGTACGACTGCTGGACGTCTGGTCATGTAACCGATACCCCCTACATCTTATGATCAACGTTCCGTTGAAATTCGTTATTGACATATTATATCATTTATTACCGAACAGTTAAAGGAAAGTTCCCCATGATTTCAAACTGTTCAGGAATTTCTCATTTTTTCGGCGAGTTCGTCCAGCTTGCGGAGTCTGTGATTCACTCCGGACTTGCTGACACTGCCCTTCAGCAGCTCCCCGACTTCCTTCAGATTCATATCCGGGTGAAGCAGACGAACCTCCGCCACTTCCCTCAGTTTCTCCGGCAAATTCTCAAGACCCAGCTCTTTCTTCAAATACCGGATATTCTCGATTTGTCTGACGGCTGCCCCAATCGTCTTGTTCAAGTTGGCCGTCTCGCAGTTGACGATCCGGTTGACCGAGTTGCGCATATCCTTCATGATGCGGACGTCTTCGAATCGCAGCAGCGCCTGATGCGCGCCGATCAGATTCAAAAACTGGATGATTTTCTCGCCTTCCTTCATATAAAACACGTACCCTTTTTTCCGTTCGATGCAGCGCGCGTTCAAGTGAAACTTGTTGGCCAGCTGACACAAGGCGTGGCAGTGCTCCTCGTACATCGAGGCTATCTCGAGGTGATACGAGGAACCCTCGGGATTGTTGACCGAACCTCCGGCCATGAAGGCCCCCCGCAAATACGCTCGCTTGCAGCAGTTGCCGCGCACGATCCGCCGGTCGATCCCCGGGGTAAACTGAAACCCTTCGGATACGATGCGGAGGCTGCCAAGCACTTCCTGAACCTGATTCGGCACTCGGACGATATATACGTTGTTTTTTTTGAGTCTCATCTTTTTGCGGACGAGCAACTCGGTATGAAGGTTGAAATTTTTCTTGATCAGCATATAAATACGCCGGGCGATGGCCGCATTTTCAGTGGAGATGTCAAGCACGATGCGCTGGTTCGTCAGCTGGACGGTCCCGTTCATCCGGATGAGTGCTGCCATTTCCGCTTTCTCACAGCACTCCTCGGCCTCAACCATGGTCAGCTCTTTTTTCGTTTGCGCCGCAAAAGACATCCCTTGTCACCTCTTTCGCACCATCCAGCTTTCCACCAGTTGAAAAATATGGTGGCTCAGCCTCGCCGCGTCATGGCGCAAGTAAGTCCGGAACAGAACAAGCCGGTCGGCGATCACCTTGTAACCCCGTCGGGTCACTTCCTCCATATCGAGGTGTACCGCTTTCGCGCCTTTCTCCGCATACTTGCTCTGAACTTGCGGCGGAATTTCTCCATTATTCACGATGACATAGTCGAACAGATGGTGTCCCACATGATCGTATACGGCCTGCAAATGGTCGCTGACCGTAAAATCGTCGGTTTCACCGGGCTGTGTCATCACGTTGCAGACAAAGATTTTGACCGCCTCGGAACGCATAATCTCTTCCGCCAGCTTAGGGACGAGCAGATTCGGCAAAATGCTCGTATACAAGCTTCCCGGGCCGACCAGAATCGCGTCCGCCTCACGGATCGCCTCCACCGCTTCTTCGAGCGGAGAAACGTCCGCCGGTTCGATGAATACCCGATTAATTTTTCCTCCGGCGTTCGGAATATTCGACTCGCCTTCAATAATCGCCCCGTCCTTCATCTCGGCCTTCAGGATGATCTGGTGATCGCTTGCCGGCAGCACGCGGCCCCGGACAGCAAGCACCCGGCTGAGCTCCTTGACTCCGGTTACGAAATCGCCGGTAATATCCTTCATCGCGGCCAGCATCAGATTGCCCAGACTGTGCCCGGCGAGGCCCGCTCCGCTCGAGAACCGGTGCTGAAGCAGCTTCGACAGCAGCGGCTCTACGTCGGCCAGGGCGATCAGCACGTTGCGAATATCGCCTGGAGGCGGGATTTGCAGCTCGTTGCGAAGCACGCCGGAGCTGCCCCCATCGTCCGCCACCGTGACGATAGCAGTAATATCGAGAGGCTTCTCCTTCAGTCCCCGGAGCATGACGGACAGACCGGTACCGCCGCCAATGACGACAATCCGGGGAAGGCTGCCCTCCTGCACATTTTCGCTCATCGGCTCACCTCGGGACGGCGATCCCGATCCGCGTCCCGATGACTGATCCGCGTCACTTCGGTTTCGCTGCTGCCGAGCATCTTGCCCAAGTATTCGGCGATCGCCACCGAACGGTGCTTGCCTCCCGTACAGCCGATCCCGACAACAACCTGACTTTTGCCTTCCTTCGCATACTGCGGGATGAGAAATTGGAGCAAATCGATCAGTTTCGTCAGAAACTCCTGCGTCTCGCTCCATTTCATCACATAATCGTAGACGTCCGGATCAAGGCCGGTGTTCGGTCTCAGGTGTTCCACATAATGCGGATTCGGCAAAAAACGGACGTCGAAAATAAGGTCGGCGTCAATCGGGATTCCGTACTTGAATCCGAAGGAAATCACGTTAACCGAGATGCTTCCTTTGCCCATGCTCGTAAATCGGGAAATAATCCGTTCCTTCAACTCGGCCGGCTTCAGACTGCTCGTATCGATCACTTGATTGGCCATGCCTTTGAGCTCTTCAAGCAGCTTACGCTCGAGATGGATGCCGTCCAGCGGAAGTCCGTCCGGAGCGAGCGGATGACGGCGGCGGCTTTCCTTGTAACGCTGGACGAGCGTCGAATCGGTAGCGTCCAGGAACAAGATTTCGTACGTAATCGTATAGTTTTCCTTGATCGTGCGCAGCGATTCGGATAACGAGGTGAAAAATTCGCGTCCGCGCAGGTCGATGACGAGGGCCACTTTGCCGATCCGTCCCTTGGACTGGTCGATCAACTCCGCGAACTTCGGGATGAGTACGGGAGGCAAATTGTCTACGCAGAAAAAGCCAAGGTCTTCCAGACTTTGCACCGCGATCGTTTTCCCCGCTCCCGACATACCCGTAATGATGACTAGTCTTGCAACGTTCGCCATGTCCTCCATACGTTTCCCCTCCCATCGCTTGAGAGAACCGCCGGGCGCTGCGGACACTCTATTCTCTCTATTAGAGGTTGTTCATAAAGCCCATTTCCTGGCTTCATCCCATCTTCTCGGTGCTGAAAACCGGACTTTTTGAACTCGCTCTATTACTGTATGAGGCTTACTTCAAATTTAATCCGGCCGCTCCCACAACACCCGCGTCGTTTCCGAGCGTAGCCGGAACGATATCAACACCTTGAGCGAACACATCAGGAACGTTCTGAACGTACACTTTGCGGATCTCATCGAACAAAATATCGCCGGCTTTGGATACGCCGCCGCCAATGACAAACCTTTGCGGATTCAATACAACCGCCACAGCCGCCATCGCTTTGCCCAAATAATACGCTGCCCGCTTCACGATGCGGATCGCCACTTCATCCCCGTCTTTGGCCGCATCGAATACGTCCTTCGCCGAGATCGTTTCATTCAGCGATAGCGAAGTCGCTTCGCCGCGGCCGACTGCATCCTTGGCCATTCGGACGATGCCCGTAGCAGACGAAACCGTTTCCACGCAGCCCAACTGGCCGCATCCGCACTGGATCGCTTCGAGGTCGGGAACGACCTTAATGTGACCCAGCTCCCCGGCCATTCCCCGGAAGCCTTGATAGATCCGGCCGTCGATAATAATGCCGCCGCCTACGCCCGTTCCAAGCGTAAAAGCAACGATATGTTTGAGGCCTGCGCCCGCTCCGCTCCAAGCTTCTCCGAGCGCCGCCACGTTTGCGTCATTGTCGAGCGCTACCGGAAGCCCAAGTCGCGATTCCAGCTCGCTCTTCACGGCAACGTCTTTCCATTTCAAGTTCGGTGCGAACAGGACGACTCCGTTTGCCAAATCGATAAATCCGGCAATTCCAGCTCCAACGCCGGCCACCTGTTCCCACTGGTAGGTCGAGTCGGACACGATCTTCTTTACATATTGCGCGATACGGTCAAGCACCGCTTCGGGACCGTCTTCTGCTCCAGTAGGGCCTTCATAAGTGTGAAGCAGCTTACCTTGCTCGTCGCAAATGCCCACCTTAATATTGGTGCCGCCCAAATCCACTCCGACATAAATCTTCTCCGACATTCCCAATGTCACCTCAACCGAAATTGTATTCTACTGTTCCAACTATAAGCCAACCCACCTATTAGGTCAAGTAAAGCGGGAGGCTCCAAAAGGGCGGAAAAGTCCGTCTCCGCACCCGTGCAACTATTGGAAAAGGAAAAGGGAGAACCCGGGTTCTCCCTACGATTCGTTGTCCAATTACAGCGACTTGCTCCAGTCGTGAACCGCGTTTCCTTCCAGAAACTTCTCGCAATCGAGCGCCGCCATACAGCCGCTGCCCGCTGCCGTAATCGCTTGGCGGTACTTGTGATCCTGCACGTCTCCGCAAGCGAACACGCCGGGCACGTTGGTCTCGGACGTTCCTGGAGTAACGAGCAGATAGCCGATCTCGTCGGTGTTCAGCTGTCCGTTCAGGAAGCGCGTATTCGGCGTATGCCCGATCGCTACGAAGATACCGTCCGTCTCGATGATCTCTTCCACTCCGGTCGTGCTGTCTTTCACTTTGAGGCCCGTAACTCCCTTGTCGCCCGACACGACTTCGACCGGAGCCTTGTTCAAGCTCCAAGTAATCTTCGGGTTTTCGCGGGCGCGGTCCTGCATGATTTTCGAAGCGCGAAGCTCGTCGCGGCGATGCACGATGCGTACTTCGGTAGCGAAGCGGGTCAGGAAGTTCGCTTCTTCCATCGCGGAGTCTCCGCCGCCGACCACGATAATCTTTTTGCCGCGGAAGAAAAATCCGTCGCAGGTGGCGCAGGTGCTGACGCCGCGTCCCATGCTTTCCTTCTCGTTAGGAATGCCGAGCAGCTTAGCCGATGCTCCGGTGGATATAATAAGCGTCTCGGCAACAAGCTCCTCGCCGCCTTCGATCTTCAGCTTGAACGGACGGTTCGACATGTCGACCTCGTTCACCCAGCCGGTGCGGAATTGCGCGCCGAACCGTTCGGCCTGCTTGCGCATATTATCCATCAGCTCAGGACCCATGATGCCTTCCGGAAAGCCCGGGAAATTTTCTACTTCCGTCGTCGTGGTCAGCTGTCCGCCCGGTTCCGGTCCTTCGATAACGAGCGGATTCAGGTTGGCCCGAGCCAAATAGATAGCGGCTGTAAGTCCCGCAGGACCTGTGCCGATTACAATCGTTTTGTACATGCTTATTCTCCTCCTTCGCTTCCTGCTTGTGATTGGCTGTATAGGGGTTGGATCAGAACGGCTCCGAGCTGGTCAACTTCGGAAAGATCGCGTCCATTTTTTCTTTAAGGCCGCAGGCGACGTCAATCACTTTGACGTTTTTGCTTACGGTGGTGACGGATACGCCGTAACGGATCGCGACTTCATGGTAAGAGATCGCTCTGCGGTGCATTTTGGCCGTCAAATATTCCAGCGCGGCGGCCCAGCCTTCCACTTTGCTGATTCGGGGAGCGTCCGGGTACACCCGGGTCAGAAACTCTACCCATAGCGTCTCCAAGTCGTGCTGTTGAATCATGTCGTACCGTTTATCCATTTTTCGGAGGGCGGCTTCCATGACCTCCTGCCACTTGTCCTTCCACACCGGCAGATGCGGCGACCAGGGGGAAGACTGCAACGGCGTCTCCCGGCCGTCCAGATTGACGTAGATCGGCTCCTTCGCGCGCATGCTGCGCAGCACGAAGATAGCGACCTTCTTTAAATATTCGTCTTCCTCCGGATCGAGCAAAAATTCGCGAAGCGCGTCCTCCACCTCGCTGTCGGCAATAATGCCGAACGCCTGAATGACTTGGAGCTTCGTCTCCACGTCTCCATGCCGCAGCGCCCAGAAAAACGAAGATCGCACCAGCGGGTCCCGCTTCAGATGATCGGGAATGCCGTCCGTCGCTGTCTCCAGCACGCGAAACTGCTCTTCGAACGGAAGATGGTAATGATAACCGATCGGTTTCTTGTTCCCTGCTTCCGCATCCCTCAACTGAGTCAAGTAATACCGGGGAATATCCGTACCCGGATCGAGCTTCTCGACGGTCCGCCACAGCTTCTCCGCTTCGGCGTATTTGCCGATATTATAAGCCGCCACCGCGGTGTAGTGATAAAGACAAGGATCAAGACCGGACTCGCCGGATTTGAGCAGACGCCGGAACAACCGGTGGGCGGTTTCGTGCTCGGATAGTATGCCCATTGTCGTCGCCAGCTTAAAGATGTGATCATGGTGCATCGGATACGTTTTCCGCAAGCTTACGAGCAGTTCGCCGAGCTCCTCCCGGTTGCCGCTATGCTGGTGAAAAATGGCGAGGTTGCACAAGGCGTGCAAATTCCCGGGCTCCAGCTCCAACACTTGATGGATCGACGTCATCGCTTTGTCAAACAAGCCCATATAATAATAGGCAAGCGCGAGATTGTTGCGGGCGGCCATAAAGTCCGGCGACTTTTTTACCAGCTTCTCGAGAATGCGCACCGCCTCGGAAAATTTGCCTTCTTCCAGCAGCGTACGCGCCCGGTCATGCTCAAACAGCCCTTCCCTGCTTTTGATCGAGGTGAGCTTCGTCGGCCGTTCCAGCTCATATCCGAGCAGGTCCATCATTTCCTCCGCTTCGTCCAGATACTGGCCGTTCGGATCGTGTTCCAAATAATAAACGAGCGCCTCTTCGGCCGCTTCGTAGTTTTCCATGTTGGCGTAATTGTTTGCCATATAAAAATAACATTCCGTCATGGACGGATCGATTTGTTCGACAATATGCTGCAGAATCCGGTTCGATTCCTCATAATCGCCCGTTTCCGACAATACGCCGGCCAGGTTGCAATGGTTGACCGGATTATCCGGTTCGAACTCGACGGCCCGCCGGAAGTATTTCAACGCCTTATCGTAACGGTGACGGTCCAAAGACTGGACGGCTCTTTCGAAAAAGAACGTGGCATCCATTTCGACCGTGATGACGTTGCGCTTTTTCGTCTTGGCCACATGCTTTTTCTTTGCCATACTTCAGACACCTCCGGCAACTCTACTTATTACCTCAAAGTATAACACACATCCGGCGAGTTTACCTACTGCTTTGCTGGCATTTCGCGGCGGCGTCCGGCCGGAGGTCGGCCTGATTGCAATAGGCGAGCCTTACACGCCGCCGTATTTGAACAGCGTGCTGATCGATCCGCCTTCACGGATAATCCGAATGGCGTCAGAGAACAAGTGGGCGAGCGACAACACTTTGAACCGCTCCGGATGTCCGTCCGGCAGCGCGATCGAATCGGTAATGACCACTTCCCGGATATTCGGATGATCCAGCCGCTGAAGCGCCGGTCCCGAGAAGATCGGATGCGTCGCACAGACGAAGCAATCCTCCGCTCCCCGTTCCTTGAGACCTTCCACGACTTTAATAATCGAATTGCCGGTGTCGATCATGTCTTCGATAATGATTGGAGTGCGGCCTTCCACGTCGCCGATGACGTGCGTAATCGTCGCTTCGTTGTGGGCGTGGCGCTTCTTGATCATGATCGCGAACGGAGCGTTGAGAATGTTCGCCAAATTTTCGGCGGTAGACGCACGTCCGACGTCCGGAGAGACGACGACCGGATTCGGAATCTTTTTGTTGCGGATATAATCGCTGATCAGATCGAGTGAGGTCATGTGGTTAACCGGTATATTAAAGAAGCCCTGAATGGCCGGCGCATGCAGATCGACCGTCACAATGCTGTTGGCGCCCGCGGTCGTCAGCAGATCGGCTACCAGCTTGGCCGATATCGGTTCGCGAGGAGCGGCTTTGCGTTCCTGTCTGGAATAACCATAGTACGGGATGACAAGGTTGATCGTTCTGGCGGATGCCCTCTTAGCCGCATCGATCATAACAAGCAGCTCTACGAAATGATCGTTGATCGGATGCGAGAACGTCTGTACCAGGAAGACGTCGCAATTACGGACCGACTCCTCGTACAGGCAGTACACTTCGCCGCTCTTGAAGCGGGAAAGCTTGATTTGACCGAGCGGAATACCCAGTTCGGCGCAGATGCTTGCGGCGAGCTTCGGATTGGACGATCCGGAAAAAATTTTACAATTGTCCTTGTACATGGTTACCTCCTAGAAATGGTTGAAGCCTTCCAGCACGTTTCATCAATTATTAACTTGTTTCGACAATACCCAGGCGTGCCTGTCCAAGCACTATTATACTCCCTCGACAAGTTTTTTCAAAAGCTTTCATATCCGCATTTCATCAATTCGTCACAAATAGCCCCGTTTTACTTCCAAATCCGACCGAAAAAAAGTCAAGTTTAAGCATCTTCTGGAAATAAAGGCGAATCAACCGGCTGGACTGTACATCTTCCTTAGTCGGTTAGCATCTCCATCCCGGTCCAGATTACGTATCGGATATTAAGAAAAGCTTCTAAACGAAGCCTTTGCCACGATGCATGACCTTGCGTAAGAGGCAGCTTTCCTTGGTTCAAAATGTCTCGATTCGCTTTAGCACTTTAGCGAACGTTTAAACTTACTTGCGTGAATCGTAAAAAAACACCCACCCTTACTCCATAATGACAAGTCTCGGGTGGGATCGTCCTATTCGATACATTTCAGGCTCAACTGATCGCGTAATCGCTTTTTTGTTTCATATACCGGCGTTCCAGCTCTCCGAGCAGGTCATCGAGCGGCAGTTTCTGCTCGCGCAGCAGCACCATCAGATGGAAGATCAGGTCGCTGGCTTCATAGCGCAGCTCCTCGTGGCTGCGGTTTTTGGCTGCGATGATCACTTCGCCCGCTTCTTCCCCGACTTTCTTCAGTATTTTATCGACGCCTTTCTCGAACAGATACGTCGTGTACGCCCCTTCCGGACGTTCCGCATCGCGCTGGGCGATCGTCGCTTCCAGCTTCTCGAGAATCTCGAACCGGTTCTTCGGCCCGGAAGTTGCCTCGCTTCCGTCCGCTCCGCTCACATCGGCGACATTATAGAAGCAGCTGTATTTGCCGGTATGGCAAGCCGGCCCCGTCTGCTCCACCGTCACGAGCAGCGTATCGCCGTCACAGTCGTAGCGCAGCGAGCGAACCCTCTGGATATGTCCGGATGTCGCCCCTTTATGCCACAGCTCCGAACGGGAACGGCTCCAAAACCAGGTTTCCCCGGACTCGGCCGTAAGCTTCAGCGATTCCCGGTTCATGTAGGCGAGCATGAGCACTTCCTTGCTGACCGCATCCTGCACGATAGCCGGAACGAGCCCCGCCTCATCCCATTTGATCGCATCCGCCAGCTGTTCAAACGTTTGACCGCTCATCGGACCTCCACTCCTTTGCCTCTCAGATCGTCCTTAACCTCTTGAATCGTCATCTCTTTATAGTGAAAAATCGTCGCGGCAAGTCCGGCATCGGCTTTGCCTTGCGTGAATACGTCGTAGAAATGCTCCTTGCTTCCCGCTCCGCCGGAGGCGATAACCGGAATGCCGAGGCTTTCCGATACCGCCTTCGTCAGCGCCAGGTCGAAGCCGTCCTTCGTACCGTCCGCATCCATGCTCGTCAGCAGAATCTCCCCCGCTCCAAGCGCTTCCGCCTGCTGCGCCCATTCGAGCGCCTTGATGCCCGTCGCATTGCGTCCGCCGTGCGTGTACACTTCCCATTCGCCCCAAGACTCGTTGTACTTGGCGTCAATCGCGACGACGATACATTGCGATCCGAATTTGGACGCGCCCTCTTCGATCAGACGCGGATTTTTGATCGCGGCCGTGTTGATCCCGATCTTGTCCGCGCCTGCGCGCAGAAGCCGCTTCATATCGTCCGTGCTGGAGATGCCGCCGCCGACCGTGAACGGAATCGTAATCTCCCCCGCCGTTTTCTTCACAACCTCGATCATCGTCGCGCGTCCTTCCACCGAGGCGGAGATATCGAGAAATACGAGTTCGTCCGCGCCTTCCCGGTCATACACGGCCGCAAGTTCGACCGGATCGCCGGCATCCCGCAGGTTGACAAAATTGACGCCTTTTACGACCCGTCCGTCCTTGACGTCCAGACAAGGTATAATCCGTTTCGCCAGCATAGTCTCTTCCCCCGCTTTTCTTCCATAGTAAACTGACAACACTTCTCTCCCCGTCAAGGTAATCTGCCCTCACCGGATAAAACGGATGAACAGCCGCCGGTCGTCAGCGGCAAAGCTTCAGGAAACGCTCCAGCAGCTTCATGCCGAGATCACTGCTCTTCTCCGGATGAAACTGCATCCCGTACACGTTACCCCGTCCGACAATCGCCGTGACCGCCTGGTAATAATCCGTCGTAGCGAGCAGATCGTTCGTTTCCTCCGGAATGACATGGTACGAGTGGACAAAGTAAACGTGTCCTTCCTCCAACCCTTCCAGCAAAGGCGAGGCGCGGCGGAACGACAGCCGGTTCCAGCCCATATGCGGCACTTTGTACGGCCCGCGGAAGCGGACGACTTTGCCTGGCAGCAAATTCAGCCCGCTATGCTGCCCGTGCTCCTCGCTTTCGCTGAACAGCAGCTGCATCCCGAGGCAAATGCCCAGCAGCGGCTTGCCGCTGGCTGCGTACTCCAGCACCGTTTCCTTCAACCCGGTCTCGCGAAGATTGTCCATCGCGTCGCCGAATGCACCGACACCCGGGAGCACCGCCCCATTTGCAGACAGGATAACCTCAGGATCGGACGTTACGACCGCTTCAAACCCTAACCGCTCGACCGCTTTGCTTACGCTGTGCAAATTCCCCATGCCGTAATCGATAATGGCGATCACGCGTTAGAGCACTCCCTTCGTAGACGGAACGCCCTGAACGCGCGGATCGATCGTGGTCGCCTCGTCAAGCGCACGGCCCAGCGCCTTGAAGATCGCCTCCACCATATGGTGCGTATTGCTGCCGTAATGGACGATGACGTGCAGCGTAATCCGGGCTTCGAGCGCGAATTTCCACAAAAATTCGTGTACAAGCTCCGTCGTAAAGCTGCCTACCTGAGCGGAAGGGAACTCCGCCCGGTATTCGAGGTGAGGACGGTTGCTGATGTCGACCGCGACCTGGGCCAGCGCTTCGTCCATCGGCACGAACACGTTCGCATACCGCTTAATCCCCCGCTTGTCGCCGAGCGCTTCGCGGAACGCCTGGCCGAGACAGATGCCCATATCCTCCGTCGTATGGTGATCGTCGATCTCGATGTCGCCGTCGGCTTCGACCCGCAGATCGAACAGGCCGTGCTTCGTAAACAGGTCCAGCATATGGTTCATAAAATGGACGTCGCTCTGAATCTCCGAAACCCCGGTACCGTCCACATTGAAAGCAAGCTTAATATTCGTCTCGTTCGTCTTCCGTTCGATGGCCGCCGTACGTGTTGGCCGATTCGCTATATCACTCATGTGCGCTTCCCTTCCTTTTCCAATCGAATTTGAACCGCCCTCGCGTGGGCTTCCAAGCCTTCGTGCTTCGCCAGGGTGATGATGTCCTCGCCGCTGCGCAGCAGCGCTTCCTTGCTGTAGTGAATGACGCTCGACTTCTTCAGGAAGTCGTCGACGTTCAGCGGCGACGAGAACCGCGCCGTTCCGTTGGTCGGCAAAATGTGGTTCGGTCCCGCATAATAGTCGCCTACAGGCTCCGTGCTGTACGGTCCGAGGAATATCGCGCCGGCGTTCTCGATTCGTCCGAGCATGCCGAACGGCTCGCGGACGAGAATCTCCAGATGCTCCGGCGCCAGCCGGTTCGAGGTCGCGACCGCTTCCTCCTCGCTGTCCGCCATCAGGATCGCGCCCCGCTCGCGGATCGAGCGCTCGGCAATTTCTTTGCGCGGGAGCGACTCGAGCTGGCGGGCTACCTCGGCCTGAACCGACTCGGCGAGCGATTGCGAAGTGGTGACGAGGATGGATGACGCCATCTCGTCATGCTCCGCCTGCGACAGCAGGTCGGCGGCGATATAAGCCGGGTCGGCGCTATCGTCGGCAAGCACCAGGATCTCGCTCGGGCCGGCGATACTGTCGATATCGACTACGCCGTACACGTACCGCTTCGCGAGAGCGACGTAGATGTTGCCCGGCCCGACGATCTTATCGACAGGCGGGATCGTAGCGGTGCCGTAGGCCAGTGCCCCGACCGCCTGAGCGCCTCCGACCCGGTACATTTCGCGAATGCCGGCTTCCGCCGCCGCGACCAGAATATACGGATCGATCCCTTCCTTGCCTCCCGTCGATGCCGGGGTCACCATCACGATCTCGGGCACTCCGGCCACTTGCGCCGGGATCGCGTTCATCAGCACGGACGACGGGTACGCCGCTTTGCCGCCCGGCACGTACAGTCCGACGCGTCTTAGCGGCCGGATGATCTGGCCGAGCGTCGTTCCGTCCGGCTGCACATCCATCCACGACGTACGCTTCTGCTTCTCGTGGAAGCTGCGGATATTGGCCGCCGCCCGCCGGAGCGCCTCGATAAACCGCGGCTCCACACGGTCATAAGCGGCCAAGATCTCCTGCTCCGTGACTCGGAGCTGACCGGCCTCCAGCTTCACCCGGTCGAACCGCTCCGTATACCGCAGCACCGCGGCGTCTCCCTCCGTGCGAACGGCGTTCAAAATCTCGTTAACCGCTGCATTCTGCTCCGGCGAGCCGTATTCCACTTCCCTCGCCAGCTTGAATTCGTTAGCCTTCATGATGCGCACGTTGCCAGCCTCCTTTCGTTCATCGTACAGCCGCAGCGTTAATCGCCGACTGCAGCCGGTCGCACAGCTGCTGCACCGCTCCGTTTTTCATCCGGTAGCTGACCCGGTTGGCCACGAGACGGCTCGTGATATCCGCTATTTTCTCCAGCTCCACCAGTCCGTTTTCCCGGATCGTATTGCCGGTCTCGACAAGATCGACGATCCGGTCGGCGAGGCCGATCAACGGCGCCAGCTCGACGTTTCCGTTCAGCTTGATCACTTCGACCTGCTGGCCCTTCTCGCGGAAATATTGCGATGCGACATTCGGAAACTTGCTCGCCACCCGCGGATTAAGCACCGGCTTCCAATCCGGCAGGCCGATGACCGAGAACCGGCAGCGAGCGATGCCCAGATCGAGCAGCTCGTACACGTTGCGGTTTTCTTCCATCATCACGTCTTTCCCGGCGATCCCGATATCCGCCACCCCGTACTCGACGTACGTCGGCACATCGGCCGGTTTGGCCACGATAAATTCCATGCCCATCTCGTGGGCGGGGATAATAAATTTGCGCGAATCGTCCAAATCCTCCGGCAGCGGCATGCCCGCGTCCTGGAACAACCGGTGAATATGCTTGACGATTCTCCCTTTCGGAATCGCTACCTTCAACAGGTCCTGCATCTCAACCATCCTTTCGTCAGCCAAACTCGATGACTTCGCTGTACGCTTCGAGATTTACCGGACTGGCCGCACGCTCTGTCAAGCGGGTACCGGAACCGTCCTTCTTGTCCGCATCCACGCGCAGCGTCTCCACCATCACATTCGGTCTGCTCCGCAGCTCCTGAGCATGCGCGAGCGCCTCTCCAACATTCCGGGGCGTATACACCACGAGAACGCGGTACAGCTCTTCGGCCGGATCGCACACGGCGACCTCCAGCATCCGGTTCGTCTTCAGGGCAAATCCGGTGGCGGCTGCCGGTCGGTCGAACTGCTTCAGCAGATTGTCGTACCGGCCCCCGCTGCAGACGGGGAACCCGAGATCCGCCGCATATCCTTCGAACGTCATCCCCGTGTAATACGTAAAATCGCCGATCATCGTCAGATCGATCAGCACATGCTCGCTGACCCCATACGCTTTCAGCACGTCCCATACCTCGCACAGATGCTGAATCGCATCCTGCGCCAGCCGGTCGAGCGACAACCCTCTCGCCTGCTCGCATATTTCCTGACCGCCGCGCAAGCGCAAGATGCCCTCCAGCTCGGAGCGAATGCCGTCTTCAAGTCCGTATCCGGCAAGCAAGTTCCGGTAGCCGACGTGATCCCGCTGCAGCAGCCGTTCCTTAAGCGCGCTTTGCTCCTCCTCGCGTCCGGACAGCGCCTCCTGGAACAAGCCGTTCAAAAATCCGACGTGCCCGATCGCGATTTTGAAATCGCGTACCCCAGCCGCCTTCAGGCAAGCGATCGCCAGTGCGACCACTTCCGCATCCGCGTCGGCGGAGCCGTCTCCGACCAGCTCGACTCCGGTTTGGAAAAACTCCGCTTCCCGCCCCGCTTCTTCCTCGAAAGCCCGAAAAACGTTCGAGTGGTAGGAAAGCCGCAGCGGGAACGGATGATCCTTCAGCAGCGATCCGACAACGCGTGCGATCGGTCCGGTCATTTCCGAGCGGAGCACGACCGTCGTCCCTTTTTTGTCCAGCAGCTTGAACAGTCTCCGGTCGGTCGTAGAGCTCGCCACTCCTACCGTGTCGTAATATTCCAATGTGGGCGTTATGATTTGGCGGTACCCCCACTTGTGCATGCATTCCAGCACATTCGTCTCGATGCGGCGCAGCTTGGCGACCGTATCCGGCAAATAATCTTTTACGCCAGTCGGCTTTTCAAATACTTTTGGCTTTGACATGGGCCACTCCCCTTTTCCCCGACAGTTGTATCGTTTTCCCCCGCATATTGTCGCTTTATCGCGTTAATGTATTACCAATCTACCATGCTAACAAAATAAAGGAATTTATCTGATAGTGTACCACGGACGCTCTACAGCGTCAATTGCAGGTTACTTGACCGCTTGTCTTTTTAAAGCCCATCATTCGGAGCTGTTTTCTTTCTGTTTGGCCCTCTCTTGATCTCGTTTAAGCGCCTCTTGGATGTAGTCTCTGCCCGGCAGCTTGCTGTTTATATGCAGCAGCAGGAGTATAATGATAATTAATAAGATTACAATCAGGATCGTCATCCATATGTCCCCCTTGCTTGCTGTAACCAACCGTCTTTTGGACCGTTTTAATAAGGGATAGAACGATTGGGCCTCTTTAACGTATTACCAATAAGGATATACTACATCCAAGGAGTGACTGCATATATGGAACCTGGTCTGACTCAGCGGCTTCACCCGGATTCGATCAAAGCTTCCCGCATTAGCGCAATGATCTTGAACGGTCTGCTGCTCCTCCTGTCGGCCGCTTATCTGGTCGCGGCAAGCCGGTGGGACTGGATACTGCTACCCGGCTGGATCGCCCTCGGTCTGTTCGCCCTGACATTTGTCGTCTTTGTTTGGATCGTTCCGACTGTGGAATTCCGCCGTTTCGCCTATGAAGTGTTCGAAGAGGAGCTGGAGATCCGCTCCGGACTTCTCTTTATCAGCAACGTACTTGTTCCGATGGTACGGGTGCAGCACGTCGAGATCGAGAGCGGGCCGCTGATGCGGAAGTACGGGCTGGCTGAAGTGAAAGTCGTCACGGCGGCGACCACTCACCGGATCAGCGGTCTGAAGCAGGACGATGCGGAACGGTTGAAACGGCGCATAGGCGTGCTGGCGAAAGTGGTGGACGACGATGAATGAGACGCGCCGGCTGCACCCCGTGTTTGTTGTATTTACAACCGTTCAATGGATTAAAGCGATGCTCCCGCTAATTATTCTCATTCTCTTCAAAGACATTGACTGGAGCAATCCTCACTGGGCCGTGTACACCGTTGCTCCTGCACTTCTGATCGTACTGATCGTTTTCGGCGTGTTGCAATGGAAAAAATTCGTTTATGTGCTTGAAGACGACAAAATCGTAATTCGCAAAGGGGTCTTATTCCGCGAGGAAAAGTCCATCTATTTTGGCCGCATTCATTCCGTCAACACCGAACAGCCTCTGCTCCAGCGGCTGCTGGGCGTCGTTCAATTAAAGATCGAGACGCCCGGCGGCAAAGCCGATTCGGACGGAGTATTACCTGCGGTGGCTGTCGCGGACGCTGAGCGGTTGCAGCTCTGGCTCCGCGAAGCGAAAGCTGCCGCGGATCGTCATCCTGACCACGTCTCCGCCGAGAAGCCGGAGCTTGGCGATGCTTCTGCCGATGCTGCTGACAGCAGCCTAAGAGAGCCACGCGATACGGAGTCGGCTGCCGCCCCGATCGTCCGTCTATCGGCCGGCCAACTGGCGAAAGCCGCCTTTACCTCCATGAACATCGGACTCGTTTTCGTGTTTATTGCCGGCGTCATGTCATTTGCCGACGACTTGCTTCCGCAGCGGTTTTCCGATCGGATCTTCGAAGAGGCGACCGCCCTGATGCCTTCCGGCTGGGCGATCGTGATCGCCGCGCTGATCGGATTGCTGCTCGCTTGGCTCTTGTCGGTCGTCCTTTATGTGATTAAATATGCCGGCTTTACCGTCACCCGCCAAGGCGAACAAATCGCGGTCACTTACGGTCTGCTGGAGAAAAAGAAGCATCTCTTCTCGCCCGAACGCGTCCAGGCGGTTATGGTCAAGGAAGGCTGGCTGCGACAAGCGCTCGGATACGGTCAGATGGAGCTCCGGGTCGTCGCTTCCGCCAAAGAAGACAAACTGATGTTCCATCCGCTTTTTCGAATGAGCGAGCTGCCCCGTATAATAGAAGCGATTCTGCCGCAATTTGCCGCAACGCCTATCGAAGCACGGCCGCCGAAGCGGGCTTTCTTGTATTACATCCGGATCGAACTGCTCCTGGCTGCCCTACTAAGCGCCGGACTCATCGCCTACATTCGCATTCCCGGCATGTGGTCGCTTCTGCTGCTTCCGCTTGTTACGGCTTGGGCCACGAGACGATTCCTCGATTCCGGCATGACGTTGACGGACAAGCAGCTTACGATCCAGAATCGGTTGATCGCCAAGACAACCTGTTACGTGCGCAGACCGCAGATCATCTCGCTGCAAGTGAAAGGGTCCGTCACCCAACGGAAGAAGCGGGTGATGACGCTCAAAGTGAATCTGATGGGTCATACCGGAGACAATACGTGGAGTGTCGAACATATCGACAAGCAGGATATTGACCGGGTATGGAGCTGGTACAGCAGAAGGGTCTGACGCCTCGCGCCAGACCCTTCCTGTATGTACTATTCGCGGATGACCTGTAGCGGATTGCCTGCTACAAAGCTTCCGGGCGCTACGTCCCGGTGAACGACGGCACCTGCACCGACAATCGCGTTATCGCCGATCGTCACACCGGGCAATATCGTCGTATTGGCGCCGATCATCACGTTAGAGCCGATCTTCACGTCGCCGAGCCGGTATTCTCCGATTAGATATTCATGGGCGAGTATCGTCGTATTATAACCAATAATCGAGTTGGACCCGACCTCGATCTTCTCCGGGAAGAAGACGTCCACCATCACCATCAGCGCAAATGCGGTATGTTCTCCAACCCTCATGCCGAGCACCCTTCGATAAATCCAGTTTTTTACCGGAAGCGAAGGACAGTACCGGGAGATTTGGATAAATACGAAGTTGCGCACCACTTTCCACTTGTTCACCGTTTTATACACTTGCCAGAGCGCGTTCGGCCCTTCTACCGGATACCGTTTGGTTTGTCTCAATGCGGAATCCCTCTTTACCTTACGATTTCAAGCAGATCCTTCATATCGTGAATGATGTAATCCGGATCGAACGAACGAAGATGCTCCTCGCCCTTAAGCGACCAGGACACCCCGACGGTTTTCACTCCCGCATCGCGGCCGGCGATAATATCATACTTGCTGTCCCCGACCATCAGCGCTTCTTCCGGAGCGACTCCGAGCTGCTCCAGCGCCTTCAGTACTGCCTCAGGATCAGGCTTGCCCCTGGCGACATCGTCTGCCGTCACGATCGTCTCCATGTACGATTCGATTCCGCATAACCGGAGCCCCATCAGCGTCGTCTGCCGGATCTTGTTCGTTACGACTCCCATCCGGATGCCCCTCCGTGCAAGCTCGGCCAATACTTCCGGGACATGGGGGAATTCCGTGACCAGTTCGTCATGTTTGCTTTGATTAAAGGTCCGGTATTTGACGGCAAGCTCGTCTACCTGCTCTTGGCCTGTGAAGAAACGAAGCTGTTCCATAAGCGCAAATCCCATATGCGGAATAATATCTTCCCGGGTGAACGCTCTCTCCGTCTCTCCCTCCAGCGTATGTAAAAACGAACGGACGATCAGTTCATTCGTATCGACGATCGTACCGTCAAGATCGAACAGTACAGTTGTAATCGGCATCCTAGTTCCTATCCCCCCGTTGTGTTGCTGTGCTGCTGCCGGTTAGTTCGCTTCCGTTGCGGCCGGAGGCGCAGATTTGGTCGAAATGATCGGGTCCGAATACTTCTCGGCGGACCAGCCCTTTTTACGGCGCAGTACGATCAGGATCACCGCCGCAATGATAATGAGAATACCGATGAGCTGCGAGATCCGCACGTTGCCGTAATCCATCGAGCCCGGCTCGAACAAGACGAGCATCGGAGACCACAATCCGTTAATGATTGAGGCGAACCATTCGGGAGCCGTAAAGGCCAAACTGTCGGTACGCAGTCCTTCAATGAAGAACCTTCCGATCGAATACCAGATAAAATAGCTGAAAAACAGCTCGCCCGCACGCAAGAAGCTTTGGCGCCGCAGGAAGAACAGCAGGAGCAGCCCTAGCAGGTTCCACATCGATTCGTACAAAAACGTCGGATGATAAAACTGCCCGTCGATATACATCTGATCCGTAATCCAGGCGGGCAGATGGAGCGAGTCGCGCAGAAACGATTCCGTTACCGGTCCGCCGTGCGCTTCCTGGTTGACGTAGTTGCCCCAACGGCCGATCATCTGGCCGGCGATTAACGATGGCGCGCATATGTCGGCGATTCGCCAGAAATCGTAACCTTTGCGCCGCATATAGATATAACCGGCGATAATGGCGCCGATCAGCGCCCCATAGATGGCGATGCCGCCGTTCCATATTTTAAAGATTTCAAGCAAATCGTTTTTGTAGGCATCCCATTTGAACGCTACATAATAGATCCGCGCTCCGATAATGGCCGAAGGAACTCCGATCAGCAGCAGATCCATGAAGAAATCAGGCGGGATTCGGAACCGTTTGCCTTCCATCACAGCGAGCCATAACCCGATAAGAGCCGCTGAGCCTAAAATGATGCCATACCAGCGCACGGTAATCGGACCGAGCGAGAATGCGATCGGATCGAGTAAATAAGCCATGCTCCAACTCCTCTACACCAACATTATTCCGAATCGTCCAAATCGCCGGATATCGACTCGGTCAGCTTGTTTGTAAACTGCAAGGCCGCATTGTAGCCCATTCGCTTCAACCGGTAATTCATCCCGGCCACCTCGATAATAACGGCCAGATTGCGTCCAGGCCTGACCGGGATCGTAACGAGCGGAATGTCGGTTTCGATAATTCTCGTCAGTTCCTCGTCGATGCCCAGACGGTCGTATTCCTTGTCCTGCTGCCACGTCTCGAGACGGATCACCAGCGATATTTTTTTATTGTTCCGGATAGCGCCCGCTCCGAACAGCGTCATAACGTTAATAATGCCGACTCCCCGTATCTCCAGCAGATGCTTGATCAGTTCCGGGGCGTTGCCGATCAGGACGTTGTCCGGCGTCTGCCGGATCTCTACGGCGTCGTCGGCGATCAGCCGGTGTCCCCGTTTGACGAGCTCCAGCGCCGTCTCGCTTTTGCCGATGCCGCTGGTGCCGGTGATGAGCATACCGATACCGTACACTTCAACCAGTACCCCGTGAATCGTCGTCGTAGGAGCCAGCTTGTTCTCCAGAAATCCGGTAATCCGGCTGACCAGCGTCGTTGTCGCCAGCGGGCTTCGGAGTACCGGCAGACGGTGTTCCCCCGCCAGGCCGATCAGCTCCTCCGGCACATTTAGCCCGCGCGTTACGATGATGCAGGGCGTCTCTTCATTGCAGAGCTTGGACATGCGCTCGTGCCGTTGTTCAGCCGACAACGTCTCGAAAAACGTCAGCTCTGTTCTTCCCAATATTTGAACCCGTTCCCGGGGGTGGTAGGCGAAGTATCCCGCCATTTCCAAGCCGGGCCGATAAATATCCGCCACCTTGATCAATCGTCCGAGCCCTTCCTCCCCGGCTACGACCTCCAGATTAAAATGGTGGACAAGTTCGGATACTTTCGTCTTTTTCCCCATGCCTGACGTCTCCTTTTTGTTCCAATGTCATTATCGTAATGGAAATGCGGTTCGAAAGCAACCTTGTAACGCCTTGCAAGTTCAGTTAAACACCGATCGTCAGGCACCGCTACTAGAGGTTGTTCAAAAAGTCCACTTTTGATCACGAAGCAGATCCGAAAGCCTGCTCGACATCGAATATGGAATTCAGCAGGGTCTTAGCCTCAAAAAGACTCCGTTACTTGATACTTCCAAGCAAAACAAAAAACCGGTGTTTCCACCGGTTTTTCGTCCTGAACTATATAATTACAGCAATACGTTAATTTCAGTCTCTTTGTCGAAGATATGGATTTTGTTCATATCCATCGCCAATTTAATCGTCATGCCATCCTTGAAGCCGGTACGTCCATCGACACGAGCGACGATCGTTTGTGTTCCGAGTCCGCTCAGGTGAAGCTGAACTTCGTGACCAAGGTTTTCCGATACTTCAATCGTTGCGGTCACGTGGCTGTCCGGGGAGCCTTCCAAGAAGATCGGCTCGTCGTGAAGATCTTCCGGACGGATACCGAACACGACTTCTTTGTTGATGTAGCCTTTATCGCGCAAGATTTGCGCTTTGCCTTCCGGCAGTACAACGTCGACACCTTGCGATTTGAAGCGGACTTTGCCGCCGGACTCTGACAAAGAACCGTGAATGAAGTTCATCGAAGGCGATCCGATAAAGCCGGCTACGTACATATTGGTCGGGAAGTTGTAGATCTCTTCCGGAGAAGCCGCTTGCTGGATAATGCCTTGGTGCATAACGACGATCCGGTCGCCCATGGTCATGGCTTCCGTCTGGTCATGCGTTACGTAGATAACGGTTGTTTCCAGACGTTTTGCCAATTTGCTGATCTCGGCGCGCATCTGTACGCGGAGTTTGGCGTCCAAGTTGGAAAGAGGTTCGTCCATCAGGAACACTTGCGGGTCCCGTACGATTGCGCGGCCCAAGGCGACACGCTGACGCTGACCGCCGGAGAGAGCCTTCGGCTTACGGTCGAGCAGGACTTCAATATCGAGAATTTTAGCTGCTTCGCGCACGCGTGCGTCGATTTCGGCTTTTTTGAATTTACGGAGTTTCAGACCGAACGCCATGTTCTGATAAACGTTCATGTGCGGGTACAAAGCATAGGATTGGAATACCATCGCGATGTCGCGATCTTTAGGAGCTACGTCGTTCACCAGACGGTCGCCGATGTACAGCTCGCCGGACGAAATTTCCTCAAGACCAGCGATCATACGGAGCGTCGTCGATTTACCGCATCCGGATGCGCCTACAAGCACCAAAAACTCTTTGTCTTTAATTTCAAGGTTAAAGTCTTTAACGGTATCTTCTGCGGCCCCTGGATATTTCTTAACGATATGATTCAAACGTACGCCTGCCATGGATCATTCCTCCTATAATCATCTATCACTTACCTATATATTAACCTACGTCCACTTTCATGGCTATGCACATTGCTTACAAAAAAATTAGGTTCTTTTCGTTACTTTGTACAATAAGAGCGCCATATGCACCAATAACGCGTGATGGAACGTACGGACATCGAGCCCCGTCTCCTGCTTGAACTTGTCCAGCCGGTACAGCAGCGTATTGCGGTGAATGAACAGCTTTTTGGCCGTTTCGCTGACACTGCAGTCCAGCGCGATAAACTGCTCCAGCGTCGTGACCGTCTCCGTATCCTTAAACAGATCGACCCGTTTCAGCACTCTCTCCAGAAATAACTGACGTGCCTCGTCGCCGATCGGATGAAGCAGCTTCTCAAGCTGCAGCTTCCACGGCATATGAATATTATCCGACACATGATAAGTGCGGCCAAGCGTCATCGCCTCACGCAGCTTCACAACCGAGCCGAGCAGCGATTTGGAAGGCATCAGCGGGTAGTCGACGGCAATATGGCATTCGCCCATCCATTCGGTGGCGAGCATCTCGTGCAGCGCAAGTCCAAGCGAAGCGAGCGTATCCTCCGCCGTCTCCTCTTCCCCTTCTCCGCCTTCCTGCAACAGCGATTCGGGGCCCAGGATCAGCCACTCCTTGTCCAGCAGCGGAATCAGCACGATCTCGCAATCGAAAAACGACTCGAGCAGCTTTTTCAAATCCTGAAATACGGCTTTGCGCTGATCGGAATAATCGCCGTATACGAGGAGCGGAATCTTCTGTGCGTACAAAGCGAAGGTGGACGCAAGCGACTCCGGCAGCTCCGCATCGGTAATTCCTTGCTCCAATTGTTGGCTGATCCAGCTTCGGATAAGTTGGGACTTCCGCTCGTCCTCCGAGTGAGCCGTTGCGGCGCCCCGTTTCTCCTGTACGCGATAAGCTTCCATGGCCAGTTCCACCAGCTGCTTCTCAGACGGTGTTAATACGGATTTCTCCACTGCTATCGTCTGGACTTGTCCGCTTTCTTTCATAAGAAAAAAATGAACCCGGCTGCCGATATCGCGGCTCTTGCCCGACTTGCCCTCTTCCGCCGCCTCATTCCACTCGGTAACGGGAATTCGGCCCAGTTTGAATTCGGCGCCCAGTATTTGTCCCAGTTGCTGCGTTAACCGCTCCCATTGCACCATATTGTAAACCCCTCCAAACTATAGTTTCATGATACACGTTTTGAAGGGGGATGAAAACCTTGCTGCGGGCGGGAATGAATCCCGGGTCCGGTCGCTGGAGGGATGCCGCGTTTTATTTAAGGAGCCTCCTTGCCGTTACGTACCGCTCCTCCCAGTAGCCGGAATCGATGCGGCTGTATTTGACTCCTCCGTCTCCGTACGTATGGATCATTCTCCCGCTGCCGGTATAGATGCCGACATGCCCGATCCCCCCGTGCGTTTCATCCGTAGCGAAAAAAACCAGATCCCCTACACTCAATTCGTCCCGTTCCACCGGCTCCCCCAGCTTCGCCTGATCGCGGGATACCCGGGGCAATTCCATTCCATGTTCGGCGAATACCGTCTTTGCAAACGAGGAGCAGTCAAACGTATCGGTCTGTCCGTACTTGGCGCCGTAAACATAAGGCGTTCCTAAATATTTCCGGGCTGTCCGCACGATGCGCAGCCGGTCCGTGTCCAGTGCGGCTTGCTTCTGGTTCATTCCTATGATGCCGGCTTCGGCCGACTCCGTCCTGAAGCGGTCTTGGGCGACTGCAATAGCCGGTTCCGCCGGCTCCTGATGATGCGAAGCGTGAACATAATTACATAGATATGCGGTTGCAGCTGTCAGTCCAACCAGAACGACAGCCACTCGCACCGGCAGCAACTTCTTCCTTCGAATCAAAACGATAGTCCCTCCACAGCTATTTCCATACGTTTTATCAATAACAAGATTACCATTATCCATCCATTCTGAATCGGATTCATCAACCGATCACAAGCAGCAAAATAATCGACAACAAGGAAAACAACATCCCGATCAAATACAGGAAGGACACGGTTTGCGTCTGGGTCAGCCCCCAGCTCATCAGCGTATGATGGGTATGCAGCTTGTCGGCGCGATGCAGCCCTTTGCCGCTCCACAATCGCCTTGTCATCACAATTACCGAATCCATGATCGGCACCCCGATGGCAAATACGGGGACGAGCGTGGAGATCATCGTTGCGCTTTTGAACGAACCGTCTACCGCAAGCACCGCTAGCGTATAGCCGAGAAATACAGCGCCGGCATCCCCCATGAAGATTCGTGCCGGATAAAAGTTGAACGCCAGAAAAGCAAGACAAGCTCCGGCCAGCGCTGCGGCCAAAATCGCGGTTCCGTGCTGCTCCTTGAAGATGGCTGCAATCAATAAAGTAAACGAGGAGATGGTGACGATTCCGGAAGCAAGCCCGTCCACCCCGTCGATAAAATTGATCATGTTCGTGATGCCGAACACCCAGGCCATCGTTGCGATCCACGAAAGCCACACGGGGAACAGCAGCATGCCTTGGCCGGCGACATTGGTAACCCCGATAATCTGAATCCCGAACCAGGCCGGAACGGCGGAGACGACTATGTATACGACTAACCTCGGCCATACGGGAAATTCTTTGCCCTTTACCTTATACCAATCGTCCAGCAAGCCCGTAGCGACAAGTAATGTTCCTCCGGTACAAACGGCAGCGAACCGTGCCGAAGCTCCGTCAAAAGCGTAGATGGCGATCATACAGCCGAGATATAAAGCGATTCCGCCCATAAGCGGTATCGGGCTGGAATGAATTTTCCGTTTCGTTGGGGCATCCACAAAGCCGATCCGCAGTGCAGTCCTCCGAATGAGCGGCACCAGTGCGTATACGATGCCGAAGCTGATAATCGCGGGAAATAAGCAAGCGATACGGTTTCCCTCCCTTGCAAGCAGTCATTTCCGTTAGGATATCCGATCGTCTCCGTTTCCATCCGGTTTATTAATGGTGCGCGATGGACATAATTTTCCCATTCGAACTTTTCTTTTCGCAGAAAGGAGGCCGGACCGATTTTACTTCCTTACGGGAAAGGCCGAATCGAGCTGGACGTTGATTTCATGTCGCCTCCGGCCGTGCTGGATTACCGGTCAGAAGCCGATTTACCGGCAGACCGCATCATTCGGAATGCGCTGGAGCAACCGGTCGCGGGAAAATCGTTGCGGGAAGCGGCTGCGGGAAGCAAGCGCGCCGTAATCGTGATCAGCGACAATACCCGGCTTTGTCCAAGCCGGCTCTTTTTACCCGCTCTTCTCGAACAATTAAACGAAGCTGGCCTATCCGACGAACAGATCCGGATTGTCGTGGCCTTGGGCATGCACCGGAAACAGACGGAGGCGGAGTTGATTGAATTGACCGGTGAAGAAGTGTTTCGCCGGGTAGCGGTTGTGAATCATTCCGCCCTATCGGAAGATTGCGTCTATGTGGGGACAACCAGCAGCGGCACCCCGATCGAGATCAATCGGATCGTCGTGGAGGCCGACCTGCGTATCGCTACTGGTAATATCGAGCCGCACCGGCTCGTGGGCGTGTCCGGCGGCGTGAAAGCTCTGGTGCCAGGCACCGCTTCCAAGCGATGCATCGAGGCCAATCACGCACTCTCGCAAAAGTATAAAGCGAGACTTGGCGATCCGGACAACCCGGTTCACCGGGATTTGGAAGAGGTGATGCGAGTCGTTCCGGTTCACTTTTTGTTTAACGTAATCGCGAACCATCGGCGTGAGCTGCTGGAGGCGTTTGCCGGGGAGCTGGTTCCGACGCACCGCCGGGGGCTGGAAGCGGCGCGAAGCCGTTTTTTTGTAAATGCCGATACGAAGTACGACCTGGTTATAGCTTCCACCGGCGGCTACCCGAAGGATATGCAGCTCTATCAGGCACTTAAGACGCTGCAAAACGCCGCGGCTTTCACCAAGCCCGGAGGTGCGATTATTCTTGCCGCACGCTGCGAGGAGCTGTTCGGCAACGGGATCTTTCAATACTGGATCGAAACCGTTCAGGACCGGAATACGATTATGGCCAGGCTGAACGAGCAGTTCGTGCTGGGTGCTCACAAGATCGCGCATATTCAAGAGATTGTCGGTCCGCATACGGTATACCTTCATACCGATATGCCTGACCCGCTTGTGGAACTTGCCGGATTCATCCCCGCACCTGATCTGAACGCGACCATCCGGTCGCTCCGGTTCGGCGACGGTTGCGAGGTAGCCGTTATGCCTCACGGATCGCTTACGTTTCCACAGCCACAATCGCCCTGATTCCTTTAAAGGACAGGGCCCATACTTTTCGAAGGAGGAGTTTCTATGTACTGGGATGCATGGTCGCTCGATCGTCTGCTTATTTTGTTCGTGAGCGCCGCTTTCGCCATGATCGGCATTCAGGTAACGATGTTTCATTACCGGCAAAATTTCCATCATAAATCAATGTGGGTTCCCGTCGTCTCGGCCCCCGTCTTTTTTGCGACAGGGCTTGCCCTTACGTTTTATAACGCAAACTGGCTGCGACTCTTATTCGTCGTGTTTATGGTGCTTGGGGCGATTGACGGCCTGGTCGGCGTTTATTTTCACGCCAAAGGAGTCGGCGTCCGTGTCGGAGGTTACGCGATGCGCAATTTCCTGATCGGTCCTCCGGTTGTGCTCCCGTTTCTGTTTACAGCGATAAGCGCTCTGGGACTACTGGCCGTATATTGGAGGTGAGCTGCCTTGAAAAAAACCAAATATCCGAATTATGACGTGCTTGGCGAACAGGCGGCTTGGGACGATACGACGCGCTCCATCGTTTTGTCCCGGACCGAGGCCGATTTCACATATGATTATTTGACGCTCGTCGAAACAGAGATGCTGCGTGCGCTGTGCTCCATGCTGGCCGGGGATACACGGGCCAATGTGATCCAGTTCGTTCTGCAGCACATCGATCGGACGGTGAACGGGCCAACGCCGGAAAGCGAACGCGGCTCAGCTGTGCCCCGGGCTGCCGAGCTCATCCGTACCGGCTTGAAGCTGATCGACCAGTGGTGCCTGACTGCATTCAGCCGTCCGTTAATCGATCTAACGGAAAGTGAGCAGTATTCGATTGTTTCCGACCTTAGTGAAGGCAAGCTCCCTTTGGCCGATCCCGCCTTTCCGCAAAAGGCTTTATTCCGCCGCCTGCTGAGCTGGACGGTCGAATCGTACTACTCGCATCCGACAGTATGGTCCGAAATCGGTTACGGCGGACCCGCTTATCCGAGAGGTTATGTGCGGACTCAGATCGGACAACTCGATCCTTGGGAGGCGAAGCCCGAACCATGACACTTCAGCGTAAATACGGAAACGATCAGGTCGATGCGGTGATCGTAGGAGCCGGCGCGGCGGGAGGCGTGCTCGCCCAGCAATTAAGCGAGGCGGGGATGCGGGTCGTCGTCCTGGAGGCTGGACCGTTCCGGGACCCACAGCGGAATTTCGCCAGCGACGAACTCGCGATGCGATCGCTCGGCTGGGAGGAAACCCGTCTGGTAGACGGTGCCGATCCGCTTAAGATGGGACACAACAACTCAGGTCGGGGGGTGGGCGGGGGAACTACTCACTTTACCGGCGTATTTTTGCGTTTTCACGAATCCGATTTTCGCACCCGGTCTCTGGATGGAGTCGGAGAAGACTGGCCGATTAGCTACTCGGACCTGGAGCCTTATTATTCTCGGGTCGAGAAAGCGATAGCGGTGTCGGGACCGAAGTTTTTCCCTTGGGGAAACTATCATGGACCTTATCCTTACCCCGAGAGGGAACCGCTTAGTCCCAATGCTTATTTGTTTATGAACGGCTGCGAGAAGCTTGGCATCCGCGCTTCAGTGCCACCTCTCGCGATTTTATCGGCTCCGTTCGAGGGGCGTCCTCCCTGCATCAACCGCGGGTTTTGCAACGAAGGCTGCATGCCTAACGCCAAATTCAGCACGTTGATTGTCCATATTCCGAAAGCAATCCGAGCAGGCGCAGAGGTGCTGGCCGACTGTACGGTAACCCGGGTATTGATGGGGAAAGACGGTAAGGCCCGCGGAGTCGAATTTATTCATGACGGGCAGCTGTACGAGCAACAAGCTCGTATCGTCATCTTGTCCGCTTTCGCGGTGGAAACTCCCCGGCTGCTGCTCAACTCGGCAAACTCCCAGTTTCCCGACGGATTGGCCAACAGCAGCGGTTGGGTCGGCAAAGCGATTATGCCCCACAGCAGTCATGACGTGTATGCCAAGTTCGATCAGGAGGTTCGCCTGTACAAAGGGACGCCCGTGCTGGCTACGACTCAGGATTTCTATGAAACCGACCCGGCCAATCCCTTCGTTAGAGGATATACGCTCCATGCCCATGGCGCGCGGCCCGTCGGTTTTGCAGGCGGAATTTCCTTATCGGAGCAAGGGCCCGTGTGGGGACAGCGGCTGAAGGAGACGCTCCTGGATTACAATCACTACGGTCGGATTACGATGGTTGGGGAAGTGCTGCCTTCCGAGCACAACCGGGTCACCCTATCCGATGAGACAGATCAGCACGGCGTTCCGAGAGCGAAAGTATCGTTCAGCTACGGCGATAACGATCGAAAGCTAATCCAACATGCCGTCGGAATGATGAGCTCGATTTTACGCGCGGCCGGCGGTGCTGTCGAATATGTAGTTCCGGATACGGCGCATCTAACGGGGGGCTGCCGGATGGGGAACAATTCGGATACGTCGGTAACGAACGCCTATGGACAAACGCATGACATCCCCAACCTGTTCGTATGCGATGCCAGCTTATTCGTCACCTCCGGTGGCGGCAATCCGACGAATACCGTGATGGCTATCGCCTACAGAACGGCTGACTATATTCAGGAAAGGGCCAGTCGTAAAGAGCTGTAGCCCTTCTTCCTGGCTGCCTCGTGCCGTTCCCCCATTGGCGATTCGGGTGTACAATTAGAGAAGCGGCCATGTCTGCTGCTGCAATCAAATTCCATTACAGATCAGAACGAATCGGTAACTAGCCGTTCATCGATCCACGGTTGCCGAGGATCGTCTTAGGGGAGGTACATACGGTATGGCTATAGTCGAGGTTACGGTGATTCCGGTTGGAACCGGGACAACCAGTCTCAGTTCTTATGTCGCCGATATGCAGCGAATATTGGACAAAACGGGAAGCGCGATTCATTATCAGTTAACGCCGATGAGCACGATCATAGAAGGGGACTTGTCCGTATTGCTGGACGTCGTGCGGCAGCTGCATGAATCTCCGTTCTCCGGCGGTGCACAGCGCGTCTGCACGTCCATCAAAATCGACGATCGGCGCGACTTGCCCTCCTCCATGGAGCAAAAAATGAGGTCGGTGGCAGCGAAGCTTCAAAGATAGCTAAGGAACAAAAGCAGCTAATCCAAGGAACAAAAAGAAGGTTGCTCCCGCTCGTAAAAAGAGCTTAGGGCAACCTTCTTTTCTTTTTGTAGATGCTATTAATAGGTAGCTGTATAAAAGCAAAAACCTCTCCGGTTCTGGAGAGGTTTCGATGAGCCATGTAGGACTCGAACCTACGACACCCTGATTAAAAGTCAGGTGCTCTACCAACTGAGCTAATGGCTCATGATGAAGGGAATGGTGGAGGCTGATGGATTCGAACCACCGAACTCGTCAGAGAACAGATTTACAGTCTGCTGCGTTTGGCCACTTCGCTAAGCCTCCATGTGATGCAACCTGTAAAGGAAGCATGCAAGGTGGCTCGGGACGGAATCGAACCGCCGACACGAGGATTTTCAGTCCTCTGCTCTACCGACTGAGCTACCGAGCCATATGTATGAAATTGTGAAAAGAATGGCGGAGCTGACGGGATACTCTCCACTTCGTGGCGAGACTGCGAAGCATTTGCTAACGATGGGGCGCTTCGACGAACCTAATGGTTCTCATCCGTCTTTGAAAGAGAAATCAAATGGCGGAGCTGACGGGATTCGAACCCGCGGTCTCCTGCGTGACAGGCAGGCATGTTAGGCCACTACACCACAGCTCCGTGTTGATTCAATACTACTAATCGTTCCCTGCAAGCACTTAAATCATGCCTGGAGAAAGATGGTGGACGCTGACGGGATCGAACCGCCGACCCTCTGCTTGTAAGGCAGATGCTCTCCCGGCTGAGCTAAGCGTCCTTAATATGGTAGCGGCGGAGGGAGTCGAACCCACGACCTCACGGGTATGAACCGTACGCTCTAGCCAGCTGAGCTACACCGCCATATTACAGGTTAAAACGGAGAGAGAGGGATTCGAACCCTCGCGGCTGTTACACCCTAACGCTTTAGCAAAGCGCCCCCTTCGGCCTCTTGGGTACCTCTCCATAATTATTCCCTGAAAACTGAATGCGAACCGAAGAAGAGAGAGATTGAAACGTTACCTCAAGGGCTCTTGAGGCCTCCACGAAGGTTCGTGGAGTATTATAGGATAAGCCCTCGACCGATTAGTATTCGTCAGCTCCACACATTGCTGCGCTTCCACCCCGAACCTATCAACCTGGTCGTCTACCAGGGGTCTTACGAATTGGGAAATCTCATCTTGAGGGGGGCT